>CAZXMO010000001.1:0-1943 GCA_964641125.1 uncultured Spirochaetales bacterium
TCCTTGGAATGGTTGAGCACATTTTGTCCGTAGCTCGTTCGAAAGTGGAGCCGGCCTAATGCGCGGATTCCCTCTTCACCTATGTTGTGGATTCCGAGATCGAAGGCGACCTTTTCGCCCTCGTCGTAGATGGTCTGACTGATCTCCTTGGAAACCTTGTGGACCACCTCTTCGATCCGTGCGGGGTGGATTCTCCCGTCGGCGATGAGCCGTTCCAGACTCACCCGGGCCATCTCCTTCCGGACAGGATCGAAGCAGGAAATAACAACGGCTTCCGGGGTATCGTCTATTATGATATCTACCCCGGTAAGGGTCTCGAGAGTCCGGATGTTCCGTCCCTCCCGCCCTATGATCCGCCCCTTCATTTCGTCGTTCGGGAGATCCACCGAGGTGATGGTAACTTCCGAACTGATGTCCGTGGCGATTCTCTGAATTGTGGTTACTAAAATATCCCGAGCCCGTTTCTCGGCGCTGGTCTTAGCCTCCTGTTCGATCTTGTTGATGATGACCTGAGCATCGTGCTTGGCATCATCCTCCATCGATGAAATAATGAGCGCCTTTGCCTCTTCGGCGGTAATTCCCGCGAGCTTTTCCAGCTCCAGGGTCCAACGCTCTTCTTCACGAACCAAATATTCTTCTTTTTCTAAAAGCTTCCCCTCACGGTCTGACAACATCTGTGCTTGCTTTTCAAGCCCCGTCGTTTTATTCTCTAGGTTTTCTTCCTTCTGCAGTAAACGGCGTTCAAATCGCTGGAGTTCGTTTCTCCGCTCCCTAAATTCCTGCTCCTGTGCATTCCGCTCCTGTATGAGCTGGTCTTTTGTTTCAAGGAGGACTTCACGCTTCTTTGCTTCCGCCTCCTTGATCGCATCCTGTTTTATCCGCTCTGCTTTCTGCTCTGATGACGATAGTTGAAATCTGGCATAAAGCCATCTGATAATCCAACCTAGAACCAAACCAGCGAGAGAAAGTATAATCGTTAACCATACAGTCATATACTTCCCCCACTAACAATATTCATGCAATTATATACGGATTTTGTAATTTGTCAAGCCGAAGGATATCTATGTGATATATTAACACATTTCGATCAATTGCTCGACGAGTCTGTCTAACCCCAGAGTGTCGGATTTAATGCCGAGGAGAAGAATCATCGGCTTTTCATCGAATATTCCGGGTATAAGGAAGAGGGATGAGAGGTAACGCCGGTCGTTCTCGGACACGGCCGGTTTGTATTTCGGGTTATTTATCCGGGAAATCTTTACCAGAGAGAGATTCCTCTCGTCGACGACCAAGCGGGCCAGATCTCCCTGTGAATCGAAGCGGAGTGAAGAGATGCTGTCGGCATCGAGTCCGATGGTGAGCTCCGGAAGCATCTCGTTTCCCTTCGGGACCAGCACAGCTCCGAACAAGGCGCCGAAGTTCCTCGAGAGGAATAGGAGACTCTTGATCGGTCCGGATTGCTGGGAGAGAGACTGATACCGGATAAAGATATCCAGGTTGAAACCCTCATTCTGAAGACAGAACTCCCGTCGTTCGCTTATATCCTTACGGGCTTCCTCCTCTTCGACTATCTCTCCGAACTCGACGGGAAGCTCGACATCTGAGTAGGAGAAGAGCTCTCCTATAGAAGAATCATCCGTAACCGGATGTCCCTCCTCGTCGGTGTCGGGTGGTGCGGTTTGCTCTTCCTTCTCGCCGAGAACTTCATCCGCCAGGGTCTTGAGATTTTCGTCCTTTATATCCCCACTCGGAGTTTCGAACACCTTCTCGGTTATTGTAAACACCCCCTCGATAACCTCGACCGCCCTGTCGAGGTTATCGAGCTTTCCGAGAATATCATCGATCGACATGATCTCGATTAAGCCCTTCTTTATCAGGGCCGTAAGTTCCGATTCTACCTCCTCGGGGGTTACATCTTCCGCCTCTTCTATCTCATCGATCTC
>CAZXMO010000001.1:2043-8990 GCA_964641125.1 uncultured Spirochaetales bacterium
AATTCTCCTCCATGCATTTTCCAATCCGCCCTCACCGAAGTACCGTAAAATCCGTCGCCGTAGTTTCCGAAGAAAGAGTATCCTCCGGAAACCCGTTCGAGGACCATTTCCTCCGCCTCGTCGCTCATTTCCGGGGTTTCGAGTTCCTCGAGGGGTTCCTCGGTTCGGCCCGTCACATAGAAATCGGGAAGCGGCACGAGCTCTTCGACTTCATCGTACTCCTCGTCGATCTCCTCGACATCTTCCACCTCCTCCTCTTCCCGGGCCGGTTCAACCTCTTCGGGGGCTTCCGTATCGATGTACTCTTCGGCTTCTTCGATTTCCTCGGGGTGAACTTCCTCGTACGGCGGTTCTTCTACCTCTTCGGGACTTTCCGGGGCCTCCTCTTCCGGTTCTTCGAATTGCTCGGGACTCTCTTCGGGAATGTCTTCGACCTCTTCAGGTTCCGGCTCCTCGAAATCACCAAGCTCCTCCGGTTTAGCCGCCGTGAAGCTCCTTCCTTCTTCAGCCTCCGCGGTCTCGAGAACCACCTCTTCCAGCTCCTCCAGCTCCTCGGGTTCTTCTTCCACGTACTCGATCGGTTCCGCTTCGGCAAGCTCTTCGGCACTCTCTTCCTGAGATCGGTCGAGTTCCTCGATCTCGAGACTTTCACCCTCCTCGGGGAGTTCTTCAGCCGGCTCGACTTCATCGATTTCTTCAACCGCTTCTGCCGCCTCCGGCGCGGCGGTTCTCTCGGTCTCTTCCGAATAGGAGGACTCTTCGACCTCCTCGACGAATTCTACCTCTTCTATCGCTTCGGCCTCTTCGAAATCTTCAACATCCTCGACATCCTCGACCTCTATCGGTTTGCCGAGCCCCCCCGGGGGCGCTTCCAAAGGATCGGTCTCACGGGCCTTAGGCGCCTCCGCGGCTTCCGCCTCGGCCGGCTTGCTGACTTCGGCGGTTCCCTCGGTACGTACCACAAGGGAACCGCTCTGCAAGACCTTTTCCAAGGCCCTTTCCAGGTTTTCGAGCTTTATAGCGCTCGCCGCTTCCGTTCCTTCTATTCGATGTTCCGCGACTTTGCTGCCTATAACGTTCAGGATCTCATCCCAGCTCCGGTCGATAAGGGCGTCTACATCGACCTCCTGTCCCGGTTTTAGGTTTCCAATCCCCCGCTTGATCTCGCGGCTTACCAGTCCCTTTTTAGAAGCTATATCGCGTCTCCACACGTCCTTATCGATATAATCGCTCTTCTCTACATACTCTTTTAGGAAATTGATCTGAAAACGTTTGATACGCTCCGAAAGTACGATCAGTTTGTCCTGTCGGAAGCTCAAGATGAGAAAGAGAATCATGAAAAAGGCGATAAAAAAGGATGCGAGGAGGATTATTCTCAAGTACGTATTGAGGGTAAAGCGCTCGGAGTCCACGAGATGCCCGAGCCATACCCCGTTTTGGGTCACCGTGGACAGAAGGACATACCTCCGTCCGTCTTCGCTGCCCATCAGGGTTATCTTATCGTCGAAGGATCCTGTATCGTTCCAATTCGCGATAATTTCGTCCCTCACCTCAGGTCCGGTCTCCTCCGGAAGATCGATAACGAATCCCCTTGATCCGACGATCCCGAGGCTCTCCCCGGGCAGGATGATATTCTGCTGCATAAGGCTGTCTCTCAGAGAGCGCACCGATACGTAGAAGAGAGCCGATCCCTTGTAAATATCGAGGATATCGAAGAAAGGAAAGGAGTAGATGAGGGTACCCGAATCACGGTCGATAATGATTTCCTCGGCTCCCATTTCTCGAACGAGGTAATTTTCCACATCTCCCCCGGTCTCGACTTCTTCGAACCGCTTATATGTTATCGCGAAATCCTGCCTTTCGGCGATATCACTTTCCAGGCTGCTGAAGTGAATACGTCCCCTTGAGTCCACGAACCGGGTAAAGAGAAAACCGCTTAGCTCTTTCTCGAGGTACGAAACGCGCTGCCTTCGTTCGGTTATATCTTCGGTGCTCTGATTCGGCAGATATGACCTTTTGATGTAATCTTGTTCGAGGAGACCGCGGAAGCTCCGGATGTATTTCCGATTAAACTCCTCTAGGGTTCCCGCGGCGTCGTCGAGCTCGGAGAGGAGATTATCGGTGATACGCTGATTATAGAACCGGGTCTCGACGAATTCGAAGAGCCCGGAGAATGCTAAAACGGTAAATCCGCTGAAAACTATGACGGTAACGAGAAGGCTTAAAGCTACCTTCTGTACAGATTTCATGCTGTGTGCGCGTTCCTCCCTAAGTCGTTCTTTTATATTATCGGAATAGAAGGCGAATGATCAAGTAAGGTCCTTGAAAATACAAAAAAGGGGGTTTTCACGAAGCGTTTCGCTTCGAAAAAACCCCCGTTCGTCCACAAGCTCCGTGACATCAGATACCGTGAAACTAGGCCTCTTTTTCGGCTTCTTCCGGTTTTTCTTCCGGCTTTTCTTCCGGCTTTTCTTCCGGTTTCTTCTTCTTTTCGGCCTTTTTCTTTGATTTTTCCTCGCTCTTTTCGACGAGCTCGAGGAGAACCATCTCCGCGGCGTCATTGTTCCTGCGGCCGATCTTCAAGATCCTCGTATATCCCCCTTCTCGGTCCTTGAACCGGGGCGATATGTCGGTAAAGAGCTTAGCGAGAATCGCCTTATCCTTGATATCCCGTGAGATAACACGCCTGTTGTGAACGGTGTCCTCTTTAGCGCGGGTAACCATCTTTTCCGCCGACCTGCGGACTTCCTTGGCCTTAGCCTTGGTGGTGGTTATCCGTTCGTATTTGAAAAGCGAGGATACCATATTTCTATGCATAGCGTTCCGGTGGCTGGGTTTCCTTCCCAGCCGGTTGAATCCAATCCTATTGTTCATCTTCTTCTTCCTTGCTGCTTTGCAGTTTTCGCGCCGTCTTGAGGCTGCTGTAATCGGTCATCCCGAGGCCCAAGTTCCACTCCGAGAGTTTTTCCTTGATCTCGAGGAGAGACTTCTTACCGAAATTCCTGGTCTTGGCGATCTCTTCCTCGGTTTTCTTAGTCAGATCCCCGATTGTCCGTATATTAGCGTTCTTGAGACAGTTGCTCGACCTGACTGAAAGCTCGAGCTCCTCTACCGGGGTGTCGAGAATGGCCCTGACACGCTCTTCGTCCTCATCGATATCTGAATCGCTTATGATTACGTCCTCATCGAAGTTGATGAAGATGGTGAAGTGGTCTTTGGCTATCTTAGCCGCTTCAGCCACCGCGTCTTCGGGGCGCAAGGTCCCATCTGTCCATACGTCGAGGAGAAGCTTGTCGTAGTCGCTTCGCTGACCGACCCGTGTATTCTCGATTTCGTATTTTGCCCGAACGACGGGGGAGAAGATCGCATCTACTGCAATTGTACCGATGACTTCGACGTACTTTTCGTTGATCTCAGCCGGGATGTATCCTCGGCCTAAATCGATCTGGATCTCCATATCTATGTTCGCCCCTTCCATGAGGGTCGCGATCTTCTGATCCTTGTTGATTACCGTTATATCGTTCCCGTCTTCGATATCCTTCCCGGAGATTTCTCCGGCCTTCTTGAACTCGACAAAGACCGTTTTCTGTTCGACGTCGGCGGGAAGCTTGACCTTGAGTTTCTTCAGGTTGCTGATTATCTCGGGAGTATCTTCTACCACGTCGGGAATCGATTCGAATTCGTTCGACACGAGATGCGGGTTTCCGTCCTTGTCGTAACTGGTTATCTTTACGGCGGTTATCGCGTATCCCTGTATCGACGAAAGGAGAATCCTCCGTAAGGTGTTTCCGATAGTTGTTCCGAAGCCGCGCTCGAAGGGGTACGCAATAAAGCGGCTGTGATTGTCCCCCTGCTCCGCATGTTCGAAGGTAATACCCTTCGGCTTCTTAAATCCCTTAAGAAGGTTTTTTCTCGCCATATATTCTCCCTGCTACCTACTTGGTATTGTGTTCTCTTATCGTGAGTACATCTCGACGATCAGCGCTTCTTTGATATCACTCAGCTCAGGCACGTCTCCGATTCTCGGTACCGCCTTGAAGGTGCCCCGCATTGCGTCGGGATCCACGTCGATCCACGGCAGAACTCCCGACCGTGTGTATTCCTTGAGGCTCTCCTTCACGGACAACATCTTCCTGCTTTCGTCCTTGATCTCGATGACGTCGTTTTCCCTTATCATATACGAGGGAATGGTTACACGCTTTCCGTTGACCAGAACGTGGCCGTGGGAAATGATCTGCCGGGCCTGAGCACGTGAAGCGGCGAATCTCATCCGATACACGACGTTATCTAGACGGCTCTCGAGAAGCATTACCAGGTTTTCACCGGTCTTTCCGGACATCCTGTCCGCCTTTTCGAAGAAGATATGGAACTGCTTTTCGAGCATTCCGTACATTCTTTTGAGTTTCTGCTTCTCCCTGAGCTGGAGACCGTAGTCGGACATCTTCTTCATCCGCATTCTCGGGCCCTTACCGGGAGGATTCCGCTTTTTCGTTATAGGGCACTTTGCGCTGTTGCACCTTTCGCCCTTGAGATAGAGTTTTCGTCTGTCAGCCCGGCACTGTCTGCATACCGGTCCTGTATATCTGCCCATTTTTTCTATTCCTCCCTCAAGCCTATACTCTTCGTGTCTTCCTCGGCCTGCACCCGTTGTGGGGGATAGGCGTAATATCCTTGATACTCCTGACCTGCAAGCCGAGATTGCCTAAGGAACGGACGGCTGATTCTCGACCGACTCCGGGTCCTTTGACGAAAACATGGACTTCCCTGAGGCCGTAGTCCATAGCCGTTTTCGCGGCGGTCTCCGCCGTAGTCTGGGCCGCGTACGGGGTCGACTTTTTAGCACCCCTGAAGTTCAGTGACCCGGCGCTCGCCCATGAAATTGCATTCCCCTGCAGATCGGTGATTGTTACGATAGTATTATTAAAGGTGGCTTGAATGTATACCTTTCCAATTTGTACTGTCTTTTTCTCTTTCTTTTTCTTTACCTTAGCCAAATTCTCAATCCTCCGCTTGACTGGTTATGCCTTTTTCTTACCGGCGACGGTCTTACGCTTACCCTTTCGGGTCCTGGCGTTCGTCTTAGTCCGCTGTCCGTTAACGGGGAGACCCCTTCGGTGTCTTAAGCCCCTGTAACAGCCTATATCCATAAGCCGCTTGATATTCATAGATACCTCGGTCCTCAAACGGCCTTCCACTTTGTAGTCGTTTTCCAGTGCCTTTCTCAGCTTGTTGAGGTCCTCCGGCGATAGATCGTTTATCTTGACCTTCGGATCGATGCCGGTCTTCTCGCAAACTTCCTTCGCCGTGGAATGACCGACTCCGTAGATGTATGTGAGCGCTATCCGTACCGCCTTGTTTGGGAGGTCTACTCCCGCTACTCGTGCCATTATAAGACTCCTATCTTTGCCTCTGTTTGTGCTTCGGATTACTGCAGATTATCCTCAAGACTCCGTGCCTGCGTATTATCTTGCACTTGTCGCAAATCGGCTTAACACTTACGCGTACTTTCATAGTATTCCCCTATACTTGATCCACTTATAAATTCCTCGATTTGATCTTTCCCTTCTTAACGAGGCCCTCATGATGATGCATCCGCAGATGACCTTCGATTTGAGAAACCGTATCGAGATCGACGCCTACCATGATCAGCAGGCTGGTTCCTCCCAAAAGCATAGCTACTTCCATGGGAAAGTTGAACAGCTTATTAACTATAGTCGGTATAATCGCGATAAACGCGAGGAAAAGCGCACCGGGGAGTATGATCCTCGACAAAATCTTGTTCAGGTACTCCTCGGTTTTTTCCGTCCGAATTCCCGGAATGGAACCGCCGTTTTCCCGTATCTGCTTCGCAATTTCAGACGGATTCAGGCTTACCTGAGTGTAAAAATAGGCGAAGAAAACTATCAATAGGGTGTATATGACCAAATACGGCGTTCCTCCGAACCTAAGCCAGTTCGCGAAGTCTCCGAGCCACTCGATTCTCGTCCCCAAGTTGCCCGCTATCTGCAAGGGAAACTGGAGAATGGAAGATGCGAAGATGACGGGGATGACTCCCGAAGGATTTATCTTGAAGGGAATGTAGGTATTCTGAGCACCGTACATCCTCCTTCCTACGACCCTCTTGGCGTAGTGAACCGGTATCTTCCGCTGCCCCCGCTGCTCGTAGACGACTAGGGCGACGACCCCGACGAACATGATAAAAACGATCAGTACGAACACCGGATTGAGCTCGCCGGTTCGTATTCCCCGTATCAGGGTAGAGATCGCGTTCGGCATCCGCGCCACAATGCCGGCGAAGATGAGGAGGGATATCCCGTTTCCTATACCCCGCTGCGTTATCTGTTCGCCGAGCCACATCAGAAAAACCGTTCCCGTGGTAACCGTTATCATCGCTATCAGCGTATACGGCAACCGTGCAATGGTTACCGCATCGGGAATCTGATCGGCGTAGATTGTTACCGCGTACGACTGGATAAGACATACTAGGACGGTTCCGTACCGGGTGTACCGCTGTATCTTCTTGCGTCCGCCCTCTTCCTGGGAGATCTTCTTCAGCTGCGGAAAAACGAGGAGCAGGAGCTGCATGATGATGCTCGTGGTTATATAGGGCATAATTCCGAGCATGAACACCGAGAAGTTCTTGAAAGCCCCTCCGGCAAAGAAATCGATATACTCGGTGAGACCGATACCCGCTCCGGTTTCCTGCGACAAGAAATAAAGCTTAAGCGCGTTCACATTAATTCCCGGGATCGGAAGGGTCGCTCCGAGCCGGAATATAATGAGAATGAATACCGTGAATATAATCCGGTCGCGCAGGTCCTTTATGCGAAACATGTCGAGGAATGCGTTGCTTGCCATACTAACTATCCTGCTCCTCAGCTTTCACTTCTTCTTGCACGTCCTCAGTCTTGACTTCCTTTTTCTTGACTTCCTTTTTCTTGACTTCC
>CAZXMO010000001.1:9090-117339 GCA_964641125.1 uncultured Spirochaetales bacterium
TTGCACGTCCTCAGTCTTGACTTCCTTTTTCTTGACTTCCTTTTTCTTGACTTCCGCCGGCCCGGCCGCGGCTTTTTTTTCCGCGGCGACGATCTTGCCGCCGGCCTTTTCTATCTTTTCTCGAGCATTCTTCGATATCTTCTCCACTTCGACGGTGAGCTTTTTGGTAAGCTCCCCTTTCCCGAGGATTTTGACATCGGGACTCGTCTTCTTGATGAGCTTCTTTTCCTTTAAACTATCCATCGAGACTATATCTCCGTCGGAGTAGTTCTTCTCGAGGGATTCGAGATTGAGGATTATAAACTCCTTCTTGAAGGGATAGTTGGAAAAACCCTTCCGGGCAATACGCCGGTACAGGGGCATCTGTCCGCCCTCGAAACCGGGCCTGACTCCCCCTCCGGACCGGGCGTTCTGTCCCTTGTCGCCTCGCCCACAGGTGGAACCCTTTCCGGCGCTGTCGCCGCGGCCGACCCGGGTTGCTTTTTTTGTGGCGCCCTTAGGCGCTCGTAACATTCGTTCCGCCATTATCCTATCTCCTCAACATTTACGAGGTGCGCCACCGCACGGACCATTCCCATGATCGCCGGGGTCGCCTCTTTCTCGACGGTCTGGCCGATCTTACGAAGGCCTAACGCGTGAACAGTCTTCCTCTGTTTCGGAACTTTCCCTATAGTACTTTTCTTGAGTGTGATCCGTACAGTCATTTCAGTTAACCCCACATCTCTTGCAGACTCTTGCCCCTCTGCCGGGCGACAACCTTAGCGTCCATGATATTGTCGAGTCCGTTGAACACCGCCTTCAAGATATTCATGGTGTTCTTCGAGCCTAAGGACTTGCTCAAGACATCGTTGATTCCTCCGGCCTCCATGACCGCACGCACCGGTCCCCCGGCGATAATTCCGGTACCGGCCGATGCAGGCTTGAGAAGAACCCGGGCGCTCTTGAACTCGCCGACTATCTCGTGAGGAATGGTCTCCTTCTTTATGGGAACATCGATCATGCTCTTCTTAGCCTTATCGATGCTCTTCCGGATCGCTTCGGCGACATCGTTGGCCTTACCGAAACCGTACCCGACCTTACCCTTACCGTTACCCACGACGACTAGGGCGGAAAAGGAGAATCGGCGGCCGCCTTTGACGACCTTCGCGACTCGATTAAGCTTGATGAGTTTTTCGATATATTCATTATCTCGTTGCTGATCCACTCTTTCCCCCTAGAACTTTATGCCGGACTTACGTGCACCGTCGGCAATCGCTTTTACGATTCCGTGATATCTGTATCCGTTTCGATCGAAGACGATGGTGTCGATCTTACTTTCCTTCATCTTTGACCCGACAATCTCGCCGAGCTTCCCGGCACCTTCCACGTTATTGGTAATGTCTTCGACTCCCTTATCACGGGTGCTCACCGACAGAAGTGTTTTCCCTTCATCGTCGTCTATAACCTGTACGTAGAGGTGTTTGTTGCTCCTGTATACGGTGAGCCGAGGTCTTTCACCGGTGCCCTTCAAGGTTTTCCGGATATGTCTCTTTCTTCTCAGCTGCCGCGCCTTTTTTTCTTCAATCCGCTTCATAGGCATACCCTACTTAACTCCCGCTTTTCCTATCTTCCGGCGAATCATCTCGTCTTCGTACTTGATTCCCTTGCCCTTGTACGGCTCGGGGGGCCTCAAAGATCTGATATCCGCGCTCACCTGACCTACCCGCTGCCTGTCGATTCCCGTTACGATGATCTTGTTGTTCCCCTCGCAGGAAATGCTCAGATCATCCGGGATCTGGAATTCGATGGGGTTCGAATACCCGAGGTTTAATACAAGTATCTTGTCCTGGACCTCGGCCCGGTACCCGACTCCGTTTATAACCAGGTTCTTGGTAAAACCGGTTGTAACACCGGTCACCATATTCGACAGAAGCTTGCGATAGAGTCCGTGGAGGGCCTTAGCACGCTTGGAATCGTTCTTCCGCGTGACTTCGGCAACTCCGTCCTTTACGCCGATGGACACCTCGGGGAGAACGTCCTGAGACAGTTTTCCCTTAGGTCCTTCGACGGTTACGCTCCCGGGTTTGTATTCTACTTTTATGCCGTCCGGGATCTGTACCGGCATTTTCCCAATTCTAGACATCTTAAGCTCCTCTTACCACACCGAGCATATGATTTCGCCGCCGACTCTCTTTTCCACCGCTTTGCGTCCGGTGGTAATGCCAGCCGAGGTTGAAACAATGACGGTCCCGTATCCGTTATATACACGGGGCATGTTCCGGTAACCGGAGTACATCCTTCTTCCGGGTTTCGAGATCTTCTTGAGCCCATGGATAATCGGTTCATTCAGCTCAGTGTATTTGAGAAACACCCTGATCTGATTAAAATTTCCCTGGGTTATCTTCTTGAAATTCTTTATGTATCCTTCGTTCTTAAGGATCTTAATGACTTCTAGTTTGATCTTGGAAACCGGAATGTCGACCTTCTCGAATCGTGCCGCGCTGGCATTCCGTATTTTGGTCAGCATATCAGCAACAGGATCTGTTACAGCCATCTCACTCTCCTACCAACTTGATTTGGTTACACCGGGTATAAGGCCCTTACTCGCCAATTCCCGGAAACATATCCTGCACATCTGGAACTTGCGCATGTATCCCCGCGGCCTGCCGCATATTCGACACCGGTTCACCTTTCGTGTCATGTATTTCGGCTTTCTTTGAGCCTTGATTATCATCGATTTCTTAGCCATTCCCTACAACTCCCCGCACGCTTAAGCGCTTTTCTTAGTAAAAGGCATACCCAGCTTGGCCAGAAGAGTACGCGCTTCTTTGTCTGTCTTCGCGGTCGTCACGATCACGACATTCAGTCCGCTGATCCGTTCTATCTTGTCGTAGTCGATCTCGGGGAAGATAATCTGCTCGGTTATACCCAGCGAGTAGTTACCGTTTCCGTCGAAGGCATTTTCACTTACTCCCCGAAAGTCTTTGACCCTGGGCAGTGCTACGTTAATGAGCCTGTCGAGAAATTCCCACATGTAATTGCCGTGGAGGGTCACCTTCGCCCCGATCTCCATTCCTTGACGAACCTTGAAGTTCGAGATCGACTTCCTCGCCTTGGTCTTCATCGGCCGCTGCCCGGTTATGAGGGCAATTTCGTCGCAGGCTGAGTCGAGGAGCTTCTTGTTCTGGATCGCTTCCCCTACCCCTACGCTTACGACGACCTTTTCGAGTCTGGGCATCTCCATCACCGAAGAATATCCGAATTCGGTTTTTATCTCAGACGCGACCTTGTCGTAGAGTTCCTTGAGTCGTGGTGTGTATCCGTCGGCCATTACAGTGTATCCCCGCATTTCTTACAGATTCGTTCTTTCTTTCCCTTTTCTTCCCGGATGCCTATCCGCGACGGCCCGCACTTCTTGCACATCACCTGGACGTTGGAGATGTCGATGGGGGCCTCGATATCGATAATGCCGCCCTTTTCGTCCTGCCTCTTCGGCTTGACGGCTTTCTTGACCATATTTATACCCTGGACGATTACCTTGCCGTCTGTCCGGTCGACCCGCAAGACCCTTCCCGTCTTGCCTTTTTCCCGTCCCTGTACGACTTGAATCTGATCGTCCCGTCTCAATTTCGTGTTTACCGCGTTCTTCATAATCCGCTCCTATAGAACTTCCGGCGCTAAGGATATGATCTTCATATAATTGGCGTCCCGGAGTTCCCGTGCCACCGGACCGAAAATCCGCTTTCCCAAGGGGTTCTTGTTGGCGTCGATCATCACGCAGGCGTTGTCGTCGAACCGTATATAGGTCCCGTCCGGCCTGCGGTGTTCTTTCTTCGTCCGCACGATGACCGCCCTCTTGACGTCTCCTTTGGAAAGGGGAGCGTTCGGCAGTGCGTCTTTTACCGCAACTACCACAACGTCTCCTATTCCGGCGTTCTTACGCTTGCTTCCTCCGAGGACCTTTACACACTGGACTCGCTTTGCACCGCTGTTGTCAGCAACATTTAGATATGATTGCATCTGTATCATTTCCGTACCTCGTACTACCTATCCTCGTCCCGTTATGGGTTTTACTTCGCCCGCTCGACGATCTCAGTGAGTTTCCAGCACTTCTCTTTGCTGTATGGCCTCGCTTCGATGATCCGCACCGTGTCCCCGATGTTCGCTTCATTCTGCTCGTCGTGAGCCTTGAGCCGTTTCGAATGGGTAACGTATTTCTTGTAGAGCTGGTGGAGCTTCATCGTAGATATTTCCACAACGATGGTCTTATCCATCTTATTGCTCACCACCCGGCCGGTGTAACTCTTCTTGGTTGTCTTTTCAATCGTTTCTGCCACGTCAGTCTCCTATACCGCCCTGATTCCCAGGTCATATTCGTGAATACGCGTGTTCAGCCGTGCGATTTGCCTTCGCAGATTGCGGAGTTCGAGATGGTTGTCGACGTGTCCCACGACACGGTCACACCGAATCTGGAAATACTTCTTCTTCAACTCTTCCCGTTTGGTATGCAGCTCTTCGTATGTCAAATCATCGAATGAATTCTTCATATCACTATCCCGCGTCTCGTCTCGAGACAAATTTTGTTCTTATCGGCAGCTTACTGCTGGCGAGTTTCATAGCCGCATGGGCCAGTTCCCAGTCTACTCCCGACATCTCGAACATGACGGTTCCGGGCTTTACCGGGGCCACCCAATATTCGGGGTTTCCCTTTCCCTTTCCCATCCGTGTCTCAGCCGGCTTCTTGGTGTAGGGCATATCCGGGAAAATCCGAATCCATACCTTTCCGCCTCGTTTGATATGCCGCGTCATGGCTATACGGGCCGCTTCGATCTGCCGATTGGTAATCCACTTCGGCTCCAATGCGACAAGTCCGTAATCACCGAAGGAAATGCTGTTTTGCCGGGTAGCTAGGCCCCGCACATCTCCGCTGCTCCGTTGCTTCTTTCTATATTTTGTTCGTTTTGGACTCAGCATGTCTCCCGCTCCTTATTCCCTCTCGCCTTTGCCTTTCTTCGTCTTGACGAGGAGCCCGGCGTCTTCCTTGCGGTCTCTCTTGAAGACCTCTCCTGTGTATATCCACACCTTGACACCGATAGTTCCGAAGGTGGTCTTCGATTCGGAAAAACCGTAATCGATATTTGCTCGGAAAGTATGAAGAGGTATCCGCCCCTCCTTGTACTGAGCGACCCGCGCCATTTCCGCGCCGCCCAATCTGCCGGCGACCTTTATCTTGACCCCCTGGACTCCGCCCTTCATGGCGTTACCTACCGCCATCTTCAACGCCCGTCTGAAAGAACTACGCGAACGGAGCTGCCTGGCGACATTCTCGGCCACTATCTGTGCGTTTACCTCGGGCTTCTTTATCTCTTTTATCTTGAGCTGGATCTTTTTTGCCGCAATCTTCTGCAGCCGCGCACCGATCTTCTCGATGTTGGATCCCTTGGCTCCGATAATAATACCCGGCCTGGAAGTATGAACGACGATTGTAATCCGCTGGGGATGCCGAATAATTTCCACCTCGGCGATCTCTGCACCCCTGGCTTCGGGACACTTGTCGAGGGCTTCGCGGAGTTTCAAGTCCTCATGAAGGGTATCTGCGTATTCCCTGGGGTCTACGTACCACTTCGATTTCCATGTCTTGTTTATACCGAGTCTTAAACCTGTTGGATTGACTTTCTGTCCCAATTTATTCTCCCGTTCCTGCGATCTCGTCGACTACGACCGACACGTGGCTGAGCCTTTTCAGAAGTATGTCCCGCCGTCCCCGCGCTCTCGGCCAGACCCGCTTGTACCTGGGCCCTTCGTTTACTTGGAGCTCCTTGACGTAGAGCATTTCTTCGTCGAGCTGCTTATTCTGGACCAGGGCGTTCGCCGCCGCGGACTGAATTACCTTCCTGAGCATCTTGGCCCCCTTCTGGGGCATACTCTCGAGGAGGGCCAGGGCCTCGGTATACGGCTGGCGCCTGATTATATTGGCGACCCTCCGCATCTTAGTCGGCGAAATCATGAGATATTTCGCTTGAGCTTTATAGCCTTTCTTTGCTTCCATTCCGTTTATCCGTTTCTCGTTTTATCGTTTTTCGAGCTTCTTGTCGGACCGCGAGTGGGCCCGAAAAAACCGTGTCGGAGCGAACTCCCCAAGCTTGTGTCCAACGAGATTCTCGGTGACGTATACCGGTACCCAGGACTTTCCGTTGTAGACCGATATGGTGAACCCGACCATCTCAGGTATGATCGTCGAGCACCGGGAATAGGTCTTGACCATCTTCTTGTTCCCGGCTTTGCTCATCTCGACAACCCGCTTGAAGAGTTTTTTCTCTATAAACGGTCCCTTTTTTATAGAACGTGCCACAGATATCTCCTTACTTGTTCCGCTTCTTCACGATGAACTTATTAGAATACTTCTTCTTCTTCCGGGTCTTATAACCTTTTGTCGGTACGCCGGTAGGCGATACCGGGTGCCGGCCTCCGGAGGTCTTGCCCTCACCCCCTCCGTGGGGGTGATCTATCGGGTTCATCGCAACGCCGCGCACCTTCGGCCGCTTACCGAGCCAGCGGGACCTTCCGGCCTTGCCGAGGCTCACATTCATGTGGTCTTCGTTGCCGACTTCGCCGATTGACGCGTAGCACTTTTTGAAAATCATCCTCATTTCACCTGACGGGAGCCTGACGGTTGCGTAGTCCTTTTCCCGGGCCACGAGGACGGCCTCGGCTCCCGCTGAGCGGACGAGCTTACCGCCCCGTCCGAGCTGGAGCTCCAAATTGTGTACCGCCATCCCCAAAGGTATTCGCTCGAGGGGCATTGCGTTTCCCAGACTTACCGGGGCGCTCGGGCCGCTCTGAACGGTCATGTCGAGCTTGAGCCCCTTCGGCGCCAAGATATACCTCTTATCCCCGTCCGCGTAGGATACAAGAGCGATGTTCGCGCTCCTATTGGGATCGTATTCGATGGTAGCCACCTTACCCGGAACTCCGTGATTATCGCGCTTGAAGTCGACGACCCGGTACCTTCGCTTGTGTCGCCCGCCCTTACGCTTAACGCTCGTTCGGCCGCCGGCACCGCGTCCGGCCTTGAAAGCCTGCCCTTTGGTCAGGTTCTTAGCGGGCTTGGCTCCGGTCAGCTCCTCGAAACTGAGACTCGTGGTAAAACGCAGACTCGGTGTCTTGGGTTTATAACTCTTAAGTGGCATATTTCTTCTCCTAGACTCCCTCGAAGATCTCGATGGTTTCGCCCTTACTCAAAGTGATAATCGCCTTCTTCCAATTCGGGGTTTTCCCCACCCGGTATCCGGACCGGGATCTGACCGTCCTGGTCTTGGGCTTGACGTTCATCACTCTGCATCCCACCGGGCTCACCGAGAACAGTTCTTTAACCGCCTTCATAATCTCGTACTTGTTAGCGCTCGGAAGCACCTTGAAGACGTATTTCCTCGGATCACTTTCCCTGTACCGGTTCGTTTTTTCGGTCACCAGGGGCTCTATGATAATCTGATCTGCATTCATAACCTTACTCCGCTACCGGCGCCTTCTGCTCGGCATAAAAATCGTTAAGCTTCTTAGCGGCGTCCTCGAGGACCAAAACCTGCTTTCCGTAGAAAAGCTCGTGGGCGCTCAAGCGATTGTAAGAAAGAAACTTGAGCCAAGGAATGTTGGCTCCGGCCCTTTTGAGCATCCCGTCGTCTTCGGAGAGAACGAGCACGGTTCGTTGCTTCTCGATAATCTTGGAGAGGATTGCAGCGAGCTCCTTGGTCTTTCCCGATTCTACGGTAAAGTTTTCGACGATCTTCATGCTCCCGTCTTTCGCCTTGAGACTCAGAATCGATTTCATCGCCGCCCGCTTCATTTTCCGGGGCATCTTATAGCTGTAATCCCGAGGCTTCGGCCCGAAGGTAATTCCGCCGCCCACCCAGAGGGGCGAACGTCTGCGTCCCGCACGGGCCCGACCTGTGCCCTTCTGGCGCCAGGGTTTTGACTTAGCGCCCCGCACCTCGGACCGCGTTTTCGTGGAGGCTGTTCCGACCCGGCGATTAGCCAGCTCGTTGTTGACGGCATAGTATATAGTGCCCTCACTCACCTCGCAGCCGAACACGGCGTCGCTGAGCTCTATGCTTCGGACCTCTATATTATCCAGCGAAAAGACCTTCTTTTCCATGGTATCTTCTTCCTTACTTGCTAGTACTTCTTCTTCGCTTCCCGCACGATCACCGAGCTGCCCCGGGGACCGGGGATCGCTCCCTTTACCAGGATTACCTTCTTATCCGCATCGACTCGGACAACCCTTAAGTTCTGCACGATGACCTTGTCCGCGCCCATACGTCCCGGCATCTTCGTTCCCTTCTGGACCTTAGAGGGCCATGCGGCCATACCGGTCGATCCTAAGCCCCGGTGAAACTTAGACCCGTGAGTCTTACGCCCGCCACCGAATCCGTGTCTCTTCATGACGCCCTGATATCCTTTGCCTTTGGATACCCCCTGAACGTCGACGTATTCCAGACCTCCCAACAACTCAACCCCGAGGCTTCCGCCTACCGTATACTCAGCGTCGAACTCGCGAAACTCCTTGAGAATCCGTTTAGGCTTAGCCCCTTCAGGGAACTGTCCTTTATACGGCTTAGTCGCCCGCCTTTCCTTCATATCGCCGGCACCCAAGACGACGGCGTCATAACCGTGCTTGTCTTTACTGCGTTCGGCGACGACGGTGTTTTCATCGATCTGAATAACTGTAACCGGCGTAATGACTCCCTTTTCGTCGAACACCTGTGTCATTCCGATTTTTTTGCCGATTAACCCTATCATTGTTTCCCTCTGTATCTACTGTTTGATTTCTACATCGACACCGGCCGGGAGTTCGAGCCGCATCAGGGCGTCCATCACGGAGGAAGACGGGCTGATGATATCGATAAGGCGCTTGTGAGTCCTCATCTCGAACTGCTCCCGTGCCTTTTTGTTGACATGCGGCGACCGCAGCACGGTAAACTTGTTAATACGTGTGGGCAACGGGACCGGACCGGCCACTTCCGCTCCGGCCTTGACTACCGTATCGACGATGGATTTGGCACTCTGATCAATGAGTTCTATGTCAAATCCTCTCAGCCTAACTCGAATCCTGTCACTAGCCATTGTATCTCCTGAAATAAAACCCCGTCCGTTGAGCATACTGCCTCTCAGGACGGGGGTTATTCACTGCTTATTCTACGATATCGGTTACCTGACCGCTGGCGACGGTTCTTCCGCCTTCGCGGATGGCGAAGCGGAGTCCCTTCTCCATAGCAATCGGGTGGATAAGCTCGACTTCGATCTCGGTGTGATCGCCGGGCATAACCATCTGTTTATCCTCGGGGAGGGTTACCGTTCCGGTAATATCGGTGGTCCTGAAATAAAACTGAGGCCTATATCCGGTAAAGAACGGGCTGTGCCGTCCTCCCTCTTCTTTGGTCAGGCAGTAGATAGTCCCCTTGAACTTCATATGCGGAGTAATCGAACCGGGTTTAGCCAATACCTGGCCCCTCTCGACCTCCTGCTTTTCCACCCCTCTCAAGAGAGCGCCGATGTTATCTCCGGCCTCGCCCTGATCGAGGAGCTTGTTGAACATCTCGACGCCGGTAACGACGGTCTTTTTAGTGTCCTTGATACCGACTATCTCGACTTCTTCGCCGACCTTGATGACTCCCCGTTCGATCCTTCCGGTAACGACGGTCCCCCGCCCCTGGATGGAGAAAACGTCCTCGATAGGCATAAGATAGGGCTTGTCGATGTCCCTCTCGGGAAGAGGAAAGTATTCGTCCATGGTGTTCAAGAGCTCTACGACGGGCTGGATCTTATCGGTATCTTCGATGTTCTCCATCGCCTGGAAGGCGGAACCCCGGATAATCGGAATATCGTCGCCGGGGAAATCGTAGGTCGAGAGAAGCTCACGAACCTCCATCTCCACGAGATCGATCAGCTCGGGGTCGTCGACCAAGTCGGTTTTGTTGAGAAACACGATGATAGCGGGAACGCCTACCTGACGTGCAAGCAGGATGTGCTCCCGGGTCTGCGACATGGGACCGTCGTCGGCGCCTACGACGAGAACCGCGCCGTCCATCTGAGCGGCACCGGTAATCATGTTCTTGACGTAGTCCGCGTGTCCCGGACAGTCGACGTGAGCGTAGTGCCGGTTATCGGTCTGATACTCTACGTGCCGGGTGTTGATCGTAATACCCCTTTCTTTTTCTTCCGGAGCATTATCTATGTCCTCGTACTTCATCAGCTTATCACCGTATTTCTTAGCGGAAATCATGGTGATAGCGGCGGTGAGCGTCGTCTTTCCGTGGTCGACATGACCGATGGTGCCGACGTTAATATGTGGCTTCGTTCGTGCAAATTTTTCCTTAGCCATCCGTTTTCCTCCTTGCAATCCTCTCCATATTGTATTCGTGTTGTTATCTATATTATAGAAAACGGACAAATCCGCTTCCCAATAATACGCAATATTCCTTGCAGACGTGTCACGCGGACTTATGCGAAACTGTGCTTAGCAGGTGGGATTTCGCCGGCGCAGAACCGTCAAAACATGTTTAAATTCCTAGAAGCTAAGAACCTACCACCTTACCATCCGTTTCCAGGCCGCTTTTTACGCCTTTCGGGGACGATTGGTTTGGCTTTTCCGCGCCCGTTACCGCCTACTTCAAACGCTAGTCGGTTACGGGCACGTAGGGCACCAATCAAAAAACACGGTTGGTCACCATACCGTATAATTCGGGTTGTATCAAGTGTTAGACACCTAATCAAGCGAAAAATTTTAATTTTTTTCTAACACATATAAGCTTACCATCGGAAATGGGAGAAGGCCTTATTGGCCTCGGCCATCCGGTGGGTATCTTCCTTCTTTTTGACCGCTGTCCCGGTATTGTTGAAAGCATCGATGAGCTCAGCGGCCAATCCGTCGCTCATGGCTTTACCCTTCCTGGCCCTCGCCGCGGTGATAATCCACCTCATGGCGAGCGCCTCCCGCCGGGAGTCCCTGACTTCTACGGGAACCTGATATGTGGAACCGCCGACGCGCCGGGACTTGACCTCGACCATCGGCTTGACGTTGTCCAACGCCTTGAGAAATGTTTCCAACGGCTCCTTATCGGACTGGGCCGCGGCTTTCTCCATCGCTTCGTACAGGATGGCGGCACTGGTCGATTTCTTTCCGTCCAGCATCATTCGGGTCATGAACTTCGCGCATATCTTACTGTTGTATCTCGAATCGGGGACTAATTCTCTCGGTTCTGCTGCTCTCTTTCTCGACATTTTTTCCCTCTACACCATCTACGCCTTAGGCTTCTTGGCGCCGTACTTGGACCGCCCTTTTCGCCTGTCGTCGACACCCAAGGTGTCTTTCGCGCCGCGGACTATGTGATACCGCACTCCCGGAAGGTCCTTGACCCGTCCGCCCCGCAAAAGAACAACCGAATGCTCCTGGAGATTGTGACCGATTCCGGGAATATAGGCCGTGACCTCGATCCCGTTGGAGAGTCTCACCCTGGCGACCTTCCTCAAGGCTGAGTTCGGCTTTTTCGGGGTTACGGTCATAACTCTGGTGCATACACCCCTCTTCTGAGGGCACGATTCGAGGGCCGGGGCCTTCGTCTTCTTTGACGTTACCTTTCTGCCCTTTCGTATCAACTGGTTAATTGTCGGCATCTACTCTATATCCTTTCTATAATACTTGCTGTTGTGTTCTCTATCCCTGTATTAGAGGGGCAAATCTATCAAGGTTCGTCGAAAAAGTCAAGGCCCCTCTATTGCTCCTCTATTGCTCTACCGGGGCCTCCTCCGGTTCTTCGAGCTCTTCGGCAAGCTTCCGCTGCTCGAGAATATCCTGGACGGTGGCGTCCAAATCCTCGCTGTGCTCGTCGTAGAGCTTTATGTTCTTGTATTCCTTCATTCCGGTTCCCGCGGGAATCAGGTGCCCGATAATTACATTCTCCTTCAACCCCCTCAGCTCGTCTACGCTGCCTTCGATGGCGGCGTTGGTAAGAACCCGCGTGGTCTCCTGGAAAGAGGCGGCGGAGAAGAAGCTGTCGATGTTGAGGCTCGCGCGTGTAATACCTAACAGCAGAGGTACGGCTACGCCCGGCTGACCGCCCTCGCGGATAACCTTGGCATTCTCTTCGTGGAACTTGAATTTGTCCACCTGCTGGCCGTAGATGAAATTCGTGTCCCCCACCTGAGCGATCTGGACCTTCCGCATCATCTGCCTGATAATGACTCCGATGTGCTTGTCGTTGATGTTGACTCCCTGGAGCCGGTAGACCTCCTGGACCTCGTTTACCAGGAAGCTCTGCAGGGCGTTTTCACCCAGAATGTCTAAGACATCATGGGGATCGACGCTTCCCTCGCAGAGCATATCTCCGGCCTCGACGGTGTCCCGGTCCCGGACAAAGAGATGCTTGCCCATGGGGATTAGATGCTTGAAGGAATTTCCGAACTCATCCTCGACGTTGACAACCCGCTTCCCCTTCACAATGTTCTTGAAGTGAACGGTTCCGCTTATTCTGGCCAGGACCGAGGCATTCTTGGGCTTTCTCGCCTCGAAGAGCTCGCCGACCCGGGGGAGACCACCGGTAATGTCCCTGGTCTTGACGCTCTCCTTGAGAATCTTGGCGAGGGTCCGCCCCGCGGTCACCTTCTCGCCGTCCTCGATATTGAGGTAGGCCCCCCCCGGCAGATAGTATCCGGTGAGCTCCTGTCCGGATTCGTCTTCGATAATGATCCGGGGCTGGAGGGACTCGAGGGTGAACTCGGCTATCTTTTTCTCGATGTTGCCGGTGTCCTCGTTGATCTCCTCTTTCAGGGTGGTGCCTAAGACGATGTCCTGAAAACGCACCTTTCCGTCGACCTCGGCGATGATCGGCTCCGAGAAGGGATCGAAAATCGCAAGCGGTTCTTCCGCTCCGGCGTACTTTCCCTCGTGAACGAGAAGCTCCGCCCCGTTCCGGATATCGATCCGCTGGTCCTGGGCTATGAGGAGGACCCTGTCCTGCTCCAGGTGGATATAGCCGACTTCGGGCGCGGTTATGTCTTCGCCGTCACGCTGCATGATCACGTCGCCCCGGGCTATCTTGACTCCCTCTTTGACCTTTATCTTGTCCTTCTTCGACCGCTCGAATTCCTCGAATACCCGGGCGACCACGATGTTCCCCTTCCGAGTGAAGAGGATATCGCCGTTCTTGAGCTCGACGGTATTCCCGTTGATTTCTTTGACGAGAACCGGGTACCTCAGGGTGATCCGGTTTTCCTCGCTCACCTTTGTCGCGGCCCCCCCGATATGGAAGGTCCGCATGGTCAGCTGGGTTCCCGGCTGGCCGATCGACTGAGCGGCGATGATTCCCACCGCTTCCCCGATATCCACGTGCTTGTGGGTGGCCAAGTTCCGGCCGTAGCATTTTCTACAGACACCGTGCTTGGTTTCACAGGTGAGTACCGTCCGAATACGCACGCTCTCCACCCCGATTTCCTCGATGGTCTCGGCGAGCTCGTCGGTGATCTCTTCGTTGACGTCGATGATGACCTCGCCGGTAATGGGATGCTTGACCCGCTCCAAGGTGAATCGCCCGGCGATTCTGTCCTGGAGTGATTCCACGACCTCTTCGCCGTCCTTGATGGCCCGGGTTTCGATTCCATTGATTGTTCCGCAGTCTTCCTCGTTGACCACCACATCCTGGGCTATGTCCACGAGGCGCCGGGTCAGATACCCGGCATCCGCGGTCTTCAAGGCGGTATCGGCAAGCCCCTTCCGTGCTCCGTTGGTGGAGATAAAGAACTCGATGACCGAAAGCCCCTCCTTGAAGTTCGATCGGATGGGAAGCTCGATGATGTCGCCCGAGGGTTTCGCCATCAGTCCCCGCATACCCGAGAGCTGCCGAATCTGGGTCCGGCTTCCCCGGGCACCGGAGTTGGCCATCATCCACACCGGGTTAAAGCCCTGCCGGTCCTGCTTGAGGGTCGTCATCAGCACTCCGGTCAGATCCTCGTTGGTCTTACTCCACACCTCGACGACCCGGTTGTACCGCTCTTCCTGGGTAATGTGTCCCTGGAGATATTGGCTCTGTATCTCCTCGACTTTGGAGTTGGCATCGTCGATCATAGTGACCTTTTCTTCAGGTATTACGATGTCGTCGAGTCCGATGGTGGCCCCGAAGAGTGTCGAATACTTGAAACCCAGCTCCTTGATCGAATCGAGCATCCTTACCGTTGTAGCGGCGCCGTACTTGTTGTAGCAGGTGGACACCAGGGTTCGAAGCTCCTTTTCCCCTAAGGTGAAATTGATAAAGGGGATCTCATCGGGAAGATCTTCGTTCAAGATTACCCGTCCGGGAGTGGTCTCCAATATTTCTCCGTCGCAGGGGACCTTGCAGATGGTGTTGTACTCCACCGACCGTGCTTCCACGGCCATGAGGACCTCCTCGACGGAAGAGAAGTACTTCCCTTCCCCCTTGCTTCCCGGCTTCTCCCGGGACAGATAGTTTATCCCTAAGACCATATCCTGAGACGGGAACACGATGGGGCTCCCGTTAGCAGGATTGAGGAGGTTATTGGCACTCAGCATGAGGGTCCAGCACTCGATCTGGGCCGCCTGAGTCAAAGGCACATGGACCGCCATCTGGTCGCCGTCGAAGTCGGCGTTGTAGGCGTGGCAGACTAAAGGGTGCAGCTTGATCGCCTTTCCCTCTACTAAGACCGGCTCGAAAGCCTGGATTCCCAATCGGTGAAGGGTCGGCGCGCGGTTCAAGAGCACCGGATGCTCCCGGACCACCTCGTCGAGAACCGCCCACACCTCGGGGGTCTCCTGTTCGACGAGGCTCTTCGCCTTCTTGATATTGTAGACCACGTCCTTTTCGACGAGTTTTTTCATGATAAAGGGCTTGTAGAGCTCTAAGGCCATCTTGGTGGGAAGTCCGCACTGATGGAGCTTGAGATCCGGACCTACTACGATAACGCTTCGTCCCGAGTAGTCCACCCGCTTTCCGAGGAGGTTCTGCCGGAAGCGTCCCTGCTTCCCCTTGAGCATGTCGGAGAGGGATTTAAGCGGCCGGTTCGAAGCGCCCTTGACCACTCTCTTTTTTTTGGAGTTATCAAAAAGGGCGTCCACCGCTTCCTGGAGCATTCTCTTCTCGTTCCGGATGATGATATCCGGAGCGTTTAGGGACATGAGCCTTTTCAGCCGGTTGTTTCTATTTATGACCCGCCGATATAAGTCGTTCAGGTCGGAGGTGGCAAACCGCCCCCCTTCGAGCTGGACCATGGGTCTGAGTTCGGGCGGAATGACCGGGATGACGTCTAAGATCATCCAGTCCGGCTGGTTTCCCGAGCCCTTGAAGTTCTCGACGATTTCGATCCGTTTAAGAAGGCGCTTGTCCGCCTTGGCTCCCTTCTCCACCATTTTCGCCCTGAGCTCTTCGCTTAAAAGCTCGAGGTCGAGGTTTTCCAGGAGTGTCCGGACAGCTTCGGCACCTATGCCGGCGGTAAAGCCGACCCCGTATCGTTCCCGGGCCTCCATGTACTCCTCTTCGGAGAGGAGCTCCATGTGCTTCAGGTCGGTATCTCCCGGTTCTATGACGATGTACTTCTCGTAGTAGAGGATCGACCGCAAGGCCGCTATGGACAGATCGAGGAGAAGCCCCATCCGGGAAGGGACCGATCGGTAGTACCAGATGTGAGATACCGGCGAAGCGAGCTCAATGTGTCCCATCCTCTCACGGCGCACCTTGAAGTGGGTTACCTCGACTCCGCACCGATCACATATAACGCCCCGGTAGCGGATCGATTTGAATTTACCGCAGTAACATTCCCATTCCTTGGTGGTACCGAAGATCCTCTCACAGAACAACCCGTCCTTTTCGGGACGCAGAGTCCGGTAGTTGATGGTCTCCGGTTTCTTAACCTCGCCGTAGGACCAGGCGCGAACCTGCTCCGGCGAGGCAAGCTTTATCATTATATTATCAAAATCTTGGATCTCTCTCATGCTTCTCCTTCCTGTCTTCGCCTTAGAAATGGCTCCCCTGTCGATTGATGAGCTCCTCGTCCCGTTCGGTCAGCGGGACCTGCTTGCCCCGCGAATCGTAAATCGATATATCGAGGGCGAGGCCCCTCAGCTCCTGGACGAGGACGTTGAACGATTCGGGGACGCCCGCCGAGGAGTACGGCTCTCCCTTGACTATGCTCTCGTAGACCTTTGCGCGTCCCGCCATGTCGTCGGACTTGATTGTCAGGAGCTCCTGCAGGGTGTTGGCCGCGCCATACGCCTCCAGGGCCCAGACCTCCATCTCTCCGAGCCTCTGACCGCCGAACTGGGCCTTTCCGCCCAAGGGCTGCTGAGTAACCAGCGAGTAGGGACCGGTGGACCGGGCGTGCATCTTGTCGGAGACGAGATGATGGAGCTTCAGCATATAGATAATCCCCACGAAAACGTCGTTCTCGAACCGCTCGCCTGTCCTCCCGTCGTAGAGAGGGGTCTTACTGTTGATCGGCAGTCCCGCCTCTTTGAGCTTGTTTTCGATCATCTCGTTGGTGGCGGACTGAAAAACCGGCGTGGAATACCACTCGTCGAGGACCTCTCCGGCCCATCCGAGTTCGGTTTCCAGGATCTGCCCCAGATTCATTCGGCTCGGCACTCCCAAGGGGTTCAAGCACAGGTCCAGGGGCGTACCGTTGTCCATGAAGGGCATATCCTCTTCCGGAAGGACCAGGGCGATAACACCCTTATTGCCGTGGCGCCCGGCCATCTTATCCCCTTCCTGGAGCTTCCGCTTGGTGGCGATAAGGACCTTGACCACTTCGTCTACCCCGGGGCTCAAATCGTCTCCCTCCGAACGCTTCAGACGCTGTACGTCGATAACCGTTCCCTCTACCCCGTGGGGTACCTTCAAGGAGGTGTCCCGGACCTCCTTAGCCTTCTCTCCGAAGATAGAGTTCAAGAGCTTGAACTCGGGAGTGGTCTCGGTTTCCGATTTCGGGGTGACCTTTCCGACTAAGATGTAGCCGGACTTCACCTTGGCGCCGATCCGGATGATTCCCTCCTCGTCGAGCTGCTCCAAGGATCCCTCGCCGGTGTTGGGGATATCCCGTGTCAGCTTTTCGGGGCCGAGCTTTGTTTCTCGGACCTCGGTGGTAAACTCTTTTATATGGATCGAGGTAAAGATATCCTCTTTGACGATCTTTTCCGAAATAAGGATGGCATCCTCGTAGTTGTACCCGTTCCAAGGCACGAAGCCGACTAAGACGTTCCGGCCTAAGGCGAGCTCTCCGTCGTAGGTGGCCGGTCCGTCCGCGAGGACGTCGCCGGCTTTTATCTTTTGCCCGAGGCTTACCACCGGTTTCTGATTGAAGCAGGTGTCCTGGTTGGTCCGCTGGTACTTGATCAGATCGTAGACGTCTACATCTTTCTTGGACCCGCCGTCGGGACGGATATAGATATTGGTCGATGTCACGTGCTCGACCACCCCTCCTCGCCGTGCCTTGACCAGGACCCCGGAATCGTAGGCGGTCTTCCCTTCCATACCGGTCCCCACCCGCGGAGGCTCCGGAAAGACCAAGGGCACCGCCTGCCGCTGCATATTCGATCCCATGAGCGCCCGGTTGGCGTCGTCGTGCTCGAGAAAGGGAATCAGAGATGTGCTCACCGAGATGACCTGCTTGGGACTCACGTCCATGTAGGTAATGCTGTCGGGGTCCTTGGTGATGTAGTCGCCCCCCTTTCTGACCGAAATCAGGTTGGAGGTGAACTTGCCGCTCTTGTCGATGGGGGCGTTAGCCTGAGCTATGAAGTGCCGCTCCTCGTCCATAGCGGAGAGGTACTCGATGTCCCCGGTGGCCTTTCCCTTGGCGACCTTCCGGTAGGGGGTCTCCAAGAACCCGTACTCGTTGACCCGGGTGTAGTTGGCGAGACTCACGATGAGCCCGATATTCGGCCCTTCCGGGGTCTCGATGGGGCACATTCGGCCGTAGTGGGTGTAGTGTACGTCCCGGACCTCGAATCCGGCCCGGTCCCGGGAGAGTCCGCCGGGGCCCAAGGCGTTCAAGCGTCTCTTGTGGGTGAGCTCGGCTAAGGGATTGACCTGGTCCATGAACTGGGAGAGCTGACTCGAACCGAAGAACTCCTTGATGGCCGCCACGACCGGCTTTATGGAAACCAGATCCTGGGGCTTGATGGTGTCGGTCTCTTTCAGAGACATCCGTTCCTTGGCGATCCGTTCCATCCGGGCGAAGGCCGTCTTGAGCTGATTAGCCAAGAGCTCTCCCACCGAGCGGATCCGCCGGTTACCCAAGTGGTCGATATCGTCGATGGCGGCCTCGTTGATATACACCTTGATGAGATAGAGCATGGTGTTGACGATATCGTCCCGGGTCAGGACCTGCTCCTCCACCGGGGGTTGGTAGTCGAACTTCTTGTTGAGCTTGTACCGCCCGACCCGGCCCATATCGTAGCGCCGGGAGGAGAAGAACATGGAGTTCAAGTCTTTCTCCGCGGTCTCGAGGGTGATGGGTTCGCCGGGCATGAGGACCGAGTAGAGAGCGACAAAGGCGTCCTCCTTGGTAGGCTCGTCGATTTCGGGATCATCGGAGGTAAATTTGGCCTCTTCCCGCTCGAAGCAGTTGAGTATTATTTCGGAATGAAGCGATTCCGGATGCTCGAAGTCGATAATCTCGACCTTATCGATCCCAGAATGGATAAGCTCGTCCACGTCGTGGAGATGAATTTTCTCACCGGCCCGGTAGAGCTTCTTTTCTTCACCTGCTTCGGTCTTTCCGTACACCGAACGGGCGAATACCTTGCCGACGAGGCTTTCCTTCTCCTCCCGTCCCTCGGCAACCTCGATGTCGGTAATCTTGTAGAAGAGATCGATGATCTTTTCCCGGGTGTCGTACCCGAGGCATCGGAGGAACAGGGTGCCCAAGACACGCTTCTTTCTGTCTATCTTGGTGTAGATAAGCTCTTTCTTCTGGTCGATTTCGAACTCGAGCCATGAACCCCGGTAAGGGATGATCCGGGAGCTGTAGACCCCCTTATCGTGAGAAAAGATAACCCCCGGCGAGCGGTGAATCTGACTGACTACCACACGCTCGGCTCCGTTGATGATAAAAGTCCCTCTCTCGGTCATAAGGGGGATATCCCCCATATAGATATCTTTCTGTCGGATCTCTCCCGTTTCCTGGAAGATGAGGTTGATTCTCGCCTTAATGGGGACGGCGTAGGTAAGCCCTTTCTGCTTGCATTCCGTCTCGGTCAATTTAATATTTCCCACATCCAGGGTGTAGAAATCGTACTCCAACAGCATATCGCCGTTCGGACTTTCGATGGGAAAAACCGATTGAAAAACGTCTTCCAATCCCTGCCGCATGAGCCCCTCCCCCTCGGAGAGACGGTTTCGCTGCAGGAACCGCTCGTACGAAGAGAGCTGAATATCTATGAGGTCAGGCAGTTCCATCACCTCGGGATATTCGACCCCCACGTACGTCCTTTTTATTGGCTTTTTACCATCAAGCATTATATAACCCCCAATACGAATATAAACCACCGGATAGGTACCCTAACCGGTGGCTTGCGAGAATTCTGAATCGTTCTGTGCTTAGCCGCGCAGTGCTATTTAACTTCAACTGTTGCGCCAGCCGCCTCCAGTTTCTCTTTCATTTGTTCGGCTTCTTCCTTGGTAACGCCCTCCTTGAGGGCCTTTCCGCCGGCTTCGACCAGCTCTTTCGCCTCTTTCAGGCCGAGTCCGGTAATTGCCCGGACCTCTTTGATGACCGGAATCTTCTTTCCGTCGGCGAACCCGGAGAGGATTACGTCGAATTCGGTCTGCTCTTCCTCAGCCGCGCCGCCTTCGGCGGCCCCGCCGGGTGCCGCTGCCGCCACCGCAACGGGTGCCGCGGCGGTTACGCCGAACTTCTCTTCCATTGCCTTGACCAGCTCCGATACCTCGAGAACCGTCATATTCGCGATTGCGTCTAAAATTTCTTCCGTTGAAAGTGCCATATTATCTTCTCCTCGTGTCGTTTCCCCCCGATCCTGCAACAACGTTAAACAGATACGACCGGGTGGGTCGTGTAAGCGGCTTTAGCATGGTACTCGGACGAAGACTAAAGCCGTCTTTGGTTTCTTTATTAGCTGATCCTGCTGATCAGCTCGCCGCCTTCTGATCAGCTACCGCCTGCAGGGTGCGCACCAGCTTCTCGGGTACACCGTTTAAGGCGAATGCGAGGTGCTGGACCGGGGCGTTCATGGTTCCCATGAGCTTGGCGATAAGCTCGTCCTTGGTCGGAAGCTTCGAGAACTCTTCGACCTGTCCGGAGTCGAACACCTGATCGTCTATAAGGGCGCCCTTGATAGCGACGGGGGCCTCTTTACCGAAGTCCAAGAGGAGTTTCGCGACCGGACCGGTCTCGTCGCGGCTCAACGCCACGGCGGTGGGCCCGGTCAAAAGCTCGGCGAGGCCCTCGGCCTTCTCGAGCTGACTCAAGGCGATCTTGGCAAACCGGTTCTTCACCACCTTGTACTCGGCCTGCTTTTCCCGGAGTTTGTTCCTCAGATCGGTTATCTGCTCCACGGTCAATCCGCGGTAGTTGGTAAATATATAGTCGTTGGCCCCTTCGAACATTTCCTTGAGCGTCGTGACCGCGTCAAGCTTGTACTGCTGTATCTTTTTTTCAGCCATATTCCGCTCCTACACCATTTCCTTGGTATTGATCTTGACCCCGGGCCCCATAGTGGAGCTGACGGTCACAGTCTCGACGAACTCCCCCTTTGTATCGGCGGGGCGTTTCTTTTCGATCTCCGTGATGACCAGCTTGATATTCTCCAGCACCTGGGACGGCTCCATGGAAACTTTTCCCACCGCCAGATGGACGATTCCCGTCTTGTCCGACCGGTACTCGATCCTCCCCTGCTTGAGCTCCCCCAACGCCTCTTTGATGTCGAAAGTAACCGTTTGGGTCTTCGGGTTGGGCATGAGTCCCCGGCGCCCCAAGACAGGTCCGAGCTTTCCCACGTCCTTCATCATGTCGGGAGTAGCCACCGCTACGTCGAAGTCGAGCCACCCTTCCTTGATCTTTTCGATGAGATCGTCGTCACCGACGTACGCGGCTCCGGCTTCCCGGGCCTCGTCCGCCTTTTCACCCTTGGCGAAGACCAGGACCTTCTTTTCACTGGTAAATTGGTGGGGCAGAACGACGGTATCCCGGACGTTCTGACTCTTCTTCAGATTGAGCCTCACCGCAAGTTCCACCGTTTCGTCGAACTTGGCGTAGCTCAAGTCCTTGACCAGCGTTACCGCCTCGCTCTGGGGATAGGCCTGCTGCTTGTTGTACTTGTCTAAGGCTTCTCGGTACTTCTTTCCGTGCTTCATGTCCGGCCCTCCACTTCGATGCCCATACTTCGAGCCGTACCGGCGATGATCTTCATTGCCGCCTCGATATCGTTGGCATTCAAGTCGGGCATCTTCATCTCCGCCACTTCCTTGAGCTTGTCTCTGCTGATCCTGCCCACCTTGGTCTTGTTAGGCTCGGGTGACCCCTTCTCCAGCTTGATGGCCCGCTTGATGAGGACCGCCGCCGGGGGAGTCTTGGTGATGAAGGAAAAACTCTTGTCGGCGTACACGGTAATGACTACCGGCACGAGGATACCCGGCTCCATGTTCTTGGTCCGGTCGTTGAATTGCTGCACGAACTGCGGCGCGCTTACGCCGTGGGGGCCTAAAGCCGGCCCGACCGGAGGCGCGGGGGTAGCTTTCCCCGCGGGCACCTGCAACTTGATGACCGTAGCCACCTTTTTCTTTGCCATATGTATCTCCTTTGTGGTAATAACGCCTCGTTCGCCGACCGTTACGCTGCGGCGGGCCCCGAAGCTCCCATCAATCTCCCCTCCGCCCTTCGGGCGAGGGGATGCCGTTTCCTATAGTAACTATATCTTCTCTACCTGGGCAAAATCGACCTCCACCGGAGTGGAACGGCCGAAGATTCCCACCATAACCTTGAGCTTACCCTTCTCGAAATTGACCTCTTCCACGGTACCGGTAAAAGTATTGAAGGGACCTTCGATGATTCTGACGGTCTCCCCCGTATCGAAGGACTGCTTGGGCCTGTAGAACTTGTCCGCCCGAATTTCCCCCGATTTCTGCAGAATAGCCTTGGCCTCCTCGGCCGAAATCGGCTGGGGCTTGTTTCCGCTCATGGACCCGACGAAGCCGGTGACACCCTGGATCTTCTTTATGTGGCCACAGATCGACTTCCATCCCCGATCGGGAAGGTCCATCTCCACGAGGATGTAACCGGGAAGGAACTTCTTGTTCAGTACCTTTTTCTTGCCGTCCTTGACCTCGACAACCTCCTCGGAGGGTACTTTCACGTCGCTCACCGCGCCTTCGAGAGTACCCGTCTCCATGAGTTTGCGAATGTATTTTTCCACCTTGTTCTCATACCCGGAGTATGTGTGAACAACGTACCACCCTTTAGCCATGCAAATACCTTTGTATGAAGTTAGAAAACAAGATCTACGCCGAGAAGTAAGAGAAAGTCTACCAGCCCGAGAACGGCCGCGAAGACCGCGACGGATATGATGACCACCTTTGTCGATGAGGCCACCTCCTCCCGGCTGGGCCAAACAACCTTCTTCAGTTCAGCATAACTGTCCTTGAAGAATTGAATTATTTTTCTCATAATTTTCTCCTGCAGATACGGGAACAGGCCAGGTAGGATTCGAACCTACAACATCCGGTTTTGGAGACCGGCGCTCTAGCCGTTGGAGCTACTGGCCTAGGGAGTAAACACATCCTATTTAGCTTTCGCTTCCTTATGAAGCGTGTGTTTCTTATCGTAGGGGCAATACTTGTTGAGCTCGAGCTTCCCCTGCATGTTGCGCCGGTTCTTCGTGGTGGTATAGTTCTTTCTCTTGCACTCGCCGCACTGCAGTGCTATAATTTCTACGGAACCTTTTTTTGCCTTTGCCATTTAGCGACATCTCCTCTCGAAACCTTTAAGAGGCCAATTATAGAGAATTGCCTCCGTCGTGTCAATGCGATAGAGCCCTCGATCGGACTTGAACCGATGACCCCCTCCTTACCATGGAGGTGCTCTGCCGACTGAGCTACAAGGGCTTATAGTGTAGCGGTCCAGAGAAATTACCAAAGAACCTTTTTTTTGTCAACCGAATATGACCGATTTCTCACACCACGTTGAATAAAATCTTACATTTTTGTAGTATATGCTCAATGGAAATCGAAACTCACGATAAACTGCACTACCGTCGAAAGATCAAGGAGCTGCAGCTCCTCTTCGAGATCAGCAGGACCCTAGACGAAAGCCTCGATCTCCAAGACGTAGTGGAACCCGTCTTAAGGCTTACCACCGAGCATATGGGGATGCTCCGGAGTACTATAACTCTATTGAATCGGAAAACCGGGGAGATCGGAATCGAATCGGCATACGGTCTTTCCGACTCCCAACAGAAACGGGGAAAGTACTTTCTAGGTGAGGGAGTCACCGGAAAGGTGGTGCAGACCGGCCAGCCCGTGATTATCCCCAACGTCTCCGTCGATCCCGAATTCCTCAACAAGACCGGAGCCCGGGGGGACAGTCAAAAGAAGGACATCTCCTTCATCTGCGTCCCCATCAAGCTCGGGAAGGAGGTAATCGGGACCCTGAGCGTGGACCGGGTTTCCGCCGAGGACACCGGCCTCGACGAAGACGTGCGCCTTCTCTCCATAATAGCTTCGATGGTCTCCCAGGCGGTCAAGCTCAGACGGTCGATGCAGGAGGAACGACAGCGCCTCTTAGAAGAGAACTCTCGGCTCCAAGAAGAGCTCAAGGACAAGTTCCGGCCGGCGAATATTATTGGTAACTCCAACAGTATGCAGGAGGCCTTCGATCTCATTGCCCAGGTCTCGAGGAGCGACGCCACCGTCCTCATCCGCGGGGAGAGCGGGACGGGGAAGGAATTGGTCGCCCATGCCATCCACTACAACAGCAATCGAAGCGAGTATCCCTTTATCAAGGTCAACTGCGCGGCCCTGCCGGAAACCGTCATCGAGAGCGAGCTCTTCGGCCACGAGAAGGGGGCCTTCACCAGCGCCGTATCCTCCCGGAAAGGGCGGTTCGAGCTCGCCGACAACGGGACTATCTTCTTAGACGAGATCGGAGACCTAAGCCCGACCACCCAGGTCAAGCTCCTGAGGGTTTTGCAGGAGCGGGAGTTCGAACGTGTCGGGGGCAACGAGACAATCCGCGCCAACGTCCGTATTATCGCCGCCACCAACCGTGACCTGGAGCAGCTCATGGAAGAGGGGCACTTCCGGGAGGACCTCTATTACCGGCTCAACGTCTTTCCCATTCATATTCCCCTTTTACGGGACCGGCGGAGCGATATCATTCTCTTAGCCGATCATTTCGTCGAAAAGTACAGCAAACGGAACAACAAACACATCAAGCGGATCTCCACCCCCGCCATCAATCTCTTAGTCAGTTACCACTGGCCGGGAAATGTCCGGGAGCTCGAAAACAGCATCGAACGGGCCGTGCTTTTAAGCTCCGACGACGTCATCCACGGACATCATCTCCCGCCGAGCCTGCAGAGCGCCGAATCCACGAATACCGGACTACGGGGAACCCTCGAAGAGGCGTTGGACAACCTCGAGAGGGAGCTCGTCTTAGACAGTCTCAAATCGACGAAGGGGAACATGGCGAAGTCCGCACGGATGCTAGGAATCACCGAGCGGATCATGGGACTGCGCGTTAAAAAGCACAGCATCGACCCGCATATTTTCCGGACAAATAGGTAAGAATCATAGATTTGGCCTACATTTATGTAGGCATATGGCGCCCATTATTCCGCCCCGGAAAGATACGCGGCTTCCTCAGGTCTAAGTCCTCACCGCGTACGCAGGAGACCTAATTAACCCTCCGGTAAAGAATAATTCCAACTCTCCGGTCGGTCGATCTTTTCAGGCCGCCTTTTTGGCACACTCCCTGCAATGTCTGGAAAAACACCAAACAAGGAGTGAACACCTTATGAACCGAAAGATTCTCTTAGCTCTGCTGCTTTTTGCAGTGCTCGTACCCGCGGCCGTCTTCGCCCAGGAAGCCGCCTCGGCGGAAACGGCCGCCGTCGAGGAAAAGCTCGACCTCTACGGTCAAGCCTTCGATATGATCTGGCTCGTTCTAGCGGCGGCATTGGTCTTTTTCATGCAGGCGGGATTCGCCATGGTGGAAACAGGGCTGACCCGGGCAAAAAACGCCGGAAACATACTCATGAAGAACCTGATGGACTTCTCAGCGGGGGCGGTTGTTTTCTGGGCGGTCGGATGGGCCCTGATGTACGGAACATCCGCCGGGGGCTTTATCGGATCGAACCAGTTTTTTATCCTCGACGCCGATTCCTCCCTCTTCCGGGACTGGATGTTTCAGGTTGTCTTCGCGGCTACCGCGGCGACCATCGTGTCGGGGGCCATGGCGGAGCGGACGAAGTATTCAGGATACATCGTATACTCGGTGTTCATCACCGGGCTCATCTATCCGGTCTCGGGACATTGGATCTGGAGCGGTTCAGGATGGCTCGGAAATATGGGATTCCATGATTTCGCGGGCTCCACGGTGGTCCACTCGGTGGGAGCCTGGGCGGCGTTGATAGGGGCGGTCATCCTAGGACCGAGGACCGGCAAGTATATCAAGAAAAACGGATCCGTCACCGTCAAGGCCATACCCGGGCACAACATCCCCTTGGCCGCCCTGGGGGTCTTCATCCTCTGGTTCGGATGGTACGGCTTCAACGCCGGATCGACTCTCTCCGGTACCGACCTCGCCATCGGAGCGGTTGCGGTCACCACTACCTTAGCGGCGGCGGCGGGAGCGATCCTCGCCATGGCCTCATCGTGGATAGGGTTCGGCAAGCCCGATCCGAGTATGTCCCTCAACGGCGCCCTGGCGGGGCTCGTCGGGATTACCGCGGGGTGCCGGGTGGTCAGCCCGTCCGAAGCGGTCATAATCGGAGCCGCGGCGGGGGTGATCGTGGTGTTATCGGTGGAGCTCTTCGATAAAGTCTTTCACATCGACGATCCCGTCGGGGCAATCTCGGTCCACGGGATCTGCGGAGCCTGGGGGACCCTTGCGGTGGGTATCTTCGGCGATCTCGAAATTATCGGAGCCGGCCTCACCCGATGGGGACAGATAGGAGTGCAAGCGATAGGCATAGTCGCCGTATTCGGGTGGGTCACGGTTACCTCGGGTATACTCTTCGGACTTCTCAAGGCCTTCAAGGGACTCAGGGTAACGCCCAAGGAAGAACGGATGGGACTCGATATCACTGAACACGCGTCCGAATCCTACAGCGGATTCCAGATCTTCAGCAACATGTAGAGGAGGAGACCATGAAACTAATAATTGCGTACATTCAGCCGCACCAGCTCAACGATGTCAAGCAGGAGCTCTACAAGGCGGAAGTCTACAAGATGTCCGTGACCAACGCCCTAGGATGCGGTCAGCAGAAGGGATACCACGAGTCGTATCGGGGAGTGGAGATCGAGGTGAATCTCCTCAAAAAGACCCGCCTCGAGATTGCGGTCAACGATAACTTCGTCCAGAGGACCATAGACGCAATCATTGCCGGGGCCCGAACCGGGGAGATCGGCGACGGTAAGATTTTCGTCCTCGATCTTTCAGAATGCATCCGGATACGAAGCGGAGAGACCGGGACCGAGGCCATCGGCTGAACCGGCGTTTCAAACCGAAAGGGCCGCCCCGAGGCGGGGCGGCTTTTCTCTCCCCACGATCGGGGGCACTACCTCAGGAGCTCCACGAGCTGGAAATCTTCGACTCCCGCGGCAAATCCTTCGTCGAAATCGATGTGCATCTCCAGGGCGAAATCCGGACTTACCTTAACGGTAACGTTTTCGAATACCACCCCCCGCTCTCCGGCGACTCTTATCCTGACCCTGTCCCCGTCACCGACTCCGAACTCGGCGGCGTCCCGGGGGTGCATGTGAATGTGCCGGGCCGCCGCGATGACCCCCCGTTCGAGGACGACAGCTCCTTCGGGACCGACAAGGACGCATCCCGGGGTTCCTTCGATGTCACCCGATAACCTGACCGGCGGTACAATACCTAGGGCGAGCCCGTTGGAGCGGGATATTTCTACCTGTGTAGCGGCGCGCTCCGGACCGACCGGTATCACATCCCGGATACTCCCCTCGGGTCCTTGGACGGTCACCCTTTCGAGGGCGGCGAACTGTCCCGGGATGGTCAGCTCCCGCTCCAGGGTCAGCCGATGCCCCGGACCGAAGAGTTCCTCCACATGGCCGGCGGTCAGATGCACGTGTATATCCGAGCGGGCAAGGGGAAGGTGTTTTTTCATAACTCTCGAATTGTACAGGGCTATTTACAATTTTGCAAACCACCGGTAGGCTGAAATCATCGAAAAAAACTATGTCATCACGAGGGGGTAATACCACATGAAGATTTCGATCGTCGGGGCGGGAGCAATGGGCTCCCTGTACGGATCCGCCTTGGCTTCCACCGGCCATGATGTGGTCTTGTACGATATAAACGAAGAACACGTACAAGCGATCAATAGCTCGGGGATGGTCGTCGAGGAGGCGCGATCGGACAAGACCACCGTCTCCCGTCCTCAGGCAAGTACCGATCCCGAAGCTGTCACCGGCAGCGATGTCGTCATCATCTTCGTCAAATCCACCGCCACCGAAGCGGTGGCAAAGCAGTTCTCCTCATTACTCGGGGAGAAGGGTATCGTCATTACCCTGCAGAACGGTGTGGGTAACGAGGCGATCCTCAAGCGCTACTTCGGCGAGTCGAGAACCGCCGCCGGGGTTACGAGTCAGGGGGCGACCTTCCTAGGGCCCGGACGCATCCGGCACGCCGGGAAGGGCCCTACCCACCTGTGCATGTCCGACAACGAAAACTCCAAGCTCGACGACTTCGTCGCCGCCCTGAACGAGGCGGGATTCGAGACCCATATCGAAGAGAACATCGACAATCTCATCTGGAGCAAGCTGGTCATCAACGTAGGGATCAACGGTTTGACCGCCCTCACCGGCCTCCACAACGGCGAGCTGCTGAATTTCGACGAAACCAAAGAGCTTATCCGGGAACTCGTCGACGAGGCTGTACAGGTAGTCCGTGCCAAGGGACTCACCCTTACTTACGACAATCCGGTCGAGATGGTCTACTCGGTGTGCGAAAAGACAGGGGGGAACCGTTCGTCCATGCTTCAGGATTTCGACCGCGGAAGCCGGTCGGAAATAGACTTTATCAACTTTGCCGTAGTACGGGAGGCCGAGGAGCGGGGGATACCGGCGCCGGTCAACCTGACGGTCGCGCGGCTGGTGAAGACTTACGACCATATTCACGGGAGCGGGCGATGATAAGGGACAAAGAAAAGCGGCTCCTCGAATTCATCGACCGGGACGAGCTTATTACCCTGACCGCGGATCTCGTCAGGATCGACAGCGTCCTCCGGCCGGAGACCGGGAACACCGAGTCGGAAGCGGTCCGCTTCCTGAGCGATTGGATCCGGCAGGAGCTCGAGGTGGAACCGGTCGTCGAAGAGGTCGAGCCGGGGCGGGAAAACATCATCGTTACCGTCGATTCGGGGAAGCCCGGAAAATGTCTCATGTTCGAGGGACACTCCGACGTGGTAAGCGAAGGAGAGCGGAAGCTGTGGAAACACGATCCCTTCGGAGCCGAAATCAAGGACGGAAAACTCTACGGCCGCGGCTCCTGCGACATGAAGGCCGGCCTCGCGGTTAATCTTATCACCGTGAAGGCCCTCCTCCGTTCGGGAATCGCCTGGAGCGGAAAAATCCGGATCGGTATCGTCTGCGACGAAGAGGGGATGATGATCGGGATAAAGGACTTCATCCAAAGGGGACACGCCGACGATGTGGACGCCTGCCTTGTCTCGGAACCCGAGGAAAACCAGCTCTGCCTGAGCATGAAGGGCGCCGTCCGGGGAATCGTTCGGGTGACCGGAAAGATGGCCCACGGGGCCATGCCCCTGTCGGGGATCAATCCCAACACCAGGATGGCCCGGATAATACTCGCCTTCGAAGAATACGAGCGGGCCGAAAAAGAGCGGTGCGGAAAGGACGAGTTCCTAGGTTTTCCCTCGATCACCTTTACCGTGGTCCAGGCCCCCCCTCCCGGAGAGCCCCGGCAGCTGAACGTCATGCCCGGGTCGGCGGTCGGATACCTGGACATCCGGACAGTTCCGAATCAGGATCACGAGACCGTCAGGGGACGGCTCCGGGAGATCCTAGCCGACCTCGCCCGGGAGGACGATGATTTTAGGGCCGATCTCGAGTTCATCGAGGACCGTCCGGTGGTTACCATGGAGAGGGATGAGCCTATCGTAACCGCCGCCGCCGGGGCGTATACCGACGTCACCGGAAAAGAGCCTCGGTACAACGGGGTTCCCGGGGCGACCGACGGGACTTTCCTCCGGGCCTGGAAGGGGATCCCCTCTCTGGTCAACGGACCGGGGCCGCGGCACCTCCCCCATCAGACCGATGAGTATGTCGAGCTCGACGAGCTCGTGGAGGCGGCAAAGGTCTACGTTTTGACCGCCTACCGATATCTGACCGGGGAATAATCCCGGCAGCTCCGGCTATACGAAAAAGAGCCGCCCCAAAGGGCGGCTCTTTTTTTAGCAAATATATCTGTCTTCGAAGGAGGCCGGTTACTCGGGCCGTACCTCTTCCACAAGCTGCTTCTGAGCATCCTGGATTTCGAAGAGGAAGATCGGCTTGTCGGTGGGAACACCGTCGCTCATACTCCAGGTGAACTGGAGTCCCTCGAAGTTCTTGACGTCCATGCTGTAGTCCCGGATTGCCCTTCGCTCTTCCTGGAGCCGGTCTCGATCTCCGGTGAGCTCCATCTCCTCGATCGCCTCGGCGATCATATAAACCGCGTCGTAGTAGTGGGTCGAGAGGCTCGGGGGAGACTGCCCGTCGTGATCGGCGGCATATGCTTCTTCATAGGCATTCCACCGGGGAGTGTCGAGGAAGGGGTTGGTGTAGTTGTAGATCATGGTCCCGTCGAGGGCTTCGCCGCCGGTGGTATACAGGGCGGGCGCGTCGGCGGAGTTGAAGATCAGGATCTTGTTCATATCTTCCCAGCCGCGGTTCTTGAGCTCCTTGATGATCTTGGCGGCCTTCTCGTCGCTGGTGGCGAGAACAACACCGTCGGGGTTCTGGCTCAAGGCCCGGACGATGAGGGGCCCGAAAGTGACCGCGTCGGTGGGGACCTCGACGTCATTGAGCGGGGTCTTGCCGGCGGCTTCGATGCCGATCTCGTGGGCGTTGGCCATACCGGGCCAGGGACCGTAATTCTCGACGAACTGGACCACGCTTTCCATCTTGGGGAACTTCTCGGCCCAGGCGGTTACAACCGGGGGAAGTTTGTCGTCGGTGGGGGCGAACCAGCTGATCGACCAGGGGAAGAACTCGACCGCGTACTCGTACGAGGTGGTCGCGGTAAAGGCGAAAAGGCCGTTTTCCACCGCGGTAGGCATGGATGCCATGATAACCGGCTCGGGAACGGGACCCATTACGGTCAGAGCATCGCCCTCAGCGAGCTTGCCCATTTCGACGATTCCCTTGTTAGGGTCCATTCCGGTATCGATCGCCTGGATCCGGACGGGTACTCCCCGAACACCGCCGGCCGCGTTTATCTCTTCGGCGGCCCGTTCGGCGCCCCAGAGAAGATATTCACCGATTCCGGCGATAGGTCCGGTGAGGACGTTGAGGAAGGGAATTACCCATTCGTCGACCACGACCTCGCCGGTGTCCTCGGTTTCGGCCTGCTGCCCTGCAGGGGCGGCTTCCTGCTGGCCCCCGGCAAAAGCAAAGCCCGAGATTACGAGAAACACCACTATCAGAATACTGAGAATTGTGTTCTTTTTCATGCGTACACTCCTTTTACGTGTGTGTTTTTATTAACTTCTTTCTCCTTAAAATTTTAAGGGAAAGAAACTTTTCTATATTGTATACGAAAGGCCTTGTTATGACACCCTCCGGTTTGAGCACCAGTACGACCAAGAGGAGCACTCCGTAGATAACGATCCGCCACGACTGGATAGCCGACGGAAAGAGGAGGGGCACTCCCCACAGGACGGGGGCCGCCAGGACGACACCCCACTGGGTGGCGTACCCGCCCACGAAGAGCATGGTCATGCATACTCCCACCAAGTGGAAGGTAAAAAAGTCGGGAAACAGGTTCCTCATGATGTAGGCGTACAGCACGCCGCTGGCGCCGCCTAGGGCGCTCGCCCAGGTCTGCAGCCCCATCCCCATCCGCTTGACGTTGACGCCGAAGGAGGTGGCTAAGTCCTGATCGACGAAGATGGCCGATGCGGCCCTTCCCAATCGGGAGTGGTCGAACCGGTAAATGAAGAACCCCACGATGAGGATGAAGGCGTAGGCTACAAAAAAAAGGAGCAGCCTGCTGGTGTCTCCGGTTTCCGCTATCCGGGGGATACCGAACATCCCTAGGGTCCCGCCGAAGGCTTCCACATTTTCGACAATTGTTTTTGTTATAAATATGAAGGTGAATCCGACTATGACCACGGCGAAACAGGGGGCGTCCCCTATTGCCAGGGAGACCAGGAATCCGACCAGCGCCCCTAAAATGATCCCCGCGAAAAATACGATCAAAAAGGGCCAGTTCCAATTGAGGGCCGCGTAGGCGCCGAAATAGCCGGAAATGGTCATATTCGCGACGGTCATGAAGTGGAGCTGCCCTACCCGGTAGGGGAGATAGAAGGACCAGCTCATGAGTATGTAAATCGCGGTAATTGCTAAAAAGTTAAAAACAATTGAAGACAAACTGTTTCCTCCTGGTACAGGCTACAAAGTATACCTTAAAGTTTTATTCCGAACAATCCTCGCGGCTTGACGAGAATGACGACCAGCATGATGACGAAGGCGATAGCGTTCGACCAGGAGCCTGAAATGTACCCCTGAATGACCGCCTCCACTATCCCTAACAGAAGACCCACTATAAGCCCCCCTTTGAGGTTTCCCAGTCCCGCGATAATCGACACCGCCAGGACCTTGTGGGCCACATGTTCTCCCAAGGTGGGTGACGCGGAGCCTAGGAGCATCGAGAGAAGCACCGCGGTAAGCCCCCCTAAGAGGCCGGTCAGGGCATAACTCGCGAGTCCGGTCTTGAGAAGGGGGATCCCTACCAGCTTAGCGCCCTCCGGATCTTCGGCAATAGCGCGAAAGGCGCGCCCCGAACGGGTCTTGTACAGGAGCCAGAAGAATATGGCCACCGCGACGATTCCCACCCCCAGGGAGTAGATCTGTCCTCTTGTTATGTTGACCAGCCCGATATTGATCAGAGCTCCTTCACCCACTAATTCCTTCGGAAAGGAGATAGGAAAACCCCGGTTGAACTCTTTTGCAAGGACATCGCTTATGATCATTCCGAGTCCTAGGGATATAACCATGGTTGCGTTGATGTCCACCTCGCCCCGCTTCCGCATGACGTGCTGGAACATCGGGGCGGTGGCGACGTTGAACAGGATCGACGCGGCGACGGCCGCCAGCATTCCCAAAAAGATGTTGTTCCCGGTCAAATTCAGGACCACCCAGGATATGTACATCGAGAAGACGACTACCTGGGGATAGGAAAAGTGGATGATCATGGCCACGAGAAGCAGAAGGTTGAATCCCGTTACCAGCAGCACGTAGATGCTTCCGAGGGACAGTCCGTTTATGACTTGTGCAATAAATACTTCCATACGTTACGCTCCCAGATATGCTTCCCGGACCTTCGGATCGTTCAACAGCTCCTGTGAGGTTCCGGAGAGGACCACGTTCCCCGTCTCCAAAACATAGCCGCGGTGGGCTGACTTGAGCGCCTTGTTGGCGTTCTGTTCGGAGAGGAGGATGGCGTACCCCTCTTTGTTCAAGTTGAGTAGAATTTCAAAGATGTCGTTGACGATGATCGGAGCGAGGCCTATGGAGGGCTCGTCCACCATGATGAGCTTAGGATTCGACATCAGGGCCCGGGCGATGGCGAGCATCTGCCTCTCCCCGCCGCTCAAGGTACCCGCGGTCTGGTCCCGCCGCTCTTTCAAAATAGGAAAACTCCCGAATACCCGCTCCATATTCCGGTCCGCGTTCTTCAGATTATGATGGGCGCCTAAGAGAAGGTTATCAGTTACCGACATCGAGGGAAACACTCCCCGTCCCTCGGGAACGAGGAAGAGCCCCTCCCGGACGTTCCGGTCCGCCGATTCTCCGGCTATGGACTTCCCCTTGAAGAGGATGTCCCCGCTTTGGGGCTCGTTGATGCCCAGGACGGTTTCCAAGACGGTGGTCTTTCCGGCGCCGTTCGCACCGACTAAAACCACTATTTCCCCCTCCCGGACCTCGAGACTGGTATTTTTCAGGGCGTTCACGTGTCCGTAGGAAACGGATATGTCCTTCACCTCTAAGAGTACATTCGCTTTATTCTGTTCCAAGATAGGCCTCCAGCACTTTCGGGTCGTTCTGCACCTGCTCGGGGGTCCCTTCGCTGATCTTCTTCCCGAAGTTGAGGACCGATACCCAGTCGGAAAGGTGCATGAGCATCTTGACGTCGTGGCTGATGACGATTACGGTGATCCCGCGTACCCGGAGCTTCTGAATCGCTTCGATGATCCTCTCGGTTTCTTTCGCCCCCATACCCGAGTTCGGCTCGTCGAGAAGGAGGAGCTTGGGATCGGAGACCGCGGCCCGGGCTATCTGGACGAACTGCCGTTCCGCCCAAACAAGGTCGATTGCCCAGCGCTCCGCCGATTCGGCGATCCCTAAGAGCTCGAGGAGCTCCATCGCCCTCTTCTTGATCCCTTCCTCCCGCTCGGCCGCTTTGAAAGGGGCCCGGAAAAAGGTTTCCCCGGCGTCCTTGCGCCCAAAATCGTAGATCCCGGACATGACGTTTTCGAGCACGGTAAGTCCGGGTACGAGTTTCCCCGCCTGGAAGGTCCGTCGAATTCCCCTGTTCGCGACGGTCTCGGGAGGCAGTCCGGTGATGTCCTCACCGTCGAGAATAACCCGCCCTTCGTCCGCCTTCAAGAGCCCGGTGATACAGTTAAAGGTGGTTGTCTTGCCGCTGCCGTTCGGGCCTATGATCCCGTGGATTTTGCCCTCTTTGACGTCGATATCGATGCCCTGCAGGGCCTTGATACCGCCGAACGACTTGCTTAAGGACTTGATTGAAAGCATTCTTTGTTCCTTTCTCTACACATCTTAGTTGGTCGCAGTACATTCTTAATTATAAAACGTAGCCATTCTACGGATAGTCTATCAGGTAGTCAACCGGAAAATGTGTTTACTATCTCTCTGTACCGGGAGTGCACCATATCGACCACCTTCTCCCAGGGGAGATATATACTCTCCAGCGCCCCCTTCCCCGCGGTCCGTATTCGGTTCGGTTTGTCCATGAGCCCCTTGAGGACCCGGGAAAAAGATGCCGGATCGTCGTCGCTCAAGAATCCGTTGACCCCGTCTTCCACGTCCTCGGCGGTAGAAGAGCCCCGGATGAGAACCGAGGGGGTGGAAAAAGCGGCGGCCTCCCGCATGACGAGGCTCGCGGTATCGTAGAGGGAGGGAAAGAGGAACAGATCGCCCCGACCGTAGTATTCCTTCATCTCTTCCCGTTCGATTACCCTGCCCATAAATTTGACCTGTTCGTCAAGTCCCAATTTTTTTACGAGCCCGCGTATTTCACCTTCGTCCTGACCTGAGCCGACAAAAACCAGTCTAAACCGACGATTTTCCCGTTTGAGAATGTCCGCCGCTTCGAGGATGAGCCGGATATTCTTGATCCACCTATGCTGCCCAACGAAGAGAAGCATAAAATCTTCGTCCGTAAGACCGATCCGCTCCTGTCCCGCCGTCCGGTACCGGCGGTATTCCTCGGGACTAGGAGCCATGAGATCGGTCCCGTTGATCATTACCTCGATTTCCCCTGTATAGCCGTATTCCCGTAAAGTAGTCATGGTCCCCTTATTGGGCACCCATACGAAATCGGCGGAATGATAGAACCTCAATATCCGGTTCATCGCCCAGCTGACCGCCATGTCGTTGCGAAAGGCCTTCTCGAAATCGTCCCGGTACTTGCTGTGAAATGTAGTTACCAAGGGAATATTCCGTTCCCGGGCAAGATCCAGAGCGATCTCCGCGCTGGTGAAGGGGCAGTGAGTATGGATCAGATCGAAGGGAATGCCGTGGAGCTTCTTTTTGAAGGAGGCGTCCAGCTTGGGAATTCCTAGTCTCCAGGGGTCCTTCCCGGGAATGGGAAGAGAGAGAAAGCGGAGGACCGGAAAAGGCTCAGAGTCTTCGTATCCGGGGACGTTAGGAACCACAGCGTAACAGGTTCCGTAGCTCTCGTTCAGCCACCTGGCATAGTTCCGGGCGACGAGCCCCACTCCGTCCATGATGGGCACGAAAGAATCGTTGAATTGCCCCACGATCAAGCGGTCTTTGTCCCTGTTCATTACTCCCCCGTTTCAGGTACGGCTGAATCGGGTATCTCTACCCTCTCGCCTAAGAATTTCGGCTCGGTACCGGTTATATGAATGTCGATATAGGCCTTGACCCGGGCGAATAATTCCCTGAACCGGGTCTTGAATCCATAGGAAAACGGGACATCCCCTGCATTGAACCCCACGGCATCGATTCCGTACTGCCGGGCAATATAGACAGCCCTTTTTCCGTGGAACTCCTGGGTCACGATGATCGATTGTTCGATTCCGAAGACCTCCTTGCTGCGGACGACCGAATCGAGGGTCCTGAAGCCGGCGAAATCCATATATATGGCCCCTGCGGGAACACCTCGCCGGATCAGCTCGTTCTTCATCTCTTGAGGCTCATTGTACCAGGTCTTGCTGTTATCCCCGCTCGCAAGGATGTACTGGGCCTTTCCTCTTTTATACAGCTCCGCGGCCGCGTCGACCCGGTACGTAAAGTAGGGGTTCTGCCCCCCTCCCTTCCTGAACCGGCTCGTACCCAAGAGGAGGATAGTCCGTTTCTGTGGTATGTCTCTCACCGAGCTGTAGAGATATCCCTTCGAAGTCCGGTGAATATTCCAATTGCAGTAGATTGCGAAGACCAAACCCAAGAGGATGAGGATTCGCAGGATAATAAAAAGAATTCGTAAAACTCCCGATGCTTCAGCCATAGACATCCTTGTGTATCCCCCCCATATTACATAAAATATGCCGTTCAGGGAATAACATCGAACGTAATTACATCGAGGGGTGGTATGATGAAAATCGGCTTAACCGGCGCAACCGGGTTCATCGGAAGTCAGCTCGCGGAGCTGCTCGTAGCGGAGGGGTACCGGGTCTCCTGTCTCCTCCGCGAAACGAGCTCCCCCCGCTGGATCGATCAGCTGCCGTTGAAACTCCATTACGGGGAGATTCTCGATCCCCCTTCCCTCAAAGAGTTTGTCCGGGACAAGGATATCATATTCCACCTAGCGGGAACCGCGAGGGGACGGACCGAGACGGACATCATCGAAGCCAACCGCACCGGCACCGACAACCTCTGCACAGCGGTGCGTGAACACAATCCGGAAATCGCGCGATTCGTCTACGTGAGCAGCGCCGAAACGGCCGGCCTTTTTCCGGGGGATGAGCCCTGTACCGAAGAGTATCCCGTCGAACCCGTCACCGTCTACGGGAAAAGCAAGGCCGCCGCGGAAGAGAGGGTTGTATCGTGTCCGGGTCTCCCCTACACCATCGTGAGGCCGAGCCCGGTCTTCGGCCCCCGGGACCGGGACGTGTTCATCATGTTCAAGCTCATCGAAGGGAACTTTCTTCCGATGCCCAAACTGAACGGTACATTGAGCATGATCTACAGCCGGAACCTCGTGAAGGGGCTTCTCCGGTGCGCCGTCTCGGAAGCGGCCCTCGGAGAGATCTATTACCTCGCGGACGACGGGCGTTATACCTGGGACGAGATTACCGAGTTTATAGCCCGGGCGCTCAACAGGAACCCGCTGCGGCTGAGAGTGCCCGTTCCGTTCATACGGCTTCTCGGAAACATCAGCAGCCTGTACAGCAGGGTGACCAACCGGGCTACAATCTTGAGCAAAGAAAAATTCCTGCTGATGACTCATTCCAACCTTACGGTTTCCAACGCGAAGGCTAAGCGGGACTTCGGATATACAACGGAGGTCCCCATAGAAGAGGCTATCCGGGAAACCGCCGATTGGTACAAGGAAAACGGCTGGCTATAGGCCAGGAAAATCGCCGTATCTGTATTTCAGGGAACTCGTTGCGGCGGATGCAGACCGCCGAGGAATACCCGGGAAGAAGATCGAGGGAAAGAGCTCGGTAGAGGACCCCTTTTCGGGCGAAAGAATCTTCAAAACGTATTTTCTCGACCGGACGCTCCCCGGCGGCCACGGCACCCGAATCGGCGGAGATGGCCCGGACACGATCCAGGTAGAGCGCCGCCCGTTCTCCCCAGGCTTTGATTACAGCCTCCTTCAAACACCAGGCCCGGAAGAAGACCTCTTCCCGCGCTCCGCCGGGGAGCTCAGCGAAAACCGCCGCCTCTTCGGGAGCGAAGGCGTACTCGACGAGGAGGCTCAAGTCCCTGATCCTTCGACGCCGCTCGATATCTACGCCCACCTCGGTGTCGGATACGGCAAGGACGGCGGCGTTACCGCTGTGGCTCAGGTTGAAGTGCAGACCGGGAGGGCCGTTAGACAGAACCGGCTTCCCTCCGGAACCGCGGCGAAAATCGAGCTCCCCGGCGGGAAGGGCTGCGTATTCGGCGAGAACCGAACGGAGAAAAAACCGGGAAGCGGCATAGCGAGCTCCCTCGATGGGGACCGGAAAGGATCCGGCCCGCCTCACTTCTTCCCGGGTCAGAATACCGGATTCCGCCGCCGCGGCGGAGAAGACACCGAAATCCATCGTCCACACATCCGTCATGCAACCGCACATCTTTTTCCACACTACATGAAATCGGCGAACTTGACAATTTGGCTGTTTCACTATTCAATAAAACCCTACAACGAAGTAAAGGTGCAGTAGTGAATAGAAATCCCTTAGAAACACGTGTGGTTGTCACGGGCTTAGGCACAATCAACCCCCTCGGTAACAGTGTGGCGGAGTTCTGGAAGAACCTTGTAGCCGGTAAGTCCGGGATCAGGCTCTCGCGGAAAGTCGATTTATCCGAATATCACGTCAAGATCGCCGGCGAGGTGGACCTTCCGGAGGATCTGACGGAGTATTTTGCCTCTAAGAAGATGATCAAGCGTCTCGACGACTACATTGTCTACGCCCACATCGCCGCGGTCCAGGCGCTCAAGGATTCGGGTCTCGAAGTGGACAAGACCCCCGAGAGGTACGGGACTCTCATCGGCAGCGGAGACGGGGGCTTGAAGACCCAGATGGAGAATATTGATCGTCTAATTACGACCGGAATGGGATCGACCTCGCCCTTCTACGTCATAAGCGCCATTCCCAACACCGGGTCCGCCTTCTTCGCCCAGGAAAAGAATCTCCAAGGACCCTCCTTCTCCGTCAATTCGGCGTGCGCCACGGCGAACCACGCCATCGGACTGGCGGCCGGAATGATCAAGATGGGCATGGCCGATGCGATGTTCGCCGGCGGCTCCGAGGCCGCGGTCAATCAGGCGGGGATCAGCGGTTTCGGCAACATCATGGCCCTTTCCGACCGGAACGACAGCCCCGAAACCGCCTCACGGCCCTTCGACAAGGACCGGAACGGCTTTGTCCTGAGCGAAGGTGCCGGGGTGATCCTCGTCGAAGAGCTCGAGCACGCCTTGAAGCGGAACGCCCATATCTACGCGGAAATCGTCGGCTACGGGTTCACCACCGACGCCCACGATCTCGTGGCCCCCCATCCGGAGGCGCGGAACGCGAGCATAGCGATGAAGATCGCCATGGAAACGGCGGGAATAACTCCCGAACAGATCGGGCTCATCAATGCCCACGGGACCTCGACTCCGGTGGGAGACCGGATAGAATCCGTTGCCATCAATCGTGCTTTCGGAGAGTACGGAAAGAAGGTGCAGGTTCACAGTACGAAGTCGATGACCGGTCATCTCTTAGGCGGCGCGAGCGGGATAGAGGCGATAGCTCTAATGCTCGCCTTCGAGCGGAACGTGGCCCACCCGAGCATCAATGTCTTCGAGCAGGACCCTGAGATTCTCCTCAACATCATTACCGAGCCCCGGGACACCCCAAAGCTCACGCATTTGATGTCCAACGCCTTCGGATTCGGTGGACACAACGCGTGTATCATCTTTTCACGTTTCGAGGGATAGGTTAGTCGGGGAAGACCACCTCTAAGGCGGCGGCTGTAGTAACGGTCCCGTCGGCGACGACCTGCCCGAGGGCGGTGGCGAAGAAACCGTCGTAATCGAGCTTCCGGGCCACGATCTCGGCTTGTACTCCGGGCGTGAGGGGGGCCGCGTACTGCGCTCCGAGGACCCGGGTGGCCCGCACATCCACCGGCGTCGCGTCGGGTCCGAGGCGGTCGGTGGAATGGGTGATAAAATAGTAGAGACACAGCCCGAGCTGCCCGATCATCTCGACCTGAAGGCTCCCCGGGTATACCGGTGTCCCGGGGAAGTGCCCGGCAAACACCGGGTCCTCCGGGTCCATATACCTGCTTCCGGTTATAATACCCCTCTCGAGGTCGATCCCGGTTATCTCGTCGACTAAGAGCATGCTTCCCCGGTGGGGAAGAATACGGGCGATGTCGCCCCTGTTCAAGCGGAGCCCGCTGGGCATATCCCCCGCTTCCGCGATGGGCTTGCGGCGGTTCTTCTTGACAAGATCGAGGTAGTCCATATTCTTCCCGCCGGTCAGGAAGTCTCTCCCTTTACCAGTACATCTTCGAGGATATTCAACACGTCGTCCATGTCCTCTTTCGTCAGCTGGCTGGAAACGGAAATGCGGAAACGCCTCGCATGGGCGGGAACCGCGGGAAAATCGACCGGCTGGAGGAAGAGTCCCCGCTTCTGGATCTGTTCGGCATAACGCATGAGCTTCTCCCCGGAGCTCCCGATGATGATCGGAATAACCTGAGACTCGGTATCCCCGAGGTCGAGGTTCAAGCCGTTGAGCCCCTTCTTGAGATAGCGAACATTCTCCCACAGCTTGTCTCTGAGGCTCGAATCGCGGGTGGCGACCTCCAAAGCCTTCATGAGTCCCGCCACGATGGGAGGCGACGGGGCGCAGGAGAAGTTCCACGGGGATGAGTACCCCTTGAGATAGCGGATAATCCGCTCGTTGGAGCAGACGAATCCCCCCACCCCTCCGAAGGACTTACTGAAGGTCCCGAAAGAGACGCCCACCTTGTCCTCCATATGGAAATGCTCGGCCACCCCCCGGCCGTTCTCGCCGAACATGAGGGTCGAATGGGCCTCGTCGATGTATATCGGGGCGTTGTATCGTTCGCACACCTCTGAAATCTCCGGGAGCTTTACCAGATCGCCGTCCATGGAGTAGACCCCTTCCACGGCGACCAGGACCCGCTTGCCCTTCACCTTTTCGAGCATGGCGGCCAATGACTCCGGGCTGTTGTGCTCGAAAAAGAGCATCTTAGCCCCGGACAGGGTCCCCCCGTCGATCAGGCTCTTATGGCACTTCTCGTCGAGGATGAAGGCGTCCCCCTTCCGCAGCAGTCCCTGGATGGCCCCCATGTTTCCGCCGAGTCCCGATGAATAGAGAAGACAATCCTCTTTCTGCTTGAACTCGGCGAGACGGCGGGAGAATTCGGTATGGAGATCGAAGGTTCCCGACAACAGCGGAGCCCCGGAGGCCCCCATCCCATAGACGTCCAAGGCTTCCTTGGCCGCCTGGATGACCTCGGGATGGGTGGAGAGACCCAAGTAGTTATACGAGGTAAGATTGATGATCTTCCGCTCTTTCCCGTCGAGGTTGCTCAAAATCTCGGTACGGACCCGTGGCGATTTCAAGAGTTCCTGCTCGAAGAAGGTAAAGGTGCGGGCGACAACCGGGTTGGAAACCCACTCCTCGTAGTCCTTGGGGGGGTCTAAGACATTCTCACTGTCGTTGTAAAAGAAATCGGCTAGACTGTAATTGAGAGCATCCGACATTATTGCTTCACGAACTCCATGAATTTGTCCCCCAGCTGATCGATATTCGCGATATCGGAGAGTTCCGAGCGGGGTATCTTGATGTTGAGCTCCCGCATGGAGCAGCTGACTACTTCGATCATATCGAGGCTGTTGGCACCGTATTCTTTCATCGATTTCTGGGGATCGATTTCCCCCTCGTCTATATCATCGAGATTTTCGGCGATGTTCCGTTTGATTACTTCGATTACTTCTTCCTTGGTCATCTCATTACTCCTTGTGTTAAATACTTTAAGAGGACGTATCCTCAAGTGTAGCCATATACCGATTCATGGTATTATCCCTGAAACTGAGCCCGTTATCAACCGTTATGACCTGCCCGTTCATCCCGTCCATGAGGCCGCTCGCGAGTGCGAGGACGGTCTTTCCGCAGTCGTCGGGTGAGAGGATCAGCGACTCGTCAATCCCTTCCCTCTTTAAGAATTCGAAGAATTCCTCCCCGAAGATCCGGCTGAACGACTCGGTCTTGACGGTCCCGAAGCGAATGATGTTTACCCGGCTCCCTTCCTTCTTCAGGTGGACCGCCAAGTACCTTCCGAAGAATTCGAGGAGGGCCTTGGAAGCGGCGACGAAATCGTAGCCACGGTAGTAGTGGTCGGGTCCGTCCGAGGAAATCCCGATAACGTGCCCCGGATACCTGCCGAAGCGTTCCTTGATAGCCCGGGTGTAGGCGACGATAGGCCAGGAGCTGTATTCCAGGGTCTTGAACAGGCTTCGTTTGGCGTAATCGGCAAGCTCGAGGGTCCGTGCCGCGAATCCCACGTTGCTCACGAAGACGTCGAGACCTTCCCCGTGGAGGGAAATTTCCTCCATCACCGCTTCGGTATCCTCGTCGACACTCACGTCGGCCTGGAGAAGAATCGGTTTCGGAGCACCTAAGCCCTCGAACTCCCCGTAGATGAGGTCTTCCTCGGCGGACCCCCACTTATAGGTCATGAAGAGTTTGGCACCGGCCATGGCGAATCGCTTCGCCGCGGCATACCCTATCCCCTTAGTCCCGCCGGTTACCAGTACTGTCTTTCCTGAAAGATTTATCTCTATCATTAAGTAACACCTATCGTAATGGTCTATTCCGGATAAAACTCTTCGATCCGATCCCGGGTTTCGGGATACCCGAAGCTGATTCGGTGCATCATATCTTCCTGAAGCCGAGCCTCGATGAGCAGTTTTTTCTTCGGCGCGCTCAAACTATACTTGAGCAAACGCAGGGATTTTACATTTTTCTCGGCTATCTGTAAAGCTATGTCCCGTGCCTTCGGCAATACTTTCTCCCTCGGAAGGATATAGTTGATTCCGGTCCCCTTCTTCTCGAGCTCCGATCCCTTGAAACGCCTTCCGGTGAACATCATCTCCGCGGCGAGGTAGGGACCGACCAGCTCCTTCAGGAGAGTAGTCGTTCCCATTCCCGGGGTAAATCCCATGTTCATAAAGACCGCCCCGTAGCGGCTTTCCCGGGCGGCAATGACGATATCGCAGCACAACGCCATGGCGAGGCCTCCCCCCATGGCGTGACCCTCCATGGCCGCTATTATCGGAAACTCCGCCTCCACGAGCCGTTCCGAGAGAACCAGATCCTTGACCAGAATCCTCCCCTCGCAGAGATTGACCAAGGTCTCTTTATCGGCCCCTCCGGAAAAGACATCGGAAAGTCCGGCTAGGATAAGAACCTTCGGCCGGATCTCCGTTTCCAGCCGGTCGAAGGCGGCGAGAAAATCTTCGATAAACCGTTCGGAGAAGATGTTCTTCTCCTCGGTGTCGTTCATGGTAAGAACGGCGATCCCCTCCTCGACCCGTATGTCCATTGTCGATGCCATTACTTTACCTCTCTTTCTTCCCGTCGACCCGGACGAGCAGCGGCCGCTCGGGACGGAACTTGGCGAACCAATCGGGAACCATCCCCTCCTGAAATCTCCGAATACCGGCGCGGACCTCCTCATTGAAGAGGAGCTCGATCAGCTTGTCCCTCCCCTCCGCCTTTCGTCCGTCGAAATCGAGGTACTGCGCGTCGTGAAAATACCTTTTGGTCTCGGCCAGGGCCACGGGCGCGGCCTTGAAGAGCCGCCCGATGAGCTTCCCCAACCGCTTTTCGGCCTCCTCCGTGCTGTAGAGCTCATCGATGAGCCCGTCTCTCAGGGCTTCTTCGGCGGACAGTCTTCTGGAGGAGAGGACCAGGGACCTGGCGCGTGCGGTGGAGAGGCGGCCGGGAACGAGATAGGGAAGGACATTGGCGGGGATGAGCCCGAAGAGGACTTCGGAGAGCTCGAAGCCGGACTTTTCGGTGGCAACGACGATATCCGAAGCGGCGACGAGTCCCATACCGCCGGCCTTGACCTCCCCTTCGACGGCGGCAACCACCGGCTGGGGTGACTCGTAGAGGGCCTGGAGGGTCTCCCCGTAGAGGGAGACCGCCTCGTCGGCGTCCCGGCGGTGGATGTCCTCCTCCATGAGGGCGGAGAAATCCATACCCAGGCAGAAGGTTTCGGCATTGGACCGGAGAAGGATGACCCTCACGGCCTCGTCGGCGGAGGCCTCCCGGACGGCCCCCCGAAGAGCGGCGAGGCTTCGGGTGTTCAGCCGGTTCCCCTCTTCTCCGCGCATAAGGGTTATAACCGCGGCGCCCGAGTCGATGTAGCTCTCTACCTCGCTACCGGCTTCCCGTTCCTCAACTCCACTCATAGGTCCGGTAGAAGTCCTTTACTTCCTTCAATACGAGTTTGTCCTTTCCTCTGTAGTACTCGTCATACCAGTCCCCGCAGCACGAAAAATCGGGAACGAAGCTGGGTTTCTCGATATAGGATTCCCGGGTCTTCTCGATAGCTTCGTACTCGTCCACACTCACCCGGCGGCGTGAATCCAGGGCCTCGTCGATCTTCATAGCGCCTACCGTTTCCCGCGCTTCCGGCAGGACGATACCGCTGTAGAACTCGCCGATTGCCCCGGAGCCGTACGCGAAAAAGCTTAAACGGTCACCCGGTTTTGCCCCTTTCTCCTCGGAGAGAAGGCTGCAGATACCGGCGAAATTGCTCGAGCCGTAGGTGCTTCCGAGACGGCGGGAATACCGGAGCGCCGGCATAACCTTCGCCTCGAAGCTCTCTTTGATCTCCGCCTTCTTCCGGGGGCGGACGATGTTGCAGACGGTCCGGTGAGCCTGAAAGGCCATACCGGGGAAGGGGGTGTGATACACATTGTAGGCGAAGTCCGCGTCGAAATCGAAATCCCCCGCCGCCTCCCTGTAGTCGACGAAGGAACCCTCAAGAGCGTCCATGTAGGTAAACAGACTCACCTCGTTGTTGCCGACCTCGTGGACCGCGGAGGGGCGGAAGGTGTCGTAGATATCGGTGGTCCAGGTCCCCTTTTTGTCGAGCTCGAACTCCACCACTTTCGGGTCGTCGCTTATGATCATCGCCGCGGCGACACCTCCTAAGACGAACTCCTCCTTCAGACCCAGATGCATCCGGGAGAAATCGGTACTGATTACCAACGCCTTCCGGCCCCTGCTGAGCCCCGAAGCCACCCAGTTGAGGGCGGCGTCCATGGCGGCGACCCCGGAGTAGCAGGCATGCTTCGTCTCGTAGTTGCGCACATTGGGACCCAGCCCCAGGGCGCCGTGGATGTTGGTGGATAGGGGCTTTCCGAAATCCACCGATCCCTCGGTCCCTACAACAAGAAGACCTATCGAGTCCTTCTCCTCGTCTCCGACGATCGGCGCTGCCGCGTTTCCCCCCATGGTGACGGTGTCCTCCCAGGGGGGGTTGAGGCTCCGCTCGTTGATCAGGAAGTCGCTTACCACCTTGTCGGGATCCTTGCCCCTGGCTTCGGCGAGCTCCCTCTGGTCGAGACAGAGGGATGATCCGTAGATGTTGATCTTTTCGATGCCTGCTCGTTTCATAATCGATTCCTTTCTTTTGGTGTCTTTACGGTACGTAGGTCAGCCCGCCGGCAACCCGGATGACTTCGCCGTTAATAAAGCCCGCCTCGTCGGTGGTGAGGTAATGGACCATTGCGGCGATCTCTTCGCCGCTGCCGGTCCGCCTCATCGGGCAGTACTCCATCCATATCTTCTTGAGATTTTCGACCATATGGTCGGTGGTCAAATCGGTTTCCACATACCCGACCGTGACGATATTGGCGGTGATGTTTTTCGCGCCGTATTCACGGGCTATGGTGTTCGTCAGCCCCACCAGTCCCGCCTTGCTCGCGGCGTAATTCACCTGACCGCTGCATCCTTCCATGGAGAGAGAAGAGATGTTGATGATCCGTCCCTTCCGGTTAGAGATAAAATGCATCAGGAAGCTGCGGATGACCCAGAAAGGCCCCGATAAATTGGTATCGATCACCTCGGTCCATTCTTCATCGGACATGAGAGCGGCTGCGTTGTTCCGGACAATCCCGGCGTTGTTCACCACCGCGGTGACGGTATCGAAGTCGGTTATGACTTGATCGACGATCTCTTCCACCTGCGCCGGAGACTTCACGTCCATCCGGTAGCTCTTGACCGGGACCTCCGGATTTATCCGTTTCGCCTCCTCGACGACCTCGGCGGCCTTCGCCTCGTTCCCCATGTAGGTAAAGGCCGTCCCGTGGCCTTCCCGGACGAACTTGAGGACGATGAAGCGGCCGATCCCGCGGGATCCGCCCGTTATAAATACATTCATATCCTATCCCTCGTAACGTTTGATCAGACTGCAGCAGTTGATTCCCCCGAAGCCGAAGGAGTTCTTGAGCATAAGCCTGACCGGATAATCGACCGGACCGTCCTTGCACACATCCAGGTCGACCTCGGGATCCAGCACGTCGATGTTTGTAGTCGGGTGCAGCCGTCCGTGCTTCATCTGCAGCAGTCCTCCGATAGTCTCCACCAGGGGTGAGGCCCAGCAGGTGTGACCCAGCATAGATTTCGGCGCGTTGAGCTTGAGCTTGTAGGCATGATCGCCGAAGGCTTCTTTTACGGCGTTTATCTCTTTGACGTCCCCGGCGGGGGTGCCCGTGGCGTGGCAGTTGACGTAATCGACCTCTTCAGGGGCAATTCCGCAATCCTCTAAGAGACGCTTCATGACCCAGGCTTGTTCCCGCCCGCCGGGGACCGGAAGGTGGTTGGCGTTGGAATTCGCCTTGACCCCTAGGACTTCTCCATAGATCGGGGCTCCTCTGTCCAAAGCGGTTTCCAATTCCTCGATTATGAGAGTACCCGCTCCGTGGGAATAGATAAAACCGTCCCTCCGTGAATCGAAGGGGCGGGAAGCCTCTTCGGGCTTCTCCATGTACTCCTTTTTCATGACCACCGCGTTGATGATGACCGATGCCTGGATGTCCGCGGGGGAGACGTCGAAGGGCGCTCCGGCTATGATAGCCCGCTCGCACTCCCCGGTGACCACGTCCCTGAACCCCGCCCGAAGAGCCAGGTTTCCGCTCGCGCAGGCCCCGCCGATGGTAAAAGTCGGGCCCTGAAGGCCCAGGATCTCGGTGATAATGGCGGGAACGTTGGGATCTATGGCCTCGACCCCCGCTAAGGGATCGATAAACTCGGGCTCCTCGAAATACTGCCGGGCGTTTTCGAAGATATAATTGGAGTTGAGGTTGTGTCCGGGAACGATGATACTCGTTTCGTACCGGTCGAGCTCCATGCCGAAGAGCCCGGCGTCCCGGTAGGCCTGAAGAGCCGAGAGGGCGGCTAGGCGCGCGGAAAAGGTAGTCGAGCGGAAGAGCTTCCGCGTACGCTTGTATGCCTCTTCCCCGAGGTCATCCTTGAACCCCTCGAAGGCGGATTTCCAGTCGTAATCCCCGAGATCTCCTCCGATCTTGCATTCGATCCCGGTCATGTCCAGGGTGCGCCACCGGGTTATTCCCGACTTGCCCGCAATGAGATTGGTATAGAAATCCTCGATATTATCGGCTAAGGGATTGATGGTGCCTAAGCCGGTTATGACCACACGTCGTTTTTTCATATGTACTTCCTATCAGTTGTGTATGCTTTTTTCAATCCTGTCAATATATTGAATATTAGTACAGTTTATTCAGCTAAAATTTCTTCGATATCCGCCACCGTTCCCGCCTTCCTGCACCGGATCTTCTTGTAAAACGATTTCCATAATCCGGACAGAACGCTCCCCGGACCGGTTTCCAGGTACCTCTCGTAGCCGTCCTGCAGAAGGGACTGCTCCTCGTCCACCCACCGGACCGGGGAGACGATCTGCTCGGCGCACAACGCCTTCGCCTCGAGACCGCCGCCGACGGCGCGGCCGGTGACATTCGCATAGACCGGCTTGACCGGATCATTGAACGTGATATCGGTTAAGAATTCTTCGAACTCGTCCCGCGCCTCTTTCAATAGGGGGCTGTGAAAGGGACCCGATACCTTGAGACGGACGTACTTCATGGCCCCGGCGGCATCGAAGGCCGATTCGGCCTTGTCCAATCCCTCCGCCGTACCCGCGAGAACGAGCTGAATGGGACTCGAGTAGTTGGCCAGATACACCCGGTCCTCTTTCAACCCCTCGAGGACCTCCATGGCCTCGTCGTAGGAGAGACCGATCACCGCGGCCATACCCGCGGGACCTCCGGCGGTGTCGACCTTCCGGCTTTCCCTCTCCATGATAGCCCCCCGGGTCTTTACAACGGCGAAGAGGTCCTCCGTCGAGAGAACTCCCGCCTCCCACAGAGCGGAATACTCGCCGAGGCTGAAACCGGCGGCCCCGTCGGCTAAGATACCCCTCTCGCCCAAGACGATACTCGATGCGCAGTTGACGACGGTTACGGCAATCTGGGTGTTATCGGTTGCCTTGAGCTCATCCTCGGTCCCCTCGAAGAGGAGTTTTTCGATATCTTTTTCGGTTACCTCCGAGGCTGTCTCGAAGATCCGTTTTACCTCCCCGCTCTCTTCGAAAAAATCTTTCCCCATGCCGGGGTACTGAGCCCCCTGACCGGGATAGAGAAAACACGTTTTCATTGTGTCGTTCCTCCAATGGTGTGACTAGAGTGCCTTACCGTAAACCCGGTAGGTCCGGTAGCGTTCGGTGCCCCACGCCTCGAGCATATTCCTCAAACCGAGATTGTCCTCGAGGACCCAGGACAGATCGGCCCCTTCGTATCCGAGAGCCTTTCCCCTCTCGTAGGTCTCCAGGGCGAATACGGCGTCGATGCCCTTGTTTCGATATTCGGATCGGACCCCCATGATGGCGACCCGAATCATCCGGGTCCGGTTCTTGCCCAAGAGAAGCCGGAAGATCCCGAAGGGAAAGAGCCGGCCGTTCATCTTGATGAAGACCTCGTTGATATTCGGAAGAGGGATGGAGAGCCCCACCAGCCTCTCGTCGGCGAAGACCATGAGTGCCAGCTCGGGGCGGGCGATGAGCTTGAGCTCCTCCGCCATTTTATCGAACTCCTCCCTCGTCCAGGGGACAAATCCCCAGTTCCGTTCCCAGGCGGAGTTGTAGAGCTCCCGGATTATCTCCACCTCCTCGTCCAACCGCTTCATGTCGATAGGTCGTATGGTCAGATTGTTCCGCTTCTTCGAGAGCTCGGTGACCCGCCGGATCTTGTCCGATATCTCTACCTTCCCTCTGAGCAGACGATAACAGTACAGGTCCCGCTCTTTGGAATAGCCGCATTCTTCGATAAGGGCGGGATAGTACGGGGGGTTGTAGTTCATCTGAACCATCGGAGGCTCGTCGAAGCTGTCGATGAGAACCCCCAGGAGGTGGTTGGTGGAGGGATTCATGGGACCGATTATCCGTTCCATCCCCTTGTTGCGGACCCATTTTTCCGCTTCCCCGAAGAGCGCCCGGGCAACCTCGGGATCGTTCTCACCCTCGAAGAAACCGAAAAAACCGGCCTTTTCGTTGTGGAACTCGACATAATTCCAATCCACGATCGCCGAAATCCGGCCGACCTCTCTGCCGTCACGAAAGGCTTGGAAGTTCTCGATATCGGCGTGACGGTAGAAGGGATTTTCCTCGGTGTCGAAGAGCTCCTTCTCGCCGATCAAAAGCGGCGGTACCCAGTTCTCGTAGCGGCTCTTCTTACCGCGGTAGATCTTCCAGGGGAAGCGGATAAATTGCTTTAAACCGGACTTAGTGGTTACCGGCCGGATGGTTACTGACATATCGATACTCCGTCTCGAAAAATGTATCGTCTATAGTAATCCTTCGGGTATTAACGGTCAATCCCAATTAAAATGGCACTTGTATCGAACCTCTTTTGGCGTGTTTTGTAGAAAAGTTGTCCTCGCCGTTCCCGGAATGCGCCAGAATCAGGGTGATCGTCTCTCCTTCCGTAAGGGGCTGATCGAACTCGTCACCCGAATCGAGGGGAAGGGTAAACTCGAGGGTGGTACGCCCGCCCGATTCACTTCCGGCGGGGTTAGTTACGTCCGAGGTCCCTCCGATATCCTCGTCCTTTCGGTGCGCGAAGGCGGAGGTGCCGAAGTGATCCGATATAAAGACCTCTCCATTTTGGACATAGCCTATGATGATATTGGCGTCCTGCATAAACCGGGAGGGCTCGAATCCCACCGCCACCCATCCTTCGGTAGGAGCGGAAACCTTGAACCGGACGCTTCCACCGTCGACCTTCCATTGCACCTCCGAACCCTCGAGCTCGATCATCTTGAAACCGGCCGCGGTAATATCGGGAGACATCATCTCTCCATTTCCCCCCGCCCAAAGAACCCCGCAGGCCGTAAGTATTCCCAAAACCACTGCACATACTCCGCGTTTCATTACAACTCTCCTATTCTCATCTGTGATACCCGCGTCATCCCCGCGGGATAATAACCACCTCTCCCCGGGAGAGGGCCGTTATCTTTTCCTTGAACCGGTCGAACTTCGACTCCGGGACGGAGCCGGTAAGACGAATCAGGGTATCGAACTCTTCGCTGCACCGTTTTCCCCGGTGCTCCTCGAGAATCCGCACCGCAGGGTCGTAGAGGTGATAGGGAAGCCCCACGGTAAACTCGATTTCGTTTACCAAAGGAACTGCGGGAAGGTCCGCCAAAACCCTTTTCGCGCTCTCGGTATAGGCGCGGGCCAGCCCTCCGGTGCCGAGCTTGGTTCCCCCGAAGTATCTGACCACGGTCACCAGGACATTGGTAATGCCGCTCCCCTTGACCACCTCGAGGACCGGCCTTCCCGCAGTCCCCTTGGGCTCTCGGTCGTCACTCATCCCCAGGGCCAAGGAGGTCTCGGGTCCGACTGCGAAGGCATAAACCACATGGTCCGCGCCGGGATACTCCTCCCTCCGCCGGGCGATTTCCGCCCTTCCCTCCTCGGGCGTGTCGATGCGGACGGCCCTGCCTATAAACCGGGAACGCTTGACGATATATTCGATTTCGGAGGTACCCTTCGGAACGACCAGGCTCATATCACATACAGCCTAAAGGGTATGGGGGGAATTTGCAAATACCGGGATATCTCCGGCTCCCGCGGCGATGTTGACTTTTTAGGAGGGATGTCTACAATCCTTCCTACATAAGGGGGGAGTATGAGCGCAGCGAAAATAACGGGAGCCAGATCGATTGTGGATACCCTCGAAAAACTCGGAGTAACGACGATCTTCGGCTATCCCGGCGGGGCAACCCTGCCCATTTACGAGGCCCTCGCCGGCTCCTCCATCCGCCACGTACTGAGCCGGCACGAACAGGGAGCCGCCCATATGGCCGACGGTTACGCCCGGGTCAGCGGGAAAGTGGGTGTATGCATGGCTACCAGCGGCCCCGGAGCTACAAATTTGGTAACCGGCATCGCCAACGCCTACATGGACTCGACTCCCCTCGTAGCCATCACCGGACAGGTCCCCCGGACGATGATAGGGAACGACGCCTTTCAGGAGGTGGACACCACCGGGATTACAATCCCCATAACTAAGCACAATTACCTAGTCCAGGAGGTCCGGGATCTCCCGGGGATTATCGAGGAGGCCTTCTATCTCGCCTCGACGGGGAGAAAGGGTCCTGTACTCCTAGACATACCCAAGGACGTCCAGACCGAGCTCTTCGTTCCCGATCCCCCGAAGGGGGTTTCCTTAGAGGGATACAAGCCCACGACCAAGGGGCACAGCGGGCAGATAAAACGGGCGGTAGGGATGATCTCCCGGGCCGAGAGGCCGTGCATCCTCGCGGGAGGGGGGATCGTTCACGCCGATGCCGAGGACAAGCTCCTCGAGTTTGCCGAGATGCACCAGATTCCGGTGACCTGGACTCTGATGGGAAAGAATGCTTTTCCCAACGCCCATCCCCTGAATTTAGGTATGGTAGGATATCATGGGACAATCCCCGCTAATACGGCGGTAAGCGAGTCCGACCTCATCATCGCCGTAGGGACCAGATTCGGCGACCGCTCCACCGGCCCCTTGGAGACCTACGCGCCGAATGCGCGGATAATCCATATCGACATAGACCCCGCGGAGATAAGCAAAAATGTTCCTTCGGCGCTCCCTATCGTAGGAGACGCCCGGAATATCTTAGAGACCCTGTGCCGCGTCACCGAACCCGCCGGGCACGGGAGCTGGCTCGAGCGGGTACGGGAGCTTCACGAACGACATCCGATCAAGGTACCTCCCGGAGGACTCTCGGTCCCGGGGATCATTACCGACGTACGGACCAGGCTATCCGATCCCGTCCTCGTCACCGACGTCGGCCGGCACCAGATCTTCGCGGCCCACCATTTTCCGGTCAACACCCCAAAGAGCTTCGTAACCTCGGGAGGACTCGGGACCATGGGATTCGGGCTTCCCGCCGCCTTGGGAACCAAGCTCGGAGCTCCCGACCGGAGGATCGTGTGTATCTCCGGAGACGGCTCCTTCCTTATGACGCTGCAGGAGCTGATAACCGCCGCGGAAGAAGAGATCTCGGTAATCGTCCTGGTGATGAACGATTCCTGCCTGGGAATGATCAAACAGCTCCAGGACGCCTTCTACGGTGGTAAACACAGGTCCTGCTCCTTGGGGGGCTGTGTCGATTTCGCGGGTATAGCCGAGCGGATGGGCGTTCGCGGTTACCGGGTAGAGAAAAAAGAACAGCTGACCGCCGCCCTGGAGGCCGCCCAAGCTTCCGAGGGTACAACGGTGATCGACTGCGTCATCGATAATCCGGTCAACGTCTATCCCATGGTCACCGGGAGCTCACTCACCGACTGCATCGAGGAGGATTAAGATGCGCCATACCATATCGATACTTACCGACGACACTCCGGGAGTCATGACCCGGATCTCGGCACTCTTTTCCAGAAGGGGCTTCAACATCGAGAGCCTGACCGTAGGCCATACCGAACTTCCGGGGAAAAGCCGCTTTACTATCCTGGTCAAGGGAGACGACCGGGTCCTCGAGCAGGTGCGGAAACAGCTTCAAAAACAAATCCACGTTATCAAGGCCTGGGACATCAAACAGGAAGAGGCGGTGGAGCGGGAACACGCCCTCATCAAGATCTTAGTCGATCCAAACCGGAGGGCGGAGCTGCTGCAGGTAATTACGGCGGTTCAGGCGCGGATTATCGACTCTTTGGACAATATCTGGACCCTCGAGGTGACCGGCGATTCTTCGTCGGTGGACAACGCTTTTAACCTGTTCAAGAGCTTTACTATCCTGGAATCGATCCGCACCGGAAAGCTGGCGATGGAGCGGGGAACGAGCCGCTTCGCCCCGGGTTAAAGGAACCCCGGCGGAGAGGGCCGGATAAATCCGGTATGACCGCGGTGTGTTTCCGCCGGGGTAAAATAATTATAGACCGCTAGTCATCTAACATATTCCGTGCCAACGCGTCATAAAAACCGAAGAAAATACGACAGGCTAACTCGTTTCCCGACAAGAATTTGGAAAGAGGAGTGCCCACAGTCATCCGGGGACTGAAAGATGCCGGAGAATATCGTCCACACCATGGTGACTATTAGATAGGCACCGAACATAAGTTTGACAGTATTTACCCCCTCCGGCTACTCCAAGAGCACCCTTCCCTTAGAATCCGAGGTCCTCGTTGATGAGGACCACCGCGATCCGCGCGGCGGGGTATGATTTCTCGGTTATCGACCACCCGTTACAGATCCGGCTCTCCCGAGCGCAGTCGGCGCAGAAACCGGTCCCTACGCAGGGGGTGTCCAGCCCGAACCGTGCCGCGTTGACCGGGGCGGCGTAGTTCCGGCACCGGTCCATGGCCGCCGTAAGATGGGGGACGATCTTGTTTCTCCCCACCAGAACGACAACCTTCCGCGGCCCGAATAAGAGAGCCGCGATCCGGTTGCCGATCATGTCCAAATTGACCAGCTGTCCCGCCTCGGTAACTGCGTTCGTTCCGGTTATAAAAAGATCCGCCAGTAACGCCCTCCGCCGCTGTTCGATCGACTCGTCCCACGACATCCCCTCCCGCTCGATTTCGATGAGATCGACGGCGGGGTCGGTACCGAGGCGCCCGAGGATTCCGGTGGCGTGGAGGGTCAGCGAATCCCCCCACGAGACGGTCCGAGGACGCGCCTGGGGAAGGAGGGTATCGAAGAACCGCTTTTCCGCGTCGGCAATACTCTCCGTGATGATTACCTCGAAGTTATTCCGCTTGAGATTCTCGGCGCAGGCCTCGATCCTGTGCATGTGGTAGTGATGTAACGCCTGTTCTCGGTTCATTGTTCCTCCTCTCCTATTCCAATTCCGGCTTCAGTGTCAGCCGTACGTAGGGGCCGGCGAGGACCTCCCGGGCCATCTCCCGGATCTCACGTCCCTCGAGGGAAGCCACAAGATCGGGAAACCGGCGGATGACGGTGTAGGGAAGGTCGTAGAAGTCGGCCTCCTCGAGAGAGCCCAGCCAGAAGCGGTTCCGTTCGAGGGCTTCCTCGTAGCTCCGCCGGTCCATCTCCTTGATCTTGGTCATATTGAGCTCCGAGGGGAGGTTCTCCCTGATATCGTCGAGCTCCCTGAAGACCCGCTCGGTCAGTTCCTCGGCCCGAACGGGATCGCACCCGAAGCTGATGGTAAGCCGGAACTCTTCCTCCGGGTAGGGGCCCACCCCTCCGCCGACCCGTACCCCGTAGGTCCCCGAAGCCTCCTCCCGGATCACCTCGCGGAGGCGTATGTCCAGGAGGGTAAGGAGGGAGTCGAAGACGTGCTCCCGCTCGACGGACCAGGAAAAATCTCCGCCGTATACTAGGGCTACCCTCCCCTTCTCTTCGATTCCCGCCCGGACAACCTCGGTGACGTTCCGTGAAGGGAACTCGACACCCGGATCGGCCCATGACTCGTCACGGCCGATTGCCGGCAGGGTCGCGAGATACCGCTCAGAGAGAGTCCGCATCTCGAGAAGTGAAAAGTTCCCGGCGAAGATGAATACCGCCTCGGAGAAATCGGCGAATCGTTCGGCATAGACTCGATGGGCGGTCTCGAAATCGAGTTCTTCGAGGAGCTCAGGCGTAAAGGGGCGCTCCCGAAAGTGCCCCTGAGAGGCAAGGATCTGGAGACGATCCTGGAAGAGGGCCTCCGGCTGGGATCTGCGGTTTTGAAGCATACCCTTGAGCCGCGCCTTGAGAGAGTCGAAGGCCTCCCGGTCCCGCCTCGGCTCGGTTCCGTAGAGGTGGATCAGCTGCAGCAAAATTTCTAAATCCTCCGGTACGCATCCCCCGGAGAATCCTTCGGTCAGAGTTCCGATGTAGGGGCTCACCGAGACCTGCCTTCCGGCGAGCTTTCGCTGAAGCTCCACGGCGGAGAAGTCCCCTACCCCTGATGCTCCCGCGACCATTGCCGCTAAAGAGGCGGAAACGTACTCGTCGTCCCCGACCAAAGATGTACCCCCCGGACTGAAGCCGGTCACAAGGATCTCCTCGTTTTTGAAGTCGGTGGGTTTCAAGAGCACCCTCACCCCGTTGGAGAGGACGAGCTCGGTGACCCCCACAGATTCATGCTCGACGGTCTCGACGATGGTTCCCGGCACCACATCCTTGGAAAAGAGTTCGGCCCCCGAGTCATCCTCCGTGTAGGCCTCTAACTCGGAGTCCTCGACCGCCGTCATAATCCCCTCGAGCCGTTCTTTCGAGGGATAGGTGACCCCTTTCTTCTCGGGGCCCTTGACCAGAACGACCCGGTTTTTCCCGGTTATGATATCGTCGACCATGCGGTTGAGTTCGTCCAAGGTTATACCCGGAGAGTACCGGCGGGCGAGCTCGTACTCATATTCGATTCCGGGAATCACCTCGCCGTTCAAAAAGTTTCGGGTGTACTCACCGGCGAATGAGACCGATTCGGTCTCGCTTCTTTCCTCGTAGGCCCTCTTCATTGCGGCGAGGTACTGATCCTTGGCGCGTTCGATCTCGGGGGAGATAAAGCCGTGCCTTCTCAAACGCACCGCCTCGGCCAAGAGGGCTTCGAAGCCCCGCTCGACGCCGTCCTCCTCGACGATACAGGCAAGTTCGTAGATCGAGAGGGTCCGGACGAAATCGGCCGACGAGGAGAGGGCGTAGAGAAACGGCGGGTCCCCCTCCCGGGCCACCTCGTCGAGACGGGCATTGAGCATCATGTCGAACAGCCGGCGCTTGATCATCTCCCGGTAGTCCTCCACGACCTCGACCTTTCTCGGTATCCTCTTGTAAAAGAGCTCGGCTAAGGTGCTCGTTGCCTCCGGGTCGACGGCGGTGGTGTAGAGGGTCTCCTCGTGGAGGGGGACGGGATACTCCTTCCGCGGCTTGGGATCCGCGGGCATTTCAAGGTATGAAAAGTTCTCCTCGACGAGCTCGAGTATCCTCTCCCCGTCGAAGTCCCCCACCGCAATAACGGCCATCAGGTCGGGCCGGTACCAGGTTTCGTAGTAATCGATGAGGGTTTCCCGGCGGAAATTTTCGATGATCTCCCTATCGCCGATGGGAAGACGCTCGGCGTACCGGGAGCCCTTCAAGAGGACCGGGAGGTACTCCTCCCGCATCCGGGCCTCGGCGCCCCGTCCGAGCCGCCACTCTTCGATAATAACCCCCCGTTCGGCCTCGACCTCCTCCGGCTCGAAGCTTACTCTGCCCGCCCATTCGGCGAGGACCTGAAAACCCTTTTCCACGACCCCGGGATCGTCGGTAGGGATTTGGAGCTTGTACACCGTCTCGTCGAACCCGGTATAGGCGTTGATGTCCGGACCGAACTCCATCCCGATGCTCTCTAGATAGTCGATTATCTGATGTTCGGCGAAGTTCTCGGTCCCGTTGAAAGCCATGTGCTCCACGAAGTGAGCAAGTCCCCGCTGGCTCTCGGTCTCGAGGATAGACCCCGCGTCGACGACCAGGCGGAGGAGTGCCCGATCCTCGGGCTGATCGTTTTCCCGGATGTAGTAAGTGAGCCCGTTGGAGAGCTTCCCGATGGTAACCCGGGGGTCCACCGGGATGGGAGCTTGGATCCTCATGCCGGAGGTATCGGCGGGATCGGGATACTGTTCCTTCCTGCCCCCCGCCGCCGCGGGGAGGGCGCATGTGATAAGGATGAAAACGGCAATCCGTCTGCCGAGGTATGTTCGTTTCATGGTGTTCTCCTTCATATAGTTCCGCCGTGGGATTAGAGTTTCATCGATTCGTCTCTTCCTGTATAATAGAGATTGTATATTAAGGACATGAGCATCGGCTCTCAAACTATAGACAAAATGGGAGGTTCTTACAATGGAAATACCTGAAACAGCCTTAGATACCCTCAAACAGGCGTTGATACTCGAACGGCGCGGGCGCGCTTTCTATACCAAGACGGCGGAGCAGTCGAGCGTTCCGGGACTCAAGGATATATTCATGACCCTCGCGGAGGAGGAGGGTAAGCATATCGAGTATCTCAACGAGCGATTCAGTGAGTTCGGCAAGAGCGGTACCTTTCCCGCCGGAGAAGCCGTCCCCCCGGCCGATTCGGGACGTCTCGCGGACGCGGTTCTGACCGCGGGGATCAAGAACTCCATCGACGCCGCCGAGTACGAAGCCGCGGCTATATCGGCGGCGATCGAGCTCGAGAAGCGGGCGATCAGTCTCTACTCCGAACGGGCGGAGGGTGCGGAAGACGAAAGGGAAAGGAAATTTTACCGCTCTCTCGCGGTTTGGGAGGATGGACACCTCGAGCTTTTGGTCAAGCTCAATGACGAGGTATTAGAATCTATCTGGAATGAAAATAACTATTGGCCGTTTTAAAAAAGCGGATGAGGGGAATCGAACCCCCAATTAGAGCTTGGGAAGCTCTCGTGTTACCACTACACCACATCCGCATAGGCCTCGAGCTTTTTCCAAAGCACATAATAGCAGAGAGAAAAAAACGTTGTCAATCGTTTTCCGTCTCTTCCGTCTCTTCCTCGGCGGAAGCGTCGTGGACGGTATAGGAGATGATCTCCCGGCCGAAGATAGAGACGACCAGCATGGTATTCTCCTCCTCGACGTAGGGGATTCCGATTCTTCCTCCGGGATGTTTCATGCTCAGGAGTTCTTCTCTGTCACCAGCCACACCGACCGCTTCGAGGGTCAGATCCACCGCTATGGGATAGTCCGGAAGAGTCCGCTCGAGGACGCCGAAGATGTGTCCCTCGGGAACATCCACAACCTCGGTCATGACCAGCTCCACCGGCTCGGAGGGGCTTATCGCGCTTCCCGGGCTCGGATCCTGGGAAACCACCACTCCGGTCGATTCATCCCCCTCGGCGGGACGGGCGAAAAAAACGAAGGGCTGATTCAGAGCGATTAAACGCTCCAAGGCGGTGCGGTAGTCCATCCCGTCATACGCGGCGACGGTAAAGGTTTCTTCCTTCGGGCCCCGGCTGACGACCAGCTCGATGTCGGTAAGTCCGCTTATCTCGGTACCCGGCTCCGGTTTCTGTTCCAGGATGGTGCCCGGTTCCGATTCATCGAACACCTTCATCACCGGGCGTTTGATCCTTAAGAGCGGTCCATGGGTGGTAAACAGAGTTTGAAGATGTATATCGAGATCGCTCAGCTTCCAGCCGATGTAGTCCTCCACCCTGTCGATGATGGCGCCTCGGCTGACCTTGAGCACAACGCTGCTCGAGGACCGGACCAGGGCGCCGGGCTTCGGGTCCTGACCGAGAACGGTACCCTTGTCACCGGGATCGGAGGAATAGTGGAGCTGGATCCGGGAATTGAGCTGCTTCTCCTGGAGATCCAGGAGAGCCGTTTCCAGACTCTTTCCCGCGAGATCCGGGACCACCGTCTTCTCGGCCCCCCGAATAGAGAGCAGAAAGGCGGTCATGCCGGCGAGGACCATGAGTCCCATAATCCCTACAAAGAGGAGGACCAAGATGCGGAATTGCTTTTTATCCGGATCGGCGGCTCGTCCCGCCGGGCTGTTTTTCCTACTTCGTAATTGTATCATTCTTCCGCTCCCAGGACGTTCCCGACAAAGCCGTGCACGCCGTTTAGGAAGGATTTCCAGTCCAGGGGCTTCTTGCCTCCCAACTGCAGCCTTTTAACCCTCAGCGTACCGTTCCCTGTTTGTACCAGAATACCCGAACTCTTGTCTACACCCGTTACCTTCCCGGGAGGTCCCGCGGGGTAGTCTCCGGGCCCGGCCGGCTCCGCCTCGAGAATGAACAGGGGTTTCCCCAAGAAGGAACTCTTTGCCTTAGGCCACGGATTATAGGCCCGGACCTCCCGGTCGATTCGGCCGGCGCTTCGGCTCCAGTCGATTACGGCGTCCTCCCGGGTGATCAGGGTACAGTACGTAGCCTCATCCTCCGCTTGAGGGGTCTCCCGCTCGGTGCCCGCCTCGATCCGGTCTAAGACTCTTTGGAGCATCTCGGCACCCGGCCCGGCCACCCGATCGGTGAGTTCCCCCGCTGTTTCCCTGCCGCTCAGGGGGATCTCTTCCTGCTCGAGGACGGCCCCGCTGTCCATCGCCGGGGCAAGGCGCTGAACGGTAATTCCCGTTTTCTCATCCCCGCATAGAATAGCCGCCTGTATCGGAGAAGGCCCCCGGTATTTGGGGAGGAGAGAGGGATGGAGATTGACCCCCCCTCGGGGAAAGAGGCTCAAAGATTTTGGGCCGAAGATCTTTCCGTAACTCACTACGACGAGGATCTCCGGATCGAGCCTCCCCACCTGCTCCCGAAAATCGGCATCGAGCTTCTCCGCCTCCAAGACGGGAAGATCCAGGTACAGGGCCTCGGCCTTGACCGGGTTTTGGGAACTCTTCCTCCCCCTCCCCGCCCGCTTGTCGGGATGGGTCAGGACGGCGACGACATCGTGGTTTTCGGCAATTATACGAAGAGAGGGAACGCTTATCTGTGATCCGCCGGCAAAGAGAACCCGCATAGTGTTCAGGCGAATTTCCTGTCGTACTGTTTTATGAGGCGGGTCCGCTTTTTCTCTTCGAGATGATCGATGAATAAGACCCCGTTCAGATGGTCGAGCTCGTGTTGGATGACCCTCGCCAAGATCCCTTCCGCATCCAAAGTAAAGGGCCTTCCCCGGAGGTTCCAGGCCTGCACGGTCACCCTCGCGGGCCGGATGATATCGGTATATACCCCGGGAATGCTTAAGCATCCCTCCTCGTAGGGAACCATCTCCTGACTTGTCCCGATAATCTCGGGATTGACGAAACCCCACGCCTCGCCGTTGCCGACGCGGCACACAAACATCCGGATCCCCTCGCCCACCTGGGGCGCGGCGAGGCCTATTCCGTCATCGGTGCGCATAGTCTCGATCATAGCCTCGGCGAGATCGGCGATCGATTGGTCGATATCCGGTATAACGATCGCTTTTTTCCGTAATATTTCATCCCCTAAGGTATGAATTTTCATATATTGTGCCTCGGATACAAGGTATAAAAAAAGATGCACAAGGTCAACGGAGGGCCCGTTTTTTGATAGACTGGATATCATGAACAGTATGGATAACATCGAGGTCGTTTTGGCCGATACGAAAGACAGCGGTAACGTCGGAGCGGTCTGCAGGGGCATGAAAAACATGGGAGTCCGGCGGCTCGCCTTGGCAGGAGATCGTCCCTACGACGACGAAAGGATCGTTACTCTGGCGGTCCACGCCGCGGATGTCTACGCGGATGCGGTTCGTTTCCCCGACTTGAAAAGCGCGGTGACGGACTCGATCCTGACCGTGGGTGTTACCCGGAGAAGGGGACGATGGCGGAAGTACCGGTCCTTTACCCCCGAAGAGCTCGCGAAAAAGCTTCTCGATTTCGGAGAAGGGACGGTCTCACTGGTTTTCGGAAACGAGGAGCACGGGCTTACCGACGGGGAGCTCAAAGCATGCGACGCGGCGGTCCACATCCCCTCATCTCCGGACTTCCCCTCTCTCAATCTCTCCCACGCGGTGCAGCTCGTTCTCTACGTAATCTTTAGGGAGTTTTCGGCGGCGGGCGGAGGCTCCGTGCGGGAAAAGGAGTATGCCCCTTCCTCCGCCGCAGCCCGGGAAGTAGTGGACCGAGCCGTCTCCTCGGCAGTGGACGACCTCGAGGCGATCGGTTTCTTTACCCTCACGGGCAGAGAGGAGATGCATATATACTTGAGGGACCTTCTCGCCCGGGCCCACCCCGATATCCGGGAAGCTGAGCGCTTCGCCGGGCTCTTCACCAAGATCAGGGACTTAAAACTTCACCGCCGGGAATAGCTAGAGGAGGGAAACCGGATCGACGTCGATCTCAAAATAGGCCCGCTTGTTGCCCCCGGCGTAATCCCCGAGTATTCTCCCCACCACAGCGTGGGATCGTGTAAAGCTTATGGTACGGATGATGATCTGATGCCGGTAGTTTCCCGAGATGACCGCCAACGGGCACTCGGCGGGTCCTAAAAGCTCCGCTTCCTCCGGCAGGTACTCCAGGAGGATCTCCGCGAGCTCTCCCGAGGCATCTTCCACCAAGCTCCTGCTCCGGCCCCGGACAACGATCCGGAAGAGCCGGGAGAAGGGGGGAAACTTCAGCGCCTCCCGGATCTTGAGCTCCCCTCTATAGAACCCCGGAAGGTCCCCGCCGCGGGCGTAGAGGATCGCCTCGTTCTCCGGACGGAAAGTCTGGATGATCACCCGCCCGTTGGGCGCGAACCTTCCGGCACGTCCCGAAACCTGAGTAATGAGCTGAAAGGTCCGCTCCGCCGCGCGAAAATCGGGAAGGGACAGCCCCGTGTCGGCCAAGATAATCCCCACGAGACTCACCCCGGGGAAGTTGAGCCCCTTGGCGACCATCTGGGTCCCTAACAGAATATCGATCTTCCGGGTACGGAACTTTTCCACGATCTCGAAGGAGCTCCCCCGTTTTCTGACGGTATCGGTATCGAGGCGCCCGGTAACCGCCTCGGGAAAGAGGGCCCCGATGTCCTCTTCGATCTTCTCGGTTCCGAAGCCGGAATATCCCGTATCGAGGCTTCCGCACTCGGGACAGACCTGCGCGGGCGGGGTGCTGTAGCCGCAGTAATGGCAGATCATCCTCTCCTTTTCCTTGTGATAGGTAAGGGAAACCGAACAGTGGCGGCACTGCATCTCGTAGCCGCAGCTTCGGCAGTGGAAAAAGTAGGAGAAACCCCGGCGGTTCAGGAAGAGAATCACCTGCTCACCGGCGCTTAAGGTTTCTCTGATCTCCGCTTCCAGGCGCCGGGAGATACTCCCCTTCTCCCCCTTCATGTCCACCACCTCGATCCGGGGCAGGGAGCCTCCGGCGAGCCTCTTCGTCAGGTGGATGCGGGTAATACTCTCCGATTCCATCAAGTGGAAGGCCTCTACCGAGGGGGTGGCGCTCCCCATCACCAGCCTTCCCCCCGACACTGTTATCCGGTGCATTGCCACCTGCCGGGCATGATACCTGGGGGTGTGCCCCGATTTGTAAGAGCCCTCGTGCTCCTCGTCTATGATGATGAGACCTAAGTCCTTGAGGGGGGAGAATACCGCGCTCCTCGCCCCCACCACGATCCTCGCCTCCCCCCGGCGGATCCGTTTCCACTCGTCGAGGCGCTGCGAGGGGGTAAGCCCGGAATGGATCACCGCCGAAGCGGAGCCGAATCTGCGGCGTACCTCGTCGAGGATCTGATGGGTCAGGGCTATCTCGGGGACTAAGTAGATGACTCCCCTCCCTTCCGCCAGGGTCCGCTCGGCGGCACGGAGGAAAACCTCGGTCTTTCCCGATCCGGTAATCCCGTAGAGGTAGAAGCTGCCCTTTGGTGAAGCGAAGATGGTAGCGAGGGCTTGCCGCTGCTCGCCGGAGAGCTCGATTTCACCAGGAGGCTTCCGGGGCGCCTCTTCGGCGAAGTCGAGACCGATCCTGCTCTTCCGCTTCCCCCCGGGAAGCATCGCCGCGAGGGCCTCCCCGGGAGCGCACATGTAGAGGCGGGCGGTCCACTCGGCGAGGGCCAAGTCGTTCTCGTCGAAAACCGGTTCCTCGTCGATGACCCGTATGATCTCTTTGATAGTGAACGAACCCTGCTCCCGGATTTCCTCCCGGACCTCGACCACGAAGCCGATCAAGTTCCTCCCCCCGAAGGGAGCGGCGACCCGGACCCCGGGCTCGACGTCCGTCCCCTCGGGGATCCGGTAAGTGAACCGCTTCGGCAGGGGCAGATTGAAATAGGCTTCGGCGTACATATTCTCAGTCCGCGTCGAGGAGCGACCTGAGACGTTTCAGGTCATCCCAAACCGGGGCACGAAGCTCCGGATTGCGCAGGACCCCGCTGGGATGATAGGTGGGGATGAGGGGGACCCCCAAGAACTCGTAGGTTTCTCCCCTCAAGGATCCTATTCCCTCACTCCTCCCGGTCAGAATCTGAGAGGCTACTCTGCCGAGGGTCAGGATGAACCGCGGCCTCAAGAGGGCAATCTGCCGGCGCAGGAAGGGAAGGCAGGAATCGGCCTCGTCCTCAAGGGGATCACGGTTCCCCGGGGGCCTGCATTTGACGATGTTCGCGATGTAGCAGTTTGTAGTTCGGTCGAGACCGACAGCCTCCAGCCATTTATCCAGGTACCGGCCGGCCCTTCCGACGAAGGGACGGCCGGTCCGGTCCTCGTCGGCTCCGGGCCCCTCACCGATACACATCACCAGGGGATTCGGAGGGCCCTCTCCCGGGACGGTGTTGGTCCGGTTCTCGCTGAGCCTGCATCGGATGCACCCCGCGACCTCCTCCGAGATCCGGCCGATGCCGTCTTCGCTCGGAGGGGAAGGCCCGGGGGCCGGAAAACCGAGCCCTTGAGGAATCTCCCGGGGTTTCCGCATTCCTCCCTCCAGGTAATCTTCGAAATCGTTTATCAGCTTCCAGTATTCTTCAGCTCTCGTATTCATATTTTTTCGTCCCATTTCATCATTCGTCATAGTCGACTCGGTAGAGAAAGAGCCCCCGGGCCGGGGCGGTCGGCCCCGCCTGGGCCCGGTCCGTCGAGGCGAGGATGCGTCTCACCTCTCCCGGGCCCTTTCCCAGAGCATCCAGCTCGAGGAAGCTTCCCATGAGGGTGCGGACCATCTTCCACAGGAAACCGTTTCCCGTAATTCCGTAGACCAGATATCCCCCCTTGCTGAAAAAGGAGGAGGCGAAAACGGTCCGCACCGTATTCTTCCTCTCCTCGTCGGGGGAGGCAAAGGCGGCGAAGTCGTGCTCCCCCACGAGGCAGGCGGCCATATCGTTTAAGTTCTTTACATCAGGAAGCCGCTTGATGTGATGACAGAAACGTTTCTGCCAGGGGAGGCAGACCTTCCCGGGGAGGATGTAATAGCGGTAGGACCTCCGTTTTGCGTCGAACCTGCTGTGAAAGTCGTAATCCGCCTCGTCGGAATAGACCGCCTGGATGTCCTTCGGCAGGAAGGAATTGACCGCCTCGGCGAACTTCTCCGCTGTGATCGTTCGTATATCGCTTCGAAAATTCACTACCTGCCCGAGGGCATGAACTCCCGAATCGGTCCTGCCGCTCGCTATGATTTTCACCGGATGTTTATGCATACGCTCCAGCGACTGCTCCATCACCCCCTGGATCGTCCGCTCACCCTGTTTCTGTATCTGCCAGCCGTTGAAATCGGTGCCGTCGTACGCCGTCACCAGCCTGATGTTTCGTTCCATGGATGATTCCCGCCGCTCTACTCCAGCTGCTCGATCTCGCTTCCGATCCTGGAGTGGAGCTCCTTCGCCTTGTCCAGAATGGCGGCGGGCTTATTCTTGCTGGCCCGGCCCATTCCGAAAATTCTCGCCACCGTCCTCTTGGCGTTCTGCAGCGCCTTCTTCCGCTGCTCCGCGTCCTCTTTGGGGCCGTATACATACTCCAAGTAGGCGGCAAGATAGAGCACACCGTCATACCCATAGTTCTTGTCCAAATCGGGTCCCAGGTGCCCCGCCGCGGCCATGTTCTCCTTTCCGCTCTGCTCGTATTCCACCGCAAGGGTATAAAAGAACCGCGCCTTTCGGTAAAAGATCTTTGCCAGATAATCGTAATTGTCTTGAGGATACGCCTTGTGGAGGTCGTTACTCAGCCAGGCCGCCCGTAAGCTGGAAAGCCCCTGCTTGATGGTGGGACTATACTCCCGGGGGTAGAAATCGTAGCTCATGACGGCAAAGAAATATCCCGCGACCCCTTCCTTGAGTCCCCGGGGCTCCTCGAATTCGAGATGGGTAAAAATCTCTTTTATGGCGTCCACCCTCTTTTCGGTATCCGCCTCCAAATCACCGGTAATCTCCTCGGGTACATCGGTAAAGTCCTTCGGATACGCCGCGAAGAAGCAGGCGGGGCATACCAAAAGGGCGTATATAAGGGGATAAACCGGCCCGTATTTCTTGGACGGCTCGTAGAGGCGCCTGAGCTCTTCGGTCAGATCTCCCGCGATGAGCCGTCCCCCGCCGGTTCGAAGATCCTCCCTGTAGAACTCTCTTCCGCACACGGGACACGTAATTGCCTGTTTCGAAAAAAATGTCAGCTTGCTGAGCGTCTCCTCCGCCATCTATCCCTCCAGCACCACCACCGCGGCGACGTATTCGAGCTCATGGGTCAGGGTCAGGTGGATCCTTTTGACCCCCGCCGATTCTATCAGCTCTTCCGCTTTGCCGAGAACAACTATCTCCGGTTTTCCGTTGTCAGATGATGAGACGTAGACCTCTTTCAGGGCGAACCCCCGAAGTCCGCATCCGAGGGCCTTTCCAAAGGCCTCTTTGGCGGAAAACCGGGCGGCCAAGGATTCGGCAAGCCCCTTCTTGCGGGACTTGGCCTCCTTGAGCTCTTGGGGATGAAAGTACCGCTGTATGAGCCCCTCCCTCTGGATCCAATGCATCATTCTCTCGGTGCGAAGGAGGTCTATTCCCATTCCCAGTATCATTCCTCGAATACCTCCAAACGGACCTGCTGCGGCTCGTAGTTGAGGACCAGGAGGCCCAAGGGGACGTCCGGTTTCACCGGGATCACGTAGTTCCCCGCGGCGGTTACCCGGGAACAGTCGGCTAAGAGCCGGATGCCTCCGGGATCGACACCGACAAGGAGATTCTGGTTACCCTGGACCTGGATAGACCCGCGGGGGAGATCGTTTCGGATGGAAAACTCGGGCTCCAGGTCGATGGTGATAATCTCCACAGCCTCGAAGGTCTCAAGGATTATCTTTTCCTGGATAATGCCGTGAAACTCCACGTACTCTCCCCCCGGAACTTCGATGAATTGGTCGTCGATCTTGAGACGTACCCGGGTAGTAAAGCTCTCCTGCTTGCCGGACAGATCGATCTCCTCGGTCAGGATCCGCTCCATACCCCCCACATGGCTTTCCGGACCCTCCACCTCCACCGTGGATGGAGTAATGAAATACTGACTCAGCTCGTACCCCTGGGCGGGATATCCGGAAATGACCGGATACACGTCCAGGTTCTTGATGAGCTTCCGCTCGAGGGTCACCGTAATCTCGGTAGGCATCACCTCGATCTCTAAGGGGTCCACGACCAGAGCGGAGCCCTGCCGGGTAATGCGGATCGAGGCCTTGTAGACCCCTTCTCCGGTGAACCGGGAGAAATCGGCATGGGCCTGGATGTCCTCTTCCATGACCTGAAAGATCTCTTCTTCCCCTCCCCGGAGTGTTACCCTGACCCGCTCGGGAATCGGGCTCGCCGGGAGGTAGTTCTCCGGAACGGACAATTCGAGGGGAACATTGAAGAACCGCTCCTCCAGGGTAACGGTCCGGAAGAAGAGAAACAGCACCACCGCGGCCGCGAGGCTCAAGACCTTGGCAGGCCAGTTCTCGATCAGCTTTTCCAAGATCTCTCTAGTCCTCAAGGGGTGTCTCCTCCACAACCATCTCCGGTTCCTCCCGCACATGGAGGAGCTTCCGTACGTTACGCCTGATTTCCTCCATGGACAGATCGTAGAACAGCTGGGCGTCGTAGGCAAGGCTGACCGCCCCGGTTTCCTCGCTCACGATGAGGATCACCGCGTCGGAAACCTCCGCCAGCCCCAAAGCCGCACGGTGACGGGTCCCGAAGCTTCGACGTATGTCGGGCTGCTCGCTCAAGGGGAGGAAACATCCCGCCGCGACGATCCTCCCCGACTGGATGAACAAGGCCCCGTCGTGCAGCGGTGTATCGTGGCCGAAAATCGTAAGAATCAGGCTCGACGAGAGATCCGAGGAAAGACGGGTGCCGGTCTCGACGATGTTCTTGAGCCCGACCTTCCGGGTAAACACGATGAGACACCCCCTCCGCCGTCCGGAGAGAATCTCCACCGCGTTCAAGACGCTGTCTAAGTGCTGGGGGCTCGACCGGGAGGAGAACCTCGTCCATCCCCCCTGACCTATTCTCATGAACAGGCTTCTGAGCTCCGGCTGAAATACGATTGCCACTATGATGACGATCACCGTCGCCAAGCGGTTCATGATCCACAAGAGGGTCTCGAGGCGGAGGAAGAAGGCCCCCGCGTAAATAAGGGAGATGAGAAATGCCCCTTTCACCAGCTGGACCGCCCGGGTCTGGACCAGGATCTGATAGATCCTGTAGATGAGAAAGGCCAGGATCGCGATGTCCAAGACCGGGCGGATAATGGTGTTAAAGACCCAAAAGCGGGACAGCCAATCCATAATTACCTCTCCACTCCTCCGTTTTCCCCTCCGGCCTTCCGGATCGCTTCGATTACCCGGAGGGCTTGAGCCGTCGCCTCCACGTCGTGGACCCGAACCATGTCGGCACCCTCGAGGACGGAGTAGAGATTGGCCGCCACCGAGGAGATAAGCCGTCTCTCAGCGGGAAGGGGTTCCCGGTCCGGCCCGGCCGCGGCCCTCCCCAAGAAGGACTTGCGCGAAAGCCCCATAAGGAGGGGAAATCCGAGCTCCCGGAACCGGCGCAGACAGTGAAGTATATGGAGATTATCCTCGTATCTCTTGCCGAAGCCTATCCCCGGGTCGATGATGATCTGTTCCTTCCGGACTCCCGCCGCGCGCGCCGCCTCTATCCTCTCTTCGAGCTCCTGTATAATCTCGCTTATCACATCCCGGTAATGCGGGTCAACCTGCATGGTTTTCGGAGTCTCCCGCATATGCATGAGGACCACCGGAACGTTCCGTTCGGCGCACAACCGGGCCATCTCGGGGTCGTCTCGAAGCGCCGTAACGTCGTTGATCATGTCGACCCCCGCATTCAGGGCCGCCTCGGCCACGGGCCTCTTCCGGGTGTCGACGGACAGAGGAATGGAGGACCTCCGGCGGATCGCCTCGACCGCGGGGAGTACCCGGTCGAGCTCCTCTTGGACGGAGACGTAATCCGACCCGGGACGGGTGGATTCACCCCCGATGTCGAGTATATCGGCGCCGTCGGCCTCCATCCGCTCGGCCGTCTCGGCGATGGTCGCCGCGGATCGGGCACGGGACCCGGCGTAGAAGCTGTCGGGGGTTATGTTGAGTATACCCATGATGTAGGGGGCCGATTTCCCGGTAAAAAGACGGTCCCGCAGCGTGAGGATTGGATCGGTATCCGGCATAGCCTCAGTATAAATGAGAATAACCGGCTTTGCAAATTATAGGTTCCTAATGTATACTTAGAGTAGGATCAATATTAGACTCCTGGAGGCCGTTGTGAAAAAAATACTTATTGCACTGATAATCCTTGCCTGTACAGCCGCTCTCGGCTGGGGGCAATTCTACGCCGATCTCTCCATGGACGAGAGGAAGGATTTGGCCGAAGCCTACTATATGGCGGGCGAGCAGTATCAGTCCGTCGGTAAGACGGAAAAGGGAAAGGAATTCCTCACCATGGCCTACCGGATCTACCCCGATCTCGAGGCCGGCGACATCGACGTGAAAAAACCGATCGCCAAAAGGTCGGTTTCCGTTACCGGGTCCTGGCGCCCCGGACACAGTCCCATCCCCGAGGGGGTTACCGCCGAGAACGCGGTTCTCTACTACTTTTCGAGGTTCCTCCGCGGTTTTCTGACCGAAGACAAGACCGCTATGCTCTCGGTTATCGATTCCCGTCTCTATGTACCGGTCGTACCCGAGGGGCTCCCGAAGACGGAGGTGGAAGCGCGGATCGATTACTTCTTTCTCCAATACGATGTATCCGAAACGCCCCCCTCCGATCTGTTGGACCTGACGAGCATCCGGACCGAGCCGGTGAACCGGCAGATCTGGAAAGCCTCCATCGATACGGCGGACGATCCGGCAATCGACCTGAGGTCGGCCTTCGGACTCTCCCGGAGCACCCTGGACTTCTATCTGAGGATTATCGGTAACAGGTGGGTCATCTTCGCCGCTCAAGCACTCCCCGAGGAGGTTCAGCGGATCGTGACCCCCGAAAACGCCATACGGGACACCTTAGTGTCGGCATTCCAGGCCTTTATCGAAGAACGCCCGGTGGTAGCCAGCCGGTACTTCACCGATCCCCTCGACAATATTCCCTATGACGAGTTTATCATTCGGGAAGAGCTCCAAGAAACCTTCCGGGGTTACTTCGAGGACTACGACTTCGCCGGGTATTCCGACATAAACGTCCAGCTCTCGATCGAGAAATCTCCCGATTTACGGCACCCCGGGGGCCCCGCGTATAAGGTCGAGCTTACCCTGCCTCGGGATCTCAGGGGAGAGATTCCCTTCTGGAGCACATTCAGCGGTTATTATATGGTTTTCGACGAGAGGAACGAGTCCTGGAGGGTTTTCGCCATATTCTAAACCTCTCCACGTAGCCGCAGGTCTCGGGAAGGTAGGACGCGAAGAGGGCGTGGAAGACGGTCATCTTCCGGCATGCCGAACACAGTTTGAACCGCCTTTCATAGATGAGACACCGCTTGGTTTCGAGGTCCAGGTGTTGACAGGGACTATCGTAACAGGTGTAGTAACCGACGCCGGGTTTCCATCGTTTCTCGTAGCAGCATATCCCGCACCCCTTGCACAGAGCTTCCCACCCTTTAGTACTCCAGCGGCGCATAGTATCCCGATTCGTCTCGTCCGCTCCGCTTGTAGTAATTGACCTCGACCTCGACGGGGATAAAGGCCCGTCCGAAATCGCCGTAGGTAACCGAATCAAAGGTCAGGAAATAGGTCCCGCTCCTCACGTTACGGCTCTTATCGACGAGGGGCTCGATCCCCGCCGGTTCGTAGAGAAAGCGTACCTCCCCCCCGGTTTCCCGGGCAAGGAAATCGAGCTCCTCGGACACCTCCGCATCCCGCTCGAGGAGAACCGCGTTAAAGACGATGTTGTTGTTTTTGAGGTACTGAACGCTCTCCAAGAGCCCGTACCGGGAGAAAGCCTCTTCTCCGAGGTTGCCGGTGGTAACGAAGAAGAGAGTACGACGGGCGTTTCCCCGGACGAGCTCCGAGGCGGCCAGGCGCAGCCCAGCGTCGAACCTCCATGAATCGGAATTTTCACCCCTGAGAGCTGATTCCACCAGTCCCCGGGTAGTAGTCCCGGATTCCATATCGACCACCGGATTATCTCCCGCGGTAACGATTCCGATCCTTCCCGCTCCTCTCAGATGGCCGGCAAGGGTCCCCACCGCCTCGCTCAAACGGTCCCGGTAATCGGCCATGGCAATAGATTTTTCTACCAGGATCATCGAATCCAAGACCTCCGCCGCATCGACCGCATAGTCGAAAGCGGGGTTGGCCACGGGGCGTCCCTCTTCGGTAATGATAAAATTGCTTCCCTCGAGGCCCGATACAGGGGTGCCTAAACGGGTCGAGACTTCCACCTCCAGGGTAATGGAGGGATAATTCTTCGAGACAACCCGCTGAATCTCCACCCAGAGTCCGGCATAGAGAGAAGAGAGCTCGGTGAGGACCTGAACACTGTCGTTCTCGAAATCAGCGGTCAGGATGTTCCCGTTTTCATCCATGCGGCCGCTCATAATCCGCCGGTCCCCCCCCTCGAGATCACTGATCACCTCGAGCTGCTCGGTGGTCACATCGAAGCGGACGAGGCGCTCGGTATCGGCGATCATGAGGATGTCTTCTTCGATGAAGGAGATATCCTCGGGAGCGCGCAAAATCCCCTCCCCGAGATTTTCGAGATGATTTCCGCTGGTGTCGAAGACACTGATCCGTTTCCGCACCGTATCGGCCACATAGATCCGGCCGTCCCGGACCGCAATCCCCGAAGGGGACCGGAACCCGGCGAATCCGGAGCTCCTTTCTCCGAAGCTCAATACGAAATTACCCTCCACATCGAACTTACTGACCCTTCGGTTCCCGAAGTCGGTAACGTAGAGGTATCCCTCGTCGTCGATATCGAGATACTGGGGACCCACGAGCTCGCCCGCTCCGCGGCCTCGTCCTCCGAAAGAAAAGATGGGATAGCCGTTTTGGTTGCATTTGGTGATCCGGTCTCCCTCGAATTCGGAAACAAAGAGGTTTCCGTCGGGGGCCTCGGCCGCGTCGAAGGGGTGATCGAATCCGACGAGTCCGCCCCTGAGCCGCCTTTCAAGACCGCCGTTCGCGTTGAAGAGTACAATCTCGTTGGAACCGTACGCAACCACGTAGAAATTCCCCTCTTTCGTCGGGAGAATCGCGGTGGGTTTCAAGAAGAGGTTGTACTCCTCGAGCCTCCCCTCGATCTCGGCGGCAACGACGTATCGGTCCCTCCTGTAGAGCTCTCTGCCTAAGCCCTTGCGAAAGGAGATTATATCGATCCTGTTCTTCAGAAGAGCGGATCCCATTCCGCGGTCGAGGATTGTCTCCCAAATGCGCAGCGCCGTTTCCACGAAACCCGACCTGTAGTAGGCCCGGCCGAGCCACTCCTGGATCCTGATATCCTCGGGGGTATAGCTCAAAGCCTTTTCGAAACTCAAGATAGCCTGGTTGAAATAACCGTTGTTGAAGGCTTTGACTCCCCACCGGAATTCGTCCCCGGCGTATACCTCGTCCATGTCGATCTGTGCATGTAGGGGGGCTGTGAAGAGAACGAGTAAAAGAGGAACCAGGAACAGCGAGGTAGAAGAAAGGCGCACTCTCACGACAGAACTATACATCTTCTATGCTAAAATATCTACCTCGTGATTCTCTTTGTCGACGGGAAGAGTCACCTCTCCGATAATACCGAGGTAGAGTATCGCCTTGATCTCGTTCTCCTCGATCAAAGCCGGTTCCGACTGCGGCATCCGGGGAAGGACTACATCTGTGCTATAAATTCCCTCAACCATTTCTTTTACTCCATTATAAGCATCGGCGAGGCGAGATAAATACTTTAGTCGTTTGAATTTATTTTTCCGATGACAGTTTTGAGGTGACCCGCTATAGTACGATTGCCCGAATCGCCGTCCAAGGCCTTGCGAAGGCAGCTCCGGGCTTCTTCGAGTTCCCCGTCCTGGAAAAGCGCCCATCCGAGACTGTCCATGTAGGGGGGATAGTCGGGATGCTTCTTGACCGCCCGCCTGCACAGGTCCACCGCACGCTGTACGTCTCGTCCGCTCTCGGCCAGGGTATACCCCAACGAGTTGAGGGCATTTGCGTTCTCGCCGTCCATCTCCAACCCCCTTTCGAAGTAGGAGATACTCTCGTCGATGTTTTTCTTACTGTAGGCGACGAAGCCCAAGGCCGAGTAGGTCATCACCGACTCGAATCCCATTTCCAGAACCTTCTCGAACTCGAACCTGGCAAGGCCGAATCTGCCGGTGAGGGTATAGATATAGCCCAAGAGCATCCTGGATTGATAGACGTGGAGGATCTCTTCGGAGCTGGTAACCACCTGCTCGAGATAGATGAGAGCCTCCTCGTACTTCTCGAGCTTCACGTAACAGAGGCCCAGATAGTAGGCCGAACGGGGGTTGTCCCCCGCCGGCTCGTCGAGCCCGGTCAGTATGTTTGCCGCCTGGGCATAGCGGCCGCTTTCGTACAGTCGGACGGCGTCTTCGAGACCCGTCATCGTGCGGTCCTGAACCGGGCCTCGTAATAGGCCCTGTCGTACTCGTGGTTTATCGGATGGAGATACACCGGGCTTACCGATATCTTCCCTTCGGTCACCGCCTCCCAATCAGAATTATCCTCCGGTTCGGCGTGGGGTACCGCCCCCTTCAGGAACAGGTAAGTATCCCCGCCGGGACTGTCGAATCGTTCGAGACCGTCCTTGTACAGCCGCCGGGAGGGATGTGTGATGAGGTGCCCGGTGGAGAGGTCTCCGGTGTTGGGAACGTTGATATTGATGAAATGATCGGGATGCCACAGCCCGGCCAAGAGCTCCAGGTTCCGGGCCGTAAATTCCGCGGCGAGCTCGAAGTGATACGGAGGGGCCTTTGCGTCCAGGCTGACGGCGATGCCGGGGATCGACTTGAGGGCCGCCTCCCGGGCCGCGGCGACGGTTCCCGAATATATGATATCAGTTCCTAGGTTAGGACCCAGATTAATCCCCGATACCACGATATCCGGTTTGACGGGAATGGCGCCTAAGAACGAATAGAGGACGCAGTCCGCCGGTGTTCCGTCCAGGGAAAATCGTCTTTCCCCGGCTTCTCTCATCTTGACCGCGTCCTTCAGGGTAATTCCGTGGGAAGTACCGCTCCGCTCGGTATCCGGCGCCACCACCCATATTTCGTGATCCCTTTTCAGAGTCTCTTCCAATGCTTTGAGCCCGAGGCTCTGTATGCCGTCGTCGTTAGTGAGTAGAATTTTCATGACTTATTTCCCAGATACAGCTACTTCCCGCACCCCGGCGGCGGCCTCGCAAAAGAAAGTCTCCGGGTGGAACCCGAAGATCCGCTCATATTCGTCGAGGCGCTCATAATAGGCATCGAGGCCCCGCTCGCGGATAAGGGTCACCGTGCACCCCCCGAATCCTGATCCGGTAAGCCGGGCGCCGAGGACATCTTCGATCTCCCCCGCCCTCTTGACCAGCCAGTCTATCTCCGGACAAGAAACTTCGAAGTTGTCCCTGAGACTCTCGTGTGACTTCGACAGAAGCTTCCCGAAACCGGACAAATCACCCCGTTCCACCGCCTCCCTTCCTTCGAGAACCCGCTCGTTCTCCTCGGCCACGTGCATGCAGACCCGGCGGGTGTTTTCGGGCACTAAACCCATGCTTCCCTTGAGATCTTCCGGAGAGTAGTCCCGGAGGGTCTTGCCCGGTTTCTTCCGATTCAAATACTCCACGCACTTCCGGCACTCCTCTTTCCGCAGCGAAAACTCCTTACCCGCCGCCACCTTAGGGACATTGGAGACCGTTACTAAGATCTTTGCGTCTTTCAAACGGAGGGGAACGTAGCTGTATTCGAGCTGACGCATATCGATGAACATAGCCCTCCCTCCTTTGGCGAGGGCGGAAGTCATAGGATCCACAAGGGTCGCCTCGATTCCGAAGAAATCACGTTCGGCGCTCGATGCGATTTCGACACACTCCTTGTCGGCGAAGGGATAACCGAAGAGCTTCTTCATGCCGTAGGCCGCCGCCGTGCACATCGCGGCCGAGGCGGCGAGCCCTATCTCCGGAGGAATGTCTCCGAAAATCGTGAAGTTGAGCCCCTTGAACCCCATTTTCCGCTTGCCGATTTCGAAGAGAACACCCTTCAGGTAGTTTGCCCACCTGTCCTCCCGCTTGTATTTGATATTGGCCACGGTGGTCCGTTTCCGTTCGTTGAAGTTACCGGTAAAAAAACGCAGCGAGTTATCCTTGCGCCTGGATATGGCGACCTCCACTCTCCTGTCCAGCGCCATCTGAAGCACATACCCCTCGTTGTAGTCGGTATGCTCGCCCAGAAGGTTGACGACTCCCGGAGCCGAAAACGCCACCTCGGGGTACGTGCCGTACTCCTTCCGATGGAGAGTAATAGAATCCGCCATTATGTGTCCTCAGAAGCTATAATAGAAGAAAAACCCCTTATTTGCAATAAAAATATGGGGTATATTCGGTAAGGAAACCATTATGAAATTGCAGTGTTTAGTCCTTACCATTCTTGCCGCGGGATGTACATTTCTCGCGATTCCCAATGAAATCTTTTTATACGGAAATCCCCTTTTCGGGAGTTTCTGCCTGGTTCCGTTTTTTCTGGCGGTATACCTGTCGCCTACGAGGCGGTACGCCTCGTTGATGGGGCTTCTCTTCGGGGTCCTTACCACCCTGTTTTCCTACTATTGGCTCGCCTACTTTCAGGAATTCTCGGTGTGGACCATCACCGGAACGACTCTCGGATACGCCCTGTACTATACGGTACTGGCTCCCTTCCTGTTCCGGTTCAAGGAGGCCCCTGCGGCGTATCGGCCCCTTCTGTTCGCTGCGGCATTTACCGTCTTCGAGTATTTCAAGGCCATGGGATACCTGGGATTCCCCTGGGGCCTGATGGCCTATCCCTTCGCGAATCTGACCCCCTTTCTCCAGATTGCCGATATAACCGGAGTGTGGGGAGTAAGCTTCCTGGTCCTCCTCTTCCAGGCGACCCTTACCGAAGCGGTCTATGAAAAGGGGGCAAGAAGACTCCGCTTTCTTACGGCCTCCGGGACTTTCACCGCCCAATCGGCGGTAATCGGAAGCCTGATCATCCTCGCCGTCGTTTACGGCTATTACCGGATGGGTACCGATATACCGGTGACCAAAAACGCCCGCATCCTCATGGTTCAGCAGAATATAGACAGCTGGGTGGGGGGAAACGAGGTGGAGAGTCTCATACGGGGGCAGCGGCTGACCCGGGAGGGGATTCGGCGAAGCGGTGAGCCGGTGGAGCTTGTTCTGTGGAGTGAGACCTCCTTCCGCAGACCTTATCTGGAATACCGGGAATTCTACGAAACCCGGCCCGCCGGAGATCCCTTCGTAAGCTTCGTACGGGAGATAGACGCCCCCTTTCTCGTGGGGAGCCCCTACCTTCTCGAGGCCGAGGGAGCGCTGAACGCGGTCATCCTGGTGGGTCCGGACGGAGAAATCCGGGAGCATTACGGAAAACAGCACCCGGTCCCCTTGGCCGAGCACGTCCCCTTTTGGGAGATCGAGTCGGTAAGAAATTTTTTCCAGGATGTGATAGGTCTCTACTCAGCGGGGTGGACGGTGGGAAACCGGTACACCCTGTTTACCGTACCCCTCCGCGGGAGCGGCGAAACCCTCACCTTTGGGGCGCCTATATGCTTCGAAGACGCCTTTCCCTATATTAACCGTCTTTTCGTAAAAAAGGGAGCGGAGATACTGGTCAATCTGACTAATGACAGCTGGTCCCGGCAGGACTCGGCCCAGACCCAGCACTACGTGGCCGCTCTCTTTCGGTCCGTGGAAACCAAGCGCACCATGGTGCGGAGCACCAACTCCGGAGTTACCGCGGTCATCGATCCCTACGGAAGAAAAATAGCCGAGCTTCCCTTCTTCGAAGAAGCGGTCCTCGTATACGATGTACCGGTTTACGAGGAAGAAGGTCTCACACCCTACACCCTATTCGGGGACTATTTCCCCTACGGGCTCATGATCCTGCTTGTGGGAACTCTGATCGGAATGCGGATAAGGAGAAGATGATCGGTTTTTCGGTGAGGATTATTCCTTGATCCCGTACTTCTTCTTGAACCGCTCGACCCGTCCGGCGGTGTCTACGAGCTTCTGCTTGCCGGTAAAGAAGGGATGGCAGGCTGAGCAGATTTCCACTTCGAGATTGTCGACGGTGGATCGGGTCTCGATGACGTTTCCGCAGGCGCACTTGATCTCCGTCTTGGTGTAGTCGGGGTGTATTCCTTTTTTCATATCTCTGTACCTCTGTCTCTGAATCCAATAATTTCTACATATCCTGTGCGGTTCCCGAGGTGTTCATCGACCTCAAGAAGGCCTTATTATTCTTGGTTTTCCGCATCCTGTCAATGAGGAGTTCCATGATCTCTACATCGTCCATGGGGTTGATAACCTTCCGAAGAACCCACATCTTGTTGAGCTCTTCCTCGGTTAGCAGCAGCTCCTCCTTCCGGGTCCCGGATTTCTTGATATTGATGGACGGAAAGAGCCTCCGGTCGGAGAGCTTCCGGTCTAAGTGAATCTCCATGTTGCCGGTCCCCTTGAACTCTTCGAAGATGACCTCGTCCATCCGGCTTCCCGTTTCGATAAGGGCGGTGGCCACGATGGTCAGGCTCCCCCCGTGCTCGATGTTCCGCGCCGCTCCGAAGAACCTCTTGGGCTTGTGGAGGGCATTCGAATCGACACCGCCGGAGAGGATCTTCCCCGAGGTGGGTACGGTCTGATTATAGGCCCGGGCGAGGCGGGTTATGGAGTCTAAGAGAATGACCACATCCTTCTTGTGCTCCACGAGACGCTTCGCTTTTTCGATGACCATCTCGGCGACTTGTACGTGCCGGGTCGCCTGCTCGTCGAAGGTAGAGGCGATCACCTCGCCCTTTACGTTGCGGCGCATGTCGGTGACCTCCTCGGGTCTCTCGTCTATGAGGAGCACGATGAGCTCGACGTCCGAGTGATTTTCAGTGAGCGCGTTGGCTATCTGCTGCAGCAGGATAGTCTTACCGGTCCGCGGAGGGCTTACAATCAGACCACGCTGCCCGAGACCGATGGGGCAGAACAGGTTGATCAGCCGGGTGGAAACCTCACCGACCCGCGTCTCCATATTGATCCGCTTGTGGGGGTACAGGGGGGTCAAATTATCGAAGGGAATCCGGGACTGGGAAACCGAAGGGTCGTCGAAGTTGACGCTCTCGACTCGGAGCATGGCGAAGAACCGCTCGCTCTCCTTCGGAGGACGTATCTGACCGGCCACCGTGTCTCCGGTGCGCAGGTTGAAGAGCCTGATCTGGGAGGGGGATATGTAGATATCGTCCGATCCGGGAAGGTAGCTGTTCTGGGGGCTCCGCAAGAAGCCGTACCCGTCGGGAAGAATCTCGAGAGAACCGTAGGCATGGATGACCCCGCCCTTCTGGGTGTGGTTCTTGAGGATCTGGAAAACCAGCTCCTGTTTCTTGAGCGAGACCAGATCGTCCCGGGATTTTCCGGTGGATACCGCGAATTCTCTGAGGTCGGGAAGGAGCATCCTAGTCAGCTCGTTTATACTGAGCTTCTCCTTTTTCTTCGACTTTCCCTCGTTCTTGTCGCCGTTACCGGTATCGGTATCGTCAAAGTCATTTCTGTCGCCGTCGTTTTCCTCTTCAGCCATAGGGTAATCCTCGTATTCGGAACCGTTCTCGCCGGAGTCCGTCTCCTCGGCGTCCTTGATCAGCTCGACGCGAATCTTCTTCTTTCGCGGCTTCTTCTTCTGATCCTGGTCATTATAACCATTTTCATCGATTCCATTTTTCTTTTTCCGCACCGCAACTTTTGCGTTTTTCTTCTGCGCCTCTTCAGAGTCCGGAAGATCGAGTTCCAAATTTTTTTCCTCGGTTTCAGCGGTACTTTTGCGCTTTGCCATCAGTAAATTCTCCACTTGATTTGTATTTTCATAATGTAAATGGGCAGTGTACGGGAGTTAAAACCGGTATACCTGAAATATAGTGTTCCATCCTTGAACTGTCAAGTAAAGGAGTGCCTTTGGATCTCCCGTTCGGTCAGCAGCATTGCCGCGACTATCGATTTTTCCCGGATCAGTTCCCTGTTTCCCCGGAAGAGAAACCTCCATGCTTTGTCCCTGCCGGGCCGGGTTCCCACCGATATCCATACCGTTCCCACCGGTTTCTCCGCCGTGCCCCCGCTGGGTCCGGCGATGCCGGAGATGCTGAAGCATACGTCGGCGGATGAAGTCTCGAGGGCCCTTTCGGTAAGCTCGAGAACGGTCACCTTGGAGACCGCACCGTGATGCCGAAGGGTCTCTTCTTCGACGCCCAGACTAACTTTAGCGGCATTGGAATAGACGATGAAACCTCCCCAATAAACCGTCGAAGCTCCGGGCAGCTCGGTTATCCGTCCGCCCCCCAAGCCGCCGGTACACGACTCGGCGGTTACCATGGTAAGCCCCCGGCTCGAGAGGGCATTGTAGACAAGACCCTGCGAAGTTATGTTCCCCTTGCGCACGCAGAAAGGTCCGAGCTTCTCTAAGAGCTCCGGAGCATCCTCATGAGAGCACACCTGCCGGACCTCCGAGGTTCCTGCCGTTTTCGATTGGATCGATTTTATTTTGCTTCCCGCCCCAAGCAGGAAATATGTCCATTCTTCGTGCATACACTACAGGGAAAGAATTATCATTTTAACACAAACTTAACTTTGAACGGTCTCTTTCAATTTATGCACCGGAGTCGAAAAAACATCGACCGTATCGGGATTATTGATCATCTCGCACTTCCCCTCGAAGATAACCCCGTCTGCAATCCGGAGTTTCGCGGTTTTTACGTTGCCAAAAACCTGTCCCGTGGAGAGCATCTCCAGTTTTTCGGTGGCTTCGATGTTTCCGTGGACGACACCGCCGACGACAATGGATCCGACCCGTATGTCCGCCCGGACCTCGGATCCCTCTTCAACATAGAGAAAACCCTTGCTCTCGATCCGTCCTTCGAAATACCCGTCGATCTTCAGGGATTCGGAAAATCGCATGGTTCCTTTGAAGTTCGTCTGTTTTCCGAGGGTAGTGGTAATTCGTTCAAGCCCTTTTTTTTCAGAGTTCTTTGCCATATTATTTCGTCTTCATAACGAATACTCCGTCCCAATCCTCCGGCGGCGGGTTTTCGATATAGTGCAAACATCTTTTCAGATAAACCTGGGAAGGTCCATCCGAGGGATCCACTCGGAGAGCTTTCTCAAACCGGTCTTGGGCGGCCCTAAACTCCATGAGCTTGTACTGTTTCCGCCCTTCGGCGAAGAGATCAAGCAGTTTCTGTTTTTCCGCGGAAATCATCCTCAAGTTCCGTCAGTTGAGCTGTTCGTTCTGCTTCATGTGAGCAAATTGTTTCTGGAACTTGTCTTCCAGGTCCTCTAAGATCTCTTTGGGTCTATCTACTTTATAATCGGTATTTTCCCGAAGTTCTGAAATCTCCTCGCCGAGCCCGCCCAAGGCGGCCAGGACCTGCTCGCATTCGCTGACAACCTTTTCCACGAACTCCTGTACCGAATAAGGATTGTTATATTCCAGCTTGTGTGCGCTCGAAAGGAGGTCCTCCACCGGGTGTTTGAGATGGTCGGTGAAGTAGAGGAGGGAATCGTTCAGACTCCCGATCTTAGCGATATGCCGTTCCTTTTGAAGCACCTGTCGGGAGAGCTGCCGGGTCCTCAGAACCGCCCGAATCCGCGCGAGAACCTCGGAGAAGTTGAAGGGTTTGGTGATGTAATCCTCCACTCCGAGCTCGAATCCCTCGACCTTGTCCTTCACGTCGTCCATCGCCGAGAACATAATGATGGGCGTATCCTTGACCTCGCTGTACTCTTCATCCGATTTGAGGATTCGAGTTACCTCCCATCCGGTGAGTTTGGGCATGATGTTGTCGAGGATTACCACGTCGGGCTTGACGCTCAATATCATCTCCAGGGCTTCTTCACCGTCCTGAGCCATACTAACCTCGAAGCCCAACTTGGACAGCATCACCTCGAAAAAATCGAGATTTATGGGTTCATCATCGACGATGAGTATTTTCGTCTTATCTTCCAAAATGTTCTCCCAGTGGCCGATACATTGTCCTATACTTGAGGGCCGTTGTCAATCCTTCTTTGCCGGATAAGCAGCTTCAACCCTACACCAACGAAAAGAAAAAGTCCAGCACCGACGGTCATGACCACCCCGAACCAGTCTCCCCACCGGGTATAAAGGGTGACGGTATCGGTGTAGACCGGGGTATCGTCCACGAGATAACCCTCTATAAAGGGATCGATGCTCGAGACGATCCGTCCGTTGGGATCGATTATGCAGGTGATACCTCCGTTGGTGCTTCGGACCACGCTCCGGCGGTTTTCCATTGCCCGGAAACGGGACATGGCCATATGCTGCATCTCCGCGGCCACCGAAAAAGACCAGCTGTCGTTGGTGAGGTTGACGATCACCTCCGCTCCGGAGAGGATGAAATTTCTCGACAGATAGCCGAAGGTATCCTCGAAGCAGATGGGAGTAGAAAACTTGACCCCCCCCGCTTCGAAGACGGTGTACTCCTCCCCCTTTTCCCAGAAGTGGGTGTCCGCGTCGACAAGAGCGGCATGTATACGGGGAAAGCGCTTCTCGAAGGGAAAATGCTCCGTAAAGGGAACGAGATGGGTCTTCCAGTACTTGTCCGCGAGTTGCCCTTGCTTGAAGAGAAGTGCGGCGTTGTAGTCGACCCGGCCCTGTCCCCCGACCCTTTGAAGCCGGCCGTCGTCGTTTCCGAGAACGTAGGGAACATCCCTGCTTCTCAGGAAATCCATGAGGCGGCTTATGAGCTCGTAATAGTCTCTGCTTCCTCGATGGCGGGTATGATACTCTATTGCCGGGACAAAGGCGGTTTCCGACCAGACCACGATATCGGGACCTTCTTGCTCCGCCTGTTTGCTCAAATCGACGAGAATGTCCAGGGATTCCCCGTAGTCGTGCTTCCATGGATCGACGTTGTGCTGGATAAGGGCGGTCCTCCACGAATCGGCCCGATCGAGATCGGCCTGGACGGCAAAACCGTAGACCATAACCGCCGTAAATACCGCTCCATAGGCGACGGCGTCCCAGCGATGATCCCGGAAGAAGCACTTGGCCCGGACACGGCCTTCTTTAAAAGCGTTACCCAGATAGGCCGCGGGCAGGACGGTGAGGAAAGTTACTCCCCAAATGCCGGTTAGGGCGCTGAAACGAGCAAAAGGGAGAAACATATACTGGGTATATCCGAGGATACCGTAGGAGTATCCGAGAAAGCCCTTCGTTCTCAGGTATTCGTACCCCACCCATATAACCGCCTGAGCCAGATATCCGTACCGGGGAAAGAGAGAGTCCGCGCCCTTCAAGAGGGGAAAGAGAACGATGAAGTAGACCCCGTATATGACAGGAACAATGAAAATCGCCAAAGGATGGAAGGCGACCAACCAGTAGTTGAACAGGGCGTACGAGAGGAAACCGAAGAGTGCTCCGTAGAGTAAGATCCTGATCCACCCCGCCCGATGAATCACAACGAACATGGGAACCAGGGCCACGAACCCCAGAGGGAACCAGCCCCAGTCGGATACAAGGCTCGGAAAGCTCAAGGCGAAGAGAACGACTGAGCAGATAAGGAGGCCGATTTCCAGAAGGATCTCGACCAGAGTAGCGCGCTTGCCGCCCCGCTTCATTATATGCGGTTACTCCCGAAGCGCCCAGACACTCTGCTTGAGCTCCCGGCCGGGCCTGAAAGCGGCAACACCATGATCGCCGACACTGACGATCTCGCCGGTCTTGGGATTTCGCGCCTTGCTCCTCCCCTTCCGGGTCCGGACCTCGAAGGTCCCGAAACCGCGGAGCTCTACCGTCTTGTCTTCGGTGAGAGCGGTTTTGACCTGGTCGAAGAATTCATCGATGATACTGTGGATATCCTTCCGGTTGACGGGGACCTTCTCGTAGATACTCTCGATTATCTCCGCTTTCGTCAGCTTTCCGTTACCCACAGTATCCTCCTGTAAAGACGTACGCGTTTATTCCGCTTTTTCGGCGGTAAGCTCGGTAAGCTTCTTGTGAAGCCGCGATTTCTTCCGCGCGGTGTTGTTCTTGTGGTAGACTCCCTTGCCCGCGGCGGAGTCGAGGAGACTCGAGACCTGCTTGAATTCGGCTTCCGCGGCGGAGCGGTCTTTCTTCTCGACCGCATCGAGGAACTTCTTGATCTGTGATTTGACCGCGCTTCGGACCGATTTGTTACGCAGGCGATGGGATTCGCTCTGGCGATGCCTTTTGGCGGTTGATGTTTTACTTGGCAACTGGATTTCCTCCGTGGTAATAAATTTCTTAATTACAGGAAATGGAAAGTACCAGATAATTTCTTTCCTGTCAAGTACTTGTACTTGTAACGAATATCAGTATATTTAACACTACCGCGATAGGTATTACACGATGAAAAAAATAGCCTTTTTCAGCTCATTATTAGGAATTTTCCTCTTTTGGGACCTGCTTTTGCGCTTCCTAGCGGCGTTCAGCTACTCCGCCGCCCGTAAGGTTATCGACCGAAAGGACTGGAAGATAACCGCTTCGCTGATCACTATTTCGAGGGTCTATATGGGGATCCGGGTCCGCCGCCGCATCGAAATGCCGAAGGACCTCCCTCCGGTGTTCTTGATCATCTCTAACCATCAGAGCGTTATCGATATCGCCTTTCTCTACTACTATTTCAGGGACTATATGATCCGCTTTGCCGCGAAACACGAGCTCGCCCGAGGGGTTCCCCTGGTGTCCATGGTGTTGCGGCTTCAGAATCACGCCATGATCCGTCGCGACGGCAAAATATCGGCCACCATGAAGGAGCTCGAGCGCCTTGCACGGAAGTCGAAGCAGGGTATATGCCCGGTGGTCTTTCCCGAGGGGACCCGGTCCCGCACCGGGGAAGTCCTGAAGTTCCATGCGGGGGCGGTACGAAAGATCTTGGAAACCGTTCCCCTACCCGTTCTCACCGTGGCCGTCGACGGGGGCTTCCGGGTCGCTCGAACCGAACAATTGGCTACGAATTTCCGCCGGATGCGCTACCGTGTTCGGGCGCTCAAGCTCTTTTCTCCGCCGAAGAGTAAATCGGAGATAGGCTCGATCCTTCGGGAATCGGAATCACTGGTACGGGAGCAGATCGCCGGCTGGCGGGACGAAGACGACGGAGAAGCCGGAGGCTGAGATGCGGTTAAAAGAGGTTGCGGCCGGCTGACCGGAAAAAAAAGGGGCTTCCGCTTTATTGATACGAAAGCCCTGCGCGCGCCTCATGCGAGGTGTCGCATAGAAACGGGATGTTACAGATTTTTTAGCGAAAGTCCCGGGGGCGCCGCTCTTCCCGCTTACAATTCTCACAGATCGCGAGGTTTTTGAGCTTCCCGCTGGTAAAGATTGATTTCATCTTCACTTCGCCGCCGCAGGTGCAGTAAAACTTCTGAGCCGTGGATCCGCTTCGTGCATTTTTGCTTACTTGAGCCATTTATACTCTCCTTCTCCGATTTTTGTCGCGTTATCCGAAATGGATTTACTTTTTCTTTGGCGAGAGACTACTATCTTTTTTCTATATCGTCAAGAGGTTTCCGCGTACCATTCATTTTTTTCACCCCGTCCCTTGATCGCGCAAAAGGGGATGCTCATATACCTTCCGTCGCCGTCGACGGCCTTTATGATTTTCGAAAGGACGTTTACGTCGATAATCTTGCAAATTTGCCCGTCGATTCGGAGCCGGTTCCCTTCCGAGGGTATTCCCCGCTTGACATCCCGGTAGAAGTCGTATTCGTAGGCGAGACAACAGAGGAGCCTCCCGCAGGGCCCGGAGATCTTCATCGAATTGAGGCTCAAGTTCTGTTCCTTGGCCATCTTTATAGAGACGGGTTTGAGTTTGTCGGTGACCCCGTGGCAGCAGTAGGTTCTGCCGCAGACGGCGACACCGCCTAAAACTCTCGATTCGTCCCTGACTCCGATCTGCCTCAGCTCGATACGCATCTTGAAGACGGCGACTAAGTCTTTGACCAGCTCTCTGAAATCGACCCGATTATCGGCTGTAAAGAAGAAGAGAACCTTCGATTCTTCGTTCAAGTAGTGAGCTGCGACGAGCTTCATATCGAGACCCCTCGCCTCCACCTTCTCCCGGCAGATATCCAAGGCTTCTTTTTCACGTTCCTCGTTCTTCCGGTAGGTCTCCAGGTCCGCCTCGGTGGCCTTCCTCACGATATTCTGAATCGAATTCCCCTCGCCCCCGTCGGCGTCCCGCACGGCGCCTAAAACAACGCCTAAGTCTTTCCCGTATCTGGTCGGCAGGACGACGATGTCACCGTCGTCGATGGGTTCGTCTTCCGGGGGGCTGCACAACTCGGTTTCATGAGAATGCAAAACCTTGACTCTAACTATATGTGAAACCGTATTGGTATCGCTTTCCACGATGAAACTCCTTCAGTGAATAAGATCGACGAGGATGCCATGGATTTCATCTATCCTTTCGAGAATCCTCAACTGGTCCCGCTGATTGGCGAGGATCTCACCGGCCAATCTGTCGAGCTTTTCATCGACGACCCTGACCAGGGTCAATTCCGGCCGTTCTCCGGGCTTGAGCTTCAGGACCTTGAAACCGGTAAGTTTCTTTTTTTCCACGAGATACCCAGTGTCCACAACATACCGGACGAAGGCCCGCACCATTGCCCTATACTCTTTGACGAGACCCATTCCGGGGCTCGATTGCAATTTCTCGCCGATTTCGTGTATTTCGTCAAGGACGTCTTCAAGGTCCTCGGGACGGGATATCCTGATTCCGATTAAAGATTCGAGCTCCCTTCGGCGGGTCTCGCCGCTTTCGCCCAAGAGAGAAGAGAATTTTTTCCGGTCGGCTTCCTTCTTCTTCCGGACTTTCTTTTCTTTATCGTATTCGTATTCCTGGAAAGCGGAGCCTACGAGGTTTATCCGTTCCATACGGAGACTTCTTTGATTTCCTCTTTCATTTCGGTTTTCCCGTCTCTCGTTTCGACGGTTTCATCCTTCCCGCCGGATTCCTCATACGGAACGGTCTCTGCACCCCCTTGGGGGGCCCTTTGGTACCGAGCCGTTTCAGGTTGTTGAACCGGAACGGCCTCGGGGGAGGCCGGAACCGTTTTGGCCGAATCCGTTTTGACCGGCGCCGCTTCTTCAGCCCGGGCATGGACCGTACATTTTCCGTTGAGAATCACTCCCTCTTCTACAATGAGCCGGGGAGCGGAGACATTCCCAATTATCATTCCGGTGGAGAGGACTATAACTTTTTCAGTGGAGTGTATGTCCCCTTTCACAACGCCCCCGACGACTACCGTGCCCGCAAATATGGTGCACTCGGCCCTGCCGTTCTTCCCGACCAAGACCTTGCCGGGGGTGCGGATAGTTCCGGAATAATCACCGTCGATCCGGAGCAGCCCGCTTAAATCGAGCTCTCCTTTGAATCGGGTCCCTTCTCCGACTATTGAATTTATAAATGAACCGTCTTCGGCTATATGATCACTCATTTTATTAAAAAATCCTGCGCCTATTTTCTTTTCGAGATATTCCTCATCTCGCTGGTGATATTCAGGTACCGCTCGGGATCGACGACCTGAGAACCGATTCTGACCTCGTAGTGGAGGTGAGGACCGGTGCTCAATCCCGTACTTCCCAACACGCCTATTCTCTGTCCCTGGGTTATCGTATCCCCTTCATTCACGTAGACCCGGTCCATGTGGGCGTATTTGGTATAGAATCCGTACTTGTGGCGTATGACGATGTAGTTGCCGAAACCCATGGGCTCGAATTTATTCTCCACCACCTTACCGTCCGCCGTGGCCAGAACCGGCCAGCCCCGGTGAAAGGCAAGGTCCACCCCTTTGTGAAGGTACCATTTTTTGGTAAACGGGTGAATAGCAGGACCGAAGGGATTTGTGCTCCTCCCCCTTCCCCCTTCCAGAGGCCACAGGGTGGGGAGCTCTACCAGGAGCTCGCCCTGGGAGACCAAGAGGTCGGTAATCTTCTGCAGGGATGCGGCGGATTCGTTCAAAAGCGCGCTGATACTCTGAAGCTCGCTCAGCTCGCTCATGACCCCCCGATCCTCTTCCTCGAGAGAGATAATCGTGGATAAATCGCCCCCTCCCGCAGCCCCGGAGGGCACGGTGTTCTCGAATCCGAAGGTATTCAAGGTACTCCCCAGACTGGACTCGAAATTCTTGGCGACACTCTGGAGATTGGTTATCTCATCCCGAATAATCTCCAGATTGGCCTGGGTGCTCTCCAAGAGCTCAGAACGCTTGGTCAGGAGCCGGGAAACCCCGCTGAAGGTGGTGCTGGAGAGAAAAAAGGCCACCAAGACCCCCGCTAAGAGCATGCACAGGAAAACTAGAGAAAAAACGGATATGCGAAAATTGAAGATTTTTTTCTCGGAATGAGGGATAAACATAACGGTAAACCGCTGCTTACCCGCGGTCATAAACCGTTTGGAAAAGGTGCTGATGCCGTTGCCGATGGTCTTGAGTAATTTTACGAGTCTATCGGTAAACTGATTCTCGAGTCTCTTATACTGATTCGCTGGCGACACCTAGAATTTCCTCTTGTTTTCGATACGGCAACAACTTATTAAAAGAAAGCCTAACACGCGGCAAAACATTTGTCAAATAATTATTGACTACACAAACTGTACATGCTATTTTAAGAATGTCTACGTTTAAACAAATCTTTTTTATATCGGGAGTACAATGCGTTTTTTTGATACTCATGCACACATTGGTCTCATAAATGAAGACCCCATAGAACAGTTGATAATCGCCCAGGAAGCTAAGCAGGCCGGCGTCGATCATATTGTCAGCATCTGCAACAATCTTCATGATTTCTTCCAGGTATACGATAATCTCTCCACGGCGACAAATGTCTATCATAGTATCGGCGTTTCTCCCTCGGAAGTTTCGCATCCCGGCAAGGATTGGCAGGAAAAAATCACCGAGGGGGCAAAAAAACCCCGAATCGTGGCCATAGGTGAAATCGGCCTCGATTATTACCGGAAATTCGGGGACAAGGACTCCCAGATCGAGCTCTTTATCAGGCAGCTCGAGATGGCGGAACGTCTCGATTTTCCGGTGATTATCCACAACCGGGAGGCCGGACGGGATGTCCTGGAAATTCTCAAGGAAAAACTCCCACCCAAAGGGGGGGTGCTCCACTGCTACTCCGAAGACTGGGAATATGCCCAGAAGGCTTTAGAACTCAATCTCTATCTCAGTTTCGCGGGGAACCTCACCTACCGGAACGCCAAGAACCTCCACGAGACCGCAAAAAGCATGCCCCGGGACAGGATACTCATCGAGTCGGAAAGCCCCTTTATGGTACCCGCCGAGTACAGAGGCAAGCGGAATAAGCCGGTTTACCTCAAATCGACCGCCGAATTCTTAGCGGAGCTCAGGGAAGAACCCCTCGAGGACCTCTCCGAGGCGCTTTACCGGAACGCCCTCGAGTTTTTCGATATCCAGGAATAACACCGCTTTCGATTCCCCGGGACGTACGGAATGGGGTTATACCAGCCAATAAACCTGCCCGGCTTACAACTGCCGGGAAACATCTTTCTCGCCCCGTTAGCAGGTTTCACCGACCGCGCCTTCCGGGAGATGTGTGTCCGCCACGGAGCGGATCTCACCTTCTCTGAGATGGTCTCCTGTGAAGGTCTGATAAGGGGCAATGAAAAGACCGCGAACCTCCTCGAACGATCCCCCGGTGAGAGATTCTTCGGGGTACAAATCTTCACCTCCTCCCCCGGCTCGGCCGAAAGATCGCTGGATGCGGTCCTCCCATGGGAACCCTCGTTGATAGACCTCAACTGCGGGTGCCCGGTACCGAAGGTGACGAAAACCGGAAGCGGCGCGGCCCTCATGAAAGACCCCTCTCGCATAGCCTCGATCGTGGAGGCCCTCAAAGGGGGCTTGACCCGGCGGGACCGGAACATTCCGGTGACCGTCAAGATCCGTTCCGGCTGGGACGCCGAGTCCATCACCTACGGGGAAGCCGCCCGGAACGCCGTCGATGCCGGTGCCGGTATGGTGTGCCTGCACCCCCGGACGAGGAGCATGGGCTACTCCGGCACGGCGGAATGGGATTATATCGGGGAGCTTGCCTCCCGTCTGACCGTACCCGTTATAGGGTCGGGAGATCTTTTTACCCCCGAAGACGCCGAAAAAATGCTTTCCGCAACCGGATGCTCCGGGGTGATGTTCGCCCGGGGAGCTATCGGAAATCCCTTCGTATTCCGGCGAACCCGAAACCTCCTCACGAGACAGGATCCGGGTCGGGAACCGTCTCCCCGGGAGAAAATCTCCACCGCCTTAGCCCATCTCGAGGAGCTCCTCGAATATCTTCCGGAGGGGAAGGCATGCCGGGAAATGCGGAAGCACTTCTGCGCCTACACAAAGGGGATTCCCGGGGGAGCGGATTTAAGAAACAGGATCGTCAGGGCCGAAACCGCCGAGGAATATTTTACCCGGGCGGCGGAATTTCTCGCCTAAAAACACTTTACTTTTGTTGTAATTCATATATTATCATACGTATGCATCGGAGTGATATCTGGATTGAGCTGAACAAGGTCTTTCACGTCCTGCAGCGGTCGATCGAAGAGCTTCTCACAGCGGGAAGGACCTCTTTCCGTCGTCTGTTATCGTTCATTCTTCCCAGACGTCTCCTCCTGCCCGGCCTGGAGAGACCGAAGAAGAGGTTCTTCAAGCGTTTCATGTCGAGAAGGAGATACGGGTATCTCCTTCCTCTCGGGTTAGCGGCAAGCCTCTTCCTCGTTATATCTCTATTCTCCGCTCCTCCGGTCACCGGTAAGATCCTGGCGAAGTCCCTGGAGTCGGTCCCCGGTCTCGCGGTCAGTTTCGAAGGAACCGATCTCGGCTGGGCCGGGTCCGAGGCCGCCCTCTACCGTCTCGTGGACGGGTTGGGTCCCCAGTTCGCATGGTTTAAAAAAAATCCGGAGTTTCGCCGACTGTTCGAGTTCCATTCCCGGTCCTCGTCGGATCCGGAAGGGGACACCCGGAGTTTCATCGCATCCTTAGAGGATTATCTCCATCCCCGTACCTCGGGATACGCTATCGTCGTCGGAGATGAACCGGTTGCGGTCCTTGCGACAAATCAGGAATGCCGCAGGGTCTTAAACGAACTGGTACGTGACTTTATTCCCCCGGAAAGAGAAAAGGAGATCATTACGGGACTCTCCATACGGCTCGTGGAAAATCCCCGGGTCGTATCGGGAATATATACGAGGAAAGAGCTCCTGGAAACAACGGACGCGGTGATCCTCCTCAAGAAGGGGACCTTGGAGGAGAAGCTCTATACGGTCAAACCCGCCGACACCGTGTGGTCCATATCGAGGGAGCACGGCCTGACAATGCAGGACATAGTTCTGGCCAATCCCGGGATGAATCCCGACCGGATTTATCCCGGAGATGTCTTGAACCTGATCGTACCCAAGCCCTACATCTCGGTGGAAGCCTCCTACACCCATATTTACACCCGGTCGATCCCCTTCCGGACCTACGTCTCCTACGATCCTACTCTGTATCGTACCGAAGCGGTGTATACCCGGAGAGGTGAATACGGAAGCGAGCGGATTACCGCGGAGGTGGTGCTCCGGAACGGCCTCCTCAAGGAGAGACGGACCACAGCATCTCAGATACTCTCCCCGCCCGTCTCGGCGATGCTGCGTCGGGGGACCGCCCGCACTCCCGACGACGTTCTCATCGCCGGGGCCTTTCTTCCCGAAGGGATCGGGGTCATTACCTCCCATTTCGGACCGCGGTGGGGACGGTTTCATTACGGTATCGATGTAAGCGCCCCCCTAGGAACGCCTGTACATGCGTATGCGGCGGGTCGGGTCGCCTACGCGGGATACAACTACATTCTGGGCAAGCTCATTACCCTCGTCCATGAAGACGGGATGGTTACCCGGTACGGGCACAGCGGAACCCTCCTCGTGGCGAATGGTGACTGGGTGGAGGCGGGGCAGGTTATAGCTCTGTCGGGCAATTCCGGGGTCAGCACCGGGCCCCATGTTCACTTCGAAATCAGAAAGAGCGGGATAGCCATGGACCCGCTGAAGTACCTCAAGAACCTCAAAATCGGTCAGTAGAGATCGGCCCTCCGATCGGAGAAGACGGGGATCCGGCGCCTTACCTCTTCAATCACTTGGGTATCGATGACACCGGTGACGACGGCCTCGTCGTCCCCGCTCCCCGCAATGAGCTCCCCCCAGGGATCGTATATCGATGAGTTACCGAAGAACCGGGCCGATCCCGAGGTGCCTACCCTGTTGACGGCCATAATATAGCATTGATTTTCGACGGCCCGGGCCTTGAGAAGACACTTCCAGTGGTCGAGCCGGGGATACGGAAACTCCGCGGGAACGAGAATAATTTCGGCGCCCCGGAGGGCCAAGGCCCGGGCGAGCTCGGGGAACCGGATATCATAGCAAATCATGATCCCCAATTTCCCGAGGTCCGTTTCGAAGATTGGAATCTCGTGTCCCGGGGACAGATAAAGATTCTCCTCCATCAGGGGAAAGAGGTGGATTTTTCGGTATTTTCCGATTATCCGTCCGCCGGGTCCGATGAGCACCGCGGTGTTGTAGATCTTCTCCCCCTCCCGCTCGGGGTAACTTCCGCACACCAGATGAATACCCGCGTCCCGGGCGGTCTCCGTGAGGGCGGTCATGAAGGGCCCGGTGAGGGGCTCGGCACGTACCCCGATGTATTCGTAATCGAATCCGGTAGGAAACATCTCCGGGAGACATACCAGGTCGGCCCCCGCGGCCGCGGCGGCGGTGATCCGGTCCACGGCGACCCCCAGGTTACCCTCGCAATCCCGAGGAAGGATATCCATCTGTATTCCGGCCGCTCGCAACTTCATTCTTCGAGTATATACCCCCGAGGCTCCCTTGTAATCCCCGGGTTATCGGTGTACCTTCTCTTGATGCATCCAGTACAGGAAAAAATGATCCTCTTTCTCGCGGGGGAGGTGCTCACCCGTTCCGAAACCGGAGATATTCTTACCCCCTCTCCCGATTCCCTGGATCCCCGATTCATCACGGCAGGTCCCATTGAAATAGGTATCCGCGACGGAATCCGCTATTTCGCCGCCGCCCTCGTTTCTTCCGGGGAGCCGCCTCCGATCGAGGGAACCCCGATACCCCTTCGCAGAATCGCCGGGATCATCGACGAAGCATCCTTTACCCTGGTGAGCCGGGGGAGCCAGCTCCTGTACTGGGGCGATACCTACCGACTCTGTCCGCGCTGCGGAGGGTCCCTCTCCGCGATGCCCGTCGACTTCGGCAAAGAGTGCCCGGCCTGCGGACTGCATCTCTTTCCGCCGGTCTCTCCCGCTATCATCGTGGGAGTCGTGCGTGATGATACTCTCCTCCTGGCCCACAACGTGAGGTTCCCCGGCGACATCCACAGTCTCGTCGCCGGATTCGTCGAGCCCGGAGAGACCATCGAAGAATGCGCCCGGCGGGAACTCCTCGAAGAAACCTCCATTCATATCCGGAATATCCGGTACTTCGGGAGCCAGTCCTGGCCCTTTCCCCACTCCCTGATGATAGGGCTCACCGCCGAGTACGCCTCCGGAGAGATCGGTGTCGACGGGGTGGAGATCGACAGGGCCGGCTGGTTCCCAAGAGAAAAGCTCCCCGACATACCCGGAACGGGAAGCATATCCCGCAGGATAATTGACTGGTTCCTCGGTGAGGCGGACAAACCCCGGTAAGGAAAGCCGCGCCTAACTTGTGCCCTCCAATGGATTTATGGTACAGTCCTCTCGGTTACTACTATGATTTTGCGATTCGCTGTTCCCGGTAACGATTTGTCCCGGGCCGGAGAGGTTTCCGGTGAGGTAAAAAAGGTGCTCAAGCGGACGGCAATCTGTATCTACGAAGGAGAGATCAATATGATCATCCACGGGAAAGGGGGGACGAGCACCGTAAGGAGGAACTCCGACAATTTCGAGATCACCTCGGCACCTCGACATCCTCCATACCCTTGGGTACAAGGGGATGAATATATTCCGCGACTACGATTACTACGCCGATCGAAACAAGGTGGACCTTATCCTGCGGAATCTCCTGTCCAACGCGGTCAAGTTTACCTACTCCGGGGGACACATCCGGATAACCACCCGCCGGGAAGGGGAGAAACTCATCCTTCGGGTCGAGGATACCGGGACCGGGATCGAGGAGAAGGATCTCGAGAAGCTCTTCAGCCTCGGCGAATCGATTAGCCGGGTGGGAACCGCTTCGGAACACGGAACGGGATTAGGCCTCCTCCTGTGTAAGGAGTTCGCCGAGCGGAACGGGGGCCGGTTGTGGGCGACCAGCGTCCCCGGAGAGGGCTCGACCTTCTCGGTAAGTCTCCCCCTCGCGGAATAATCCCGCACCGCGTGCTCCCCCTGCTTCCTTGACTTTTTCCACCCCCGTCGCTACCTTGATTTTGTCGAAAGGAGTCCGGATGAACGACAGCAGCACAGTTTTCTATATTGATATACCTGAAAAGAGCACCCTCGAACTGCGGATATCGGCTATGAAGAAGCTCCTCGAAGGAGCAAGTTATCCCGTCATGTTTTCGGAACCGGAGAAAATCGGGGTCAAGATCCACGTGGGTGAGAAGAACAACACTACCCATGTGCCGCCGGGGGTAGTCCGGGAGGCGGTCATGCCCTTGGTTCACAAAGGGTGCCTTCCCTTCCTGACCGAGACGTCGACCCTCTATAAGGGAGAGCGGTCGAACGCGAGAAAATCGGGCTCGGAAGTCGGAAATACGAGCTGAGAGTTATTCCTCGTAAGTAGAGTCGTCGAGGGTCCCTCTCAAGACCCTCTCCAGGTCGGTAAGCGACGACAGGCCGTTCAATGCGCTCGACATGAGATCCCCCGTCCCGGCGGCGCCCGTCGTTCCGTCCTGCCCCAAAAGGCCGAGGGCCTCTTCGAGGATGGCGGAAAATTCGGTCCCCGAGGCCGCGGCATCGGCCGCTTCGGTCCCGTCGGATACGGACGGGGCGGCGGGGGGCACTGCCGATTCCGGTCCCCGGGCGGTCATCCCCTGGATTTCCCGGATACGGGACTGAATTTCCCGGATTCGCGCCATGAGCGCGGATATGTTGGTGTCCATCTTCCCCTCCCCCTCGATTATACCCGATTTCTTGCTCATCGACAGCAGGTTTGTTTTACTTTCCCCCCGGTTTTCCCTAAATTTAGAGTATGCACGATAAAGGAAACCTTCATATAGGAACCTCAGGGTGGAACTACTCCCACTGGAAGGGAAGCTTCTATCCCGAGGAGCTTACCCAAAAGGAGTGGTTCTCCCATTACCTGACCCGCTTTTCCACCGTGGAGATCAACAACACCTTTTATTCGACCCTCTCCGAGGATGCCGCGCACACCTGGAACGAGTCGGCTCCTGAGAACTTTCATTTCTCCGTCAAGGCAAACCGGTACATAACCCATATGAAAAAGCTCAAAGATCCCGGGGACAGCCTCGATCGGTTTTTCCACAGTATCCGCCCCTTAGGGAGTAAAACCGACGTCATTCTCTTTCAGCTCCCACCGAAATGGAAGGTCAACGCCGACCGGCTGAAGCGCTTTATCGCTCTCCTGCCGGATGACTACAGGTATACCTTCGAATTCCGGGACCCCTCCTGGTTTACCGACGAAGTTTTCCGAATCTTGAGCCTCAACAACTCGGCCCTCTGTTTCTACCATCTCGAAGGATATACCTCTCCGAAGGAACCTACCGCGGACTTCGTCTATATCCGCCTCCACGGCCCCTCGGAAGAAGCCTACCGGGGAAGGTATACCCCCGGGGCCTTGAGCGGATGGGCCGGGGCGATTTCGGCATGGCGAAAGGGGGGGAATGATGTGTACTGCTACTTCGATAACGATGAAAAGGGGTACGCCCCGTTGAACGCCCTCGAGCTCAAGAAGATGCTGGAGTAACACCCCCGGGGGGGGCTTCATCGACCTCGTCCAGCATAACGTACCGGATTATCCGGTCGACCTGATGAGGCTTTATAGGGTCGAACCTGACATGGATGGCCTCGCCCTCGTCCGAGGTTTTGACCACTTCCCCTCCTATCTCCAACGTGTCGTCCGGAGGCAGCTTGAGGAGGACCCGCATGAGGTCGCCCGACTTGAACATACCGTGGGGATTCTCCATTTTTGCCCCGCCGCCGCCCAAGTCGATAAGGCGGGCCGTGGCCCGGTAGGTCTCGTATCCCGATTTTTCCAATTCCGCGGGAAGGGTTACTTTCTTCCGGTAGTAGTTGCGCCGCTGAACCTTGTCGATTTCCTCGGTGTGCTTGAACCAGACGATATTGTTCCGAATAAACCGGGCGGCACTCGAAAAACGGTACGTGTTTTTTCTCCGCTTGAAGAAGACAGTATATCTATTTCCCTCCTCGAGGAGAGGCGCATCCTGCTTTTTCACGACCGCGGAAAAGAGCTCGTGCTTCTGCTTGACGATCCGGGCGTGGTATCCCTCTACGGTCCCTTCGGTGATGTAGAGATGGAGCCCGGGAGGAAGCTCCTTGGTCGAAGTGAGGGGTCTTTCCCGTTTGAAGCAGCACACATCGAGCTTCTGCCTCAGCGGCTTGAGCATTGCCGGGGTCACAGCCCCCTTCTGGATGAGTCTTTCCGCCGCCCGGCTGAACCAGATCGGCTCCTGTACGAGGAGGTACTTTTGCTCCTGTTTCTTAGGCAGCTCGTTGGTAAGCTGCTCGAGGAAATCCCGCTCCTCCCGGGTCAGCTCCACATTCTTCAGAGCGTTGACGAAGGACTTCCGGGACTCTTCGACAATCCGGAGGTGATTTAGCCACTTCTGGACGAGATACACGGCGAGGAGAAGGATTATGAAGCCCGCGATTATGAGAATGATAAGGGTCTGCTGCCGGGTGGACGACTGCAGCCCCTCCATGATGCCGCGGAAGAATTCGGATATATCGTCTACCCGCATATCGAAGCGGTTCATACTACTCAGTCAACCCGCTTGTCTTCCGGGCGCCGTTCCGGAATGCTCTTGGGTTTCTCTTTCGACTCGTGGAACTCTTCAGATAGGTAGAGGCTGCAGTAGCAATGACCGTATTCCTCGATATCCGGCCGTGCGTAGTCGCAGGGGCAGATAATGTCCTTGTCTTTCTCCTTGTCCCCCGATCCGAGCCTGCAGGGGCAGAGGTAGTATCCGAGACGCTTTTTGTTGGTATGCAGCCCCTCGATCAGGTCCCTGAGGAATTGTTCGTCCCGGTTAAGCTTCCATCCCTGATGGTCCGCGACCATCCGCGCGAACTTCCTCGCGTCCTTGAGCTCCTCCTCGGGGATGTTCCCGGCGGCCTCCTCGACCGCGGTTTTTCCGGCGGCCCCGGTGAGCTCGAGCTTTTCTTGCCATTCATCCTCATCGAACCCGATGAGGTAGTCGCTGTCGTCTATAACGAGAAAAGGAAACAGAGGACGCTCGCCGAACTCCTCCTTAAGCTCCTTCTTGACCTCCTTCCGCTGAAAATCCTGGAGGTAGTCCACGTGTGCGTACTGAAACTTGATATTATTATCCCTCAGGTAGTTCAATGCCCTTTTGCAGAATCCGCAGGTAGAGAGGGCGTAGACGGTCAGTTTCTTTCCGATGTCCCGCCCTTCTTCCTGCTCGTAGGATATTTTGTCGATGGTTCTCACACGTTCCTCCTTGAATCTTTTATAGAATAGTATACTCTCCCCCGTTTGGCAAACGGGTTTCGCCGGGCGTCCGAACGGATAATCGGGTATATATAAATTCGCTTGAACCTTTTTCATTAACGCCCTATGCTATTAGTAGAATTTGATTCAGGATAAATCATGGTATGAAAAAAAAGGTTCTTTTAAGCATAACCGTCTTGTTTTACTCCATGCTGCTCAGCGGACAGGAAGTCGCGGAGAACGAGCTCGAGCGTTATGAGAGCCGGTCCGTCGAATATGTCAATTTTGCCGGGGAACACGAGTTTTTCAACACCGCCGAAGAAATCCGTAACATCGGCAGGAGCCTTTCACGGACCTTCCGCGAGGACGGTGAAAGCGTCTTCGCCGGAAAATACGCCCTGCTCCGCATTTCCCCTCCCGGAAACGGACGCGCCTTCGGGGCGGATATTCTTTCGTTCAAACTCGAAGCCCGGGTCGATCACATCGACAATATACGGAGAATCCTCGACGGCTATTTGACGGAATCCTTCGGATATGCCCCCTCGGAAGCACGGTCGCTTTCCGAAGCAATCACAAGGTACAACACGCTTCTGCGGGGCCGGATAGACTATTTTTCCGAAAGATATACCCCAGAGGTCGTGGAAATGCTCGAGGAAGATACCCTCGGCCTTTCGAGATACTATTCCGAATGGGCCGGAGCGACGAGTATCGTCGTGCCCCTCGTTGTAGATGAAACCGCGATCGGCGTGAGGTCCGACGAGTCATCCGGAGAGGGGGCTGAAACCGTGCCGGGTCGGAGTCCCGGTGACACCCAAGCCGAAACCCACGGTGAATTTTCCGATGCATCGCCTGGTACTGAGGCTGAACCGGCCGACGAAGAGGCTCAAATCGCATCCGGCGAAAGTCCCGGGGAGACAACGGATACGACCTCCGATGCTGACGCTGAAACAGCTGAAGAAGAGGCGGAACCGGGCGCCCGGATAGCCGAGGACGAGGTGCGGAGTCTGAAGGAAGAACCCGAATACCCGACCCCCGGACGTGAGGAGAGGGTCATCCGGAGCCTCTGGTGGTTTATAGGGGGAGGAATCTTCCTCGTGTTCTTGATTCTCCTCCTCCTCATCCTCCTGAAGAGGCGGGCCGAACATGCCGATGAAACTCCCTATGCCGCGGTATCCTCCGCGTCGACTCGTTCCCCCCGCCGCGGAAGGGGGGGGCTGCAGCAGCCCCTTTTGATGCGCGTGGTGTACCGGGGCTATCTCTTGAGCCGTAAGGTGTTCGGCGAAGTCCTTCCAGGAGAAGTAAAGAGCGTCGGCGGGAAGGGAGCCTACTTTTCCATTCCGTACGGGTCGTTTCCCCGGAAGATCGGCGAAGTAGAAAACCGGAAAGGGGAGTATGTGCTGAATCCGACCCGACCGGAGTTCTTCCGGGACCTCGAGCGGCCGGAGAGGGGACTTATGCAAAAGGAGATTCACCTCGAAGACCGGAACGGCGAAAAGGTGGTCCTCTTCTTTCACCTGTATGTTTCTCCCCTCGAGAAGATAAACCGGCTGCTTCGGTCCATCACCAGAGCGGAGGAAAAACCTCCCCAATAAACCCTTTCCACTCCCCGTTCCCTCGGATTGCCCCTTGTGCCGGGGCAAAAAAACCGGTATTGTTTTTCCGATCCGGCTTGATAAAGGAGTACATATGAAACGCGTACCGGTGGTGTTTTTTGTTCTTATCGCGCTATTTATGGTGATCCTCGGATGCGGCGGAAAATCCGATGTGTCCGACGGCGGCGGCCCGGAAAAGGCCGCGAAGGCGGAGAAGGCCGTCGAGCTCAACTACAGTATCTTCTTTCCCGCATCCCATCTCCAGGCACAGACCGCCGCGGAATGGGCACGGGAAATCGAGAAGCGGACCGAGGGCAGGGTGAAGATCACCATGTTTCCCGGCGGGACCCTGACCCAGGCCCCTCAGTGCTATGAGGGAGTGGTGAACGGTATTTCCGACATCGGAATGAGCGTGTTCGCCTACACCCGCGGAAAGTTTCCCCTCCTCGAGGGGCTCGACCTGCCGGTGGGATACCCGGACGGACTGACCGCTACCCGTGCGGCGAACGAGATGGTGGAACTCTACGATCCAAAGGAGCTCGAAGATGTGAAGGTCCTGTACCTCCACGCTCACGGCCCCGGCATCCTCGCTTCCAAGAAGAGCATCGATTCCGTGGACGACCTCTCGGGCATGAAGATCCGGGCGACCGGGCTCTCCGCGAAGATCGTGTCCGCCCTCGACGCGGTCCCCATCGCCATGAGCCAGGGAGAGACCTACGAGGCCCTCCAGAAGGGTGTAGCGGAGGCGACCTTCTGTCCCGTAGAGACCCTCAAAGGATGGAAACAGGGGGAAGTCATCGATTACGTCGTCGACACCCGGGCGATCGGCTATACCACGGCCATGTTCGCGGTCATGAACAAGGGCGTATGGGAATCCCTTCCCGAGGACATCCAGGCCGTATTCGACGAGGTCAACAGCGAGTGGATCGACCGTCACGGGCGGGCATGGGACCGGGCTGACGAGGAGGGAGAAGCCTTTGTCAGGGACCTCGGAAAGACATTCGTCGAACTCGATGAACGGCAGGAAGAGGCCCTCGTGGACGCCGTCCAGCCGATCCTTACCGAGTATGTCGACACCGTCGAAGCCGGGGGTCTTCCGGGGAGAGAATTCCTGAAGGACCTGCAGGAATATCTGGCGAAGTAGTTTCACAGTCATGGGAGATAGAGAGCGGGGCCGGCCGTTTTTTACCGGGATGCGCGCCTTGGCGCGGATCTCGGCCCTCATCGCGGGGTTCGCGATCCTCGTCATGATCGGCGTGACCGGTACCGATATAGTTTTGAGGATATTCAAGAGCGGGATACGGGGCGCCTACGACATCGTCCGCATCTGCGGGGTCGTGTCGGTGTCCTCGGCGCTGCCGTACCTGACGGCCGTCAAAGGTCATATCGCCATCGAATTCATCTATCAGAACTTCTCGCGCTCCGGGAGGATCGTTCTCGATACCCTGTTTCGACTTCTCTCGCTCGGCCTTTTCGGCCTCCTCGTTTATTACGGCATCGTGTACGGCATTTCGTTCATTGAGAGCGGACAGGTGATGCCGACTCTCAAGATCCCGGTGTTCTGGATGCCGTTTCTCATCAGCTTCAACTTTCTTCAAGTTCTTATCATCGTGTTCTACCATCTCCTGCATCCCGGAAAGGAGATGATACGTCCATGACGCCTCTGCAGATCGGTTTTGTCGGATGCCTGCTCCTTCTCACCCTCCTCTGCACGAGCATGCCGGTGGCCTTTGCCATGATCTTTACCGGTATCCTGGGGTTCTCTTTGATCGTGACCCCCCACGCCGCCTTCAGCATGGTGGTGTCGGACATCTTTTCGACGTTTACCTCGTACAATCTGACCGTTATTCCGCTGTTCGTCCTCATGGGACAGGTGGCCTTCCATGCCGGAATAAGCAAGCGGCTCTTCCGGTCCGCCTACGCCTGGATCGGGCACCTTCCCGGCGGGCTCGCCATGGCCACGGTGGGGGCCTGCGCCGGTTTCGGCGCGATCTGCGGCTCCGGCCCCGCCACCGCCGCGACGATGACCTCCGTCGCCCTTCCGGAGATGCGCCGGTACCGCTACTCCGACGAGCTCGCTTCGGGAACAATCGCGGCGGGGGGCAGCCTGGGAATGCTCATACCGCCGAGCGTGGTCTTCATCGTCTACGCTCTCATGACGGAACAGTCCATCGGTGCCCTCTTCCTGGCGGGGATCGTTCCCGGTATCCTCATCGTGGGGCTTTTCTGCCTGTCCATCGGGATCCGCTGCCGCAGGAAAACGACCCTAGGTCCGGCGGGACCTAAGTGCAGCTGGGGGACCCGGTTCCGGGAGCTGGGGGGCGTTCTGGAAACCGTCATTCTCTTCGTCTTCGTCATGGGAGGAATGTTCATCGGGCTGTTCACCCCTATCGAAGCCGCCGCCGTAGGGGCCGGAGGAAGCATAGTAATCGCCCTGACCAAGCACGCCCTTACCTGGAAGGTTTTAAAGCAGATCCTTTTCGAGACGGTAAGGACCTCGGCAATGGTTTTCTTCATCGTCACCGGGGCGGTCATCTTCGGCCGGTTTCTCGCGGTGTCGCAGATCCCCTTCGCCGTCGCCGAGTGGTTTACGAACCTCCCGCTCCCCGGGATTTTCACGATGCTTCTGATCATCCTCTTTTTCCTCCTCGCGGGGTGTTTCATAGACGCCCTCGCCCTTGTGCTTCTGACGATTCCGATATTCTATCCCGTTATTATCGAGCTGGGGTACGACCCGATTTGGTTCGGGGTTATGGTCGTGGTTATCACCCAAATGGGGGTCATCACCCCGCCGGTAGGGGTGAATGTCTACGTGGTAAGCGGAATCGAACGGAACATCCCCCTGCAGTCGATCTTCCGCGGGGCCCTGCCGTTTCTCCTTATGCTCGTCCTCGCCGCGGTGATACTGACAGTATTTCCTCAGATCTCGCTCTGGCTGCCCAATCTGGGCGGATAAGGAGGGGCTATGCCTCATCGAAATGTTTTCAAGAAGATTCTATTCTGCACCGATCTATCGCGTAACGCGGAAACCGCCTTTTTCTACGCTCTGAACATCGCCGCGGGAAACCCCGGCTCCCGCCTGGTGATTCTCCATATAATCCCCGAACCGGACGCTCAGTTCTGGAAATCCTATTTGTACGAGGTGGACGACGTGGACGCTAAGGCGCGGGAGGATATCGGCGACAAGATCCGAAGCGCATACACCGCTAATATTCCCGAAGAGATCGAATATACCGTCCGCACCGAGACGGGAAAAGCGGAACACGAAATCCTCGAGACGGCCGCCGAAGAGGAGGCCGACCTGATCGTCATCGGCCGGGGAAGCCGGGGCGGGCTGACTACCCTCTTTTTCGGAAAGACTACGGAACACGTCGCCCGGAGGGCAAACTGCCCGGTGCTGATCATCCCGCCGGCTGATGAGCATCTCAACGGGGCAAGAAATGAATAAGATGCGGTATTACCCAAGCTGCTCTCGAATGACCGTCCGCTGATAGGTGATGTCCTCGAGCTCTTTTACCCAGAACCCCTTCTCACCCCAGTCGGGAAAGTGAGTAAAAAAGCCGGGATCGTCCTTCTGCAGGGCGCACCAGGAGAGGAAGTAGATGATCCGCATGAACCGGAGGGGTTCGATTAGGGAAAGGGTCCCTTCGTCGAATTGCGAAAACTGCCTGTACCCGGAAAGGAGCAGGTCCGTTTCTACCGGGCACTCCGATAAGTGCCCCGGAAGCAGGAGCCACAGGTCCTGTACGGGAGGCCCTGTCATCATGTCGTCGAAGTCGATGATAAGAAGCCCCTCGTCGAGGCGGTCGAGGATGTTCCCCCGGTGACAGTCGCCGTGGATCCGGATGTTTTCCACACCCCGAAAGAGGGGCTCGATGATGTCCACGGTCTCGAAACAGATACGGGTAAAATCCGGAAGCAGGTCCTCCGGGATGAGGCCGCTTCCGGCGAGCTGCTCGATTTCGGCCGCGGTCGTCTCCCGGGGTGAACACACCACCCGCCTTTCCGCTTCCTCCATCCTTCCTGCCCTATGCATTCTCCCTACAATCGAGCCGAGGCGGACCCAATCCTCGTCGGAGGCGACATCGAAGGTCCGGCCGCCTTTCAGGGGAAATACGGTATAGAGGATACCTTCCCTTTCCCGGAGGGTTGCCGTAACGGGACCGGCCGCGGGCAGCGGCGGAACCACCGGTATTTCCGCGGCGGCGCACTGTACCACGAAACGATGCTCCTCACCGATGCATTCGGAGCTCCAGCGCCCCGGCCGGTAGAACTTGGCGACAAAGGGATTTCCCTCTTCATCGCGCAGGCCGTACACCCGGTTGACGTAACTGTTAAAAGGGGTAATGACGCCGTCGAGCCGGGTGTCCAGGTATGCCTCTCCCGCGGCGATGATCGTGTCGGGTCGAAGCTGCTCGAATGAGGGAAGTGCCGCGCCGGAAAAAGATTCGGAGGCGATATCGGGCTCCTTGCGGATAGTTTATTAACAAAAGTTTATCCATGATACGGGTTTACCGGGAAAGAATCAACGTAGCGCCGGTTTCAATTTATTACAAAATACGTTAGGGTCGGTGAATATATATAAAGGAGTTTATATGAAATTACGATTAGTTCTTATATTGCTGACCGTACCGGTCCTTTTTACTTTCGCAGGCGGAAAGAAGGAAGCCTCCCTCCCCGAGGATGCCGTGGCCTCGGTCAACGGTGTCCTCATATCCCGGGATATCTACGACCTCGCCGCCGACCAGGAAAGGGGCCGGCCGCCCGCCGCCCCTGAATCGGAAGGCGAAGCCGAAAGCGAAGTGGAACTCGATTCCGAAATCATCAAGGGTCTCGTCGACCAAGAGCTTCTCCTGCAGGAGAGCAAGCGCCGGGGGGTGGAGATTTCCCGGGAAGAAGTGGACGCGGAATTCGATGAGTTCGGGGCCCGCTTCCCCGACGAGGAGACCCTCCAGGCAAATATCGCCGAGATGGGATATACCGAAGAAACACTCAAGGGGCAGATCGAGAAGTATCTGTACATAACCACCTTCGTAGAAGAAATGGTGACCCGGGAGATACCGGTTTCCGAAGAGGAGATCCGGACCTTCTACGATGAAAATCCCCAGCACTTTACCCAGCCGGAGCAGATACGGGCCAGTCATATCCTTCTTACCTTCGGCGAGGAGGCCGGCCGGACCCGGGAAGAGGCCGAGGAATTAGCCCGGTCGCTTATAGCCCGGCTCGAAGAAGGCGCTGACTTCGCCGAGCTCGCCGCAAACAATTCGGAAGGTCCGAGCGCGGAACGGGGCGGAGATTTAGGCCCCTTCGGAAGGGGGCAGATGGTGCAGGAATTCGAAGAGGTTGCCTTCGCCCTCGAGGCGGGGGAGATAAGCGGTATCGTGGAGACCAAGTTCGGACTTCATATCATCAAGGTCACCGATAAGACGGAAGAGCAGGTTGTTTCCCTGGATATGGTTTCGCCTACCATCGAATCTCACCTAAAACAGGTGGGCACTGCCGAAGCAATGGAAGAACTCTTAGCGAGCCTGCGGGAACAGGGTGATATCGTAACCCGATAACCGCATGGGATGAGTTTCATTCAGAAAGCCGTCTGAGATCTTCTCTCGGACGGCTTCTTTATTGTATCGAATTGTCGATTAGCCCGGAAAATAGCTATATTTGATCCGGGGAGGGGCTCATCACAGTCGATCGGGACCGTTTCGGGGTCCCTCACATTGAGGCAAAATCCGCCGCGGAAATCTCCCGGGATTCCCCCGGAGGCCCCTCGAGTAATGGCTTTTCCCGGTGGTATACCTCGGACCTCGATCGCTGGAAGAAAGGGGAGTATAAGCGGCTGATCTGAGAATTGTGGTCTTTTTCAAAATTTTCCTCCATCTCCCTATAAATGCGACACAAGTTACATGTTTTCCCTGGATTTTCCCTTGATAGGTGGTTATACTGTTACTGAATTACACTTTTTATACCAGTTGAGTGTAATTATTGTATAAATCGGGGGGAAATTCAGGTATGGAAACCGATACGGACAGACGGATAATCGAAGGGGCCGGGACCCTCTTCTTTCGACAGGGTTTCTCCAAGGTAACCGTCGAAGAGATAGCCGAGCGTATAGGGATCACCAAGAAGACTATCTACAACCACTTTCCCAACAAGACCGCCCTTTTGGAGGAGGTCATCCGGAGCTCCGTCGGGACAATCATATCCACCATCGAGTCGATCGCCCGTGATCCGGAGCTCGAGTTCACCGAAAAGGTCAAGCGGATCGTCTCCTACGCCTTTCACGAGCTCTCTGGGGACAAGAAGAATCTCCTCGAAGACTTCGTCCGGTTCGCTCCTGAGATGAAGACCCGGGACATTCCCGATTTCAGGGAGATCCTAGTCGATATTATCCGCGTTCTCTTCGACGAGGGGTACGCCAAGGGCTTCGTCAAACAGGGGATTTCCCGGGAGATCCTCCCCTACATGTGTTTGAGCATCATCGAAGGTATGATCGTCCTCTACCGGCGGGAGGAGACCGACATCAATCCGGGTCGGCTCTTGTACTACTCCATCGAAATCAGCTTCCGGGGGATTCTCACCGACGAGGGTATGAAGCTCATCACCGACGGCGAGGCGGTTCATGGATAGACAAAGCATCGACGAACGGCGCAGCATAGAGAGGCGATCGGGCAGCCGCCGCAGGGAAGACCGCCGCAAAAAACCGTGGTTCGACCCGAAGTACCTCCTGCTCCTAGCGGCAATCGGGGGGATGATCCTCCTGTGGGTGCTCCGGGGGCAGGAGGAAGAGGCCGCCGCGGCGTCCATCAAGTCTCCGGTGAGGATCGTCCGTCCCGAGCACGGCACCCTGGAAAAGGTGTTGAGCCTGAACGGATACGTGGAGTCCCAGAGCATGGTGACGGTGCTGCCCAAGATATCGGGCACCCTCGAGAAGCTCACCGTCGATATAGGCGATACCGTTGCTCAGGGTCAGATTATAGGGGCCGTCGACAGTGAACCTTATGAGCTGAATGTCCGGCAAGCCGAGGCTGCCTACCTGGCGGCGAAATCCACCTTTGAGAGGACAAAACAGCTCTACGAGGCCCAGGCGACGAGCCGGCAGAACTACGACATGGCTAAGTCCCAGTTCGACGCCACCAGGTCCCAGTACGAACTCGCCCGGCTCAATTTTGGATACGCCGAGGTGACCGCGCCGGTGGACGGGGTGGTCCTGGTCAAGCACGCTGACGTAGGCTCCCTGGTGGCTCCGCAGGTCCCTCTCATAACCCTCGGGGACTTGAACGATCTCCGCGTTACGGCGAAGATCCCGGAAAACCACTACGCCTTCTTCGCCGAAAAGGGAAGCGGCATGGAGGTGCGGGCCGAAGTACCCGCCTTAGGCGGCCGTGAGGTAGGCACCAGGGTCGAGGCGGTGGCCCCCTACATCTCCCCCGAATCGAAGACCTTCGAGACCATCTGTACCTTGAGCGGAGATACCGACTTCGTTCGCCCGGGGATGTATATCCGTCTGACCTTCGTTCTCGACGAGCGGCGGGACATCGATTTCCTGCCTAACGAGTGCTTAGTCGCGGGTAAATACCTCTGGTACGTGGACCCCGAGACGTGCGGGGCGAGGCGTTTCGAGTTCGAGCCCGAGTTCGGCAACGAGGAGTCGATACAGATAACCGGGGAATACCGCGGATACGGTTTTATCATCGAGGGGCAGCACTTCCTGAAGGAGGGACAAGTCTGCCGGGTCCTCAACGAGGGGGACTTCTGCCGATGAGGCTCCGAATAGCCGACTTCGCCATCAACCACCCCGCGGTCATCTCCATCATCCTCATCGCGGTGGTGCTGTTCGGGTTCATATCCTTAAACAGTCTCAAGCAGGACATTTTCTCGGAGGTCTCCATGCCCTCGGTGGTGATCTTTACCGTTTACCCGGGGGTGGGGCCCAAAGACATCGAGCGGGAGGTGACCAACATCCTCGAAGACGAGCTCTCCACCCTCTCGGGGGTCAACAGCATGAACTCCACCTCCCGGGATTCTTCGTCGATTATCTCCCTCCAGTTCGACTGGAATACCGACATCGACGTCAAGCTCCCGGAGATCCGGGAAAAGATCAACAACGTGATGGCGGACCTCCCCGAGGGGATTGAGGGCCCCCCGACGATGCTCAAGATAAGCGTCGACCTCCTCCCCATCCTGAGTCTCGCCGTGGAGAGCGGGATGGACCGGGAGCGGCTGTCCGGGTTCGTGGAGGACCGGGTCATCCCCTCGATCGCCCGGGTTCCGGGGATCGCCTCCATCAACCTGCAGGGGGCGGTGACCATGATCGCCGACGTCCGGCTGGACCTCAACAAGGTAGAGGCCCGGGATATCTCCATCATCGAGGTCTACCAGGCCCTCCAGTACAACAACGTGAGCTTCCCCGCGGGGAGCGTGATCTACCGGGATAGGGAGCTCAAGATGCGGACCCTCGGGGAGTTTAATTCCTTGAGCGAGATGGAGAACCTGGTAGTCGGCTTTCGGGACGGGAGCTACATCCATTTAGGGGACATAGCCGATATCCGGATTACCCAGAAGGACGCCACCGTCTACCCGGTCTCCGACGGGCAGGACGCCATCGTCATCGACGTGATGAAGCAGCAGGGGGAGGACACCAACCGGATTATCGCGGATGTCAATGAGGTCTTGGACCAGATTACCCGGGACAACCGGGGGAACATCACCTTTACCGCCATAGCGGATCAGAGCATCGACATCAAGAGAGCGATTAATTCGGTACGGAGCTCCGCGGTCTTAGGGGGAATCCTCGCGGTGATAATACTGTTCCTCTTTCTCCACAATCTCCGCACCACATTGATCATCACCGTCTCCATCCCCCTGTGCGTGGTCTTTGCCTTCATCGCCCTAAGCCTCAGGGGGCAGTCTCTGAACATCATGACCCTCGGCGGGCTGACCGTCAGTATCGGGATGATCGTAGACAGCTCCATCGTGGTCCTCGAGAACATCTACAAGAACTTCCGTAAAAGCGGTGACGCGAAAGAAGCTGCTTCTCTAGGCACCGCGGAGGTAGGCGGGGCCATCATCGCCTCTACCTCGACTTCCTTGAGCGTTTTCGTTCCCATGCTCTTCGTAACCGGCTTCGCGGGATCGGTCCTTCGGGACGTGAGCTGGACCATCGTCTACGCCCTAGGCGCCTCGGTTTTCGTGGCGATTATCGTGGTCCCCTATCTCTCCGCCAGGCTGATCAAGAAGGAGCAGCTCGGACTTCCCGGATTCAGAAGGGTATCGGAGACTATCGAAAAACTCCTTTCCCGCCTGGAAATCTTCTACAAGCGGATACTCCGCAAAGCGATCATGAACCGGATTTTTATCCTGGTCATGGCGGTGGTTATCCTCATCATAAGCATTCTCGCCTTCGACTTCGTGGGCTACGAGTTCATTCCTCAAATCGATATGAACGAGGTGCAGATACGGGCGGAAACCCCGCCGGGATTCACCCTCGAAGAAACCAAGGCCAAGGTCCTCGAAATCGAGTCCCTCCTCCGTGAGCTCGTTCCGGAGATGGAAGAGGCACTCTTCTACGTCGGCCAGAGTGATTCCTTCGGCTTCGGAAAGTCGATGAACCAGGCTTTCTCCCGGATGCGGCTGGTCAGTAACCGGGAGCGGGAGAGGGGCGTCTTAGAAATCATCGATATGCTCCAGCAAGAGATCCCCGCACAGATACCCGACGTCGACGCGACCGTAGTCAACGGAGGGCTCGGGTCTTTTGCCGCGATGGCCACCGGGGGTGAGGGTTTCAAGATCGAAGTGTACGGAAACGACCTAGACGATGTGAGCACCGCCGCGCGGACGGTCTTGGGCATTATGGAGCAGGACCCCAACATCGGGAAAACCGAGATGAACCTGAGCTTTTCCCGGGAAGAGATCGTCTCCGACCTTGCCTTAGACTACATGGGGAACCTCGGGGTCACCCCCTACGAAGCGGCAATAACCTCGAGGATCATCTTCAACGGAATGGAAGCGGGGGAATACCGGGGGGACGAACGCAGCTACGACATCCTCCTCCGCTCGACTGTAGCCGGGGGCAAGATCGACAGGGACGTCCTCAATACTATCGCGATCAAGTCCGGAAGCGGGACCTTCGTGAGCTTCGCCAACTTCACCGATCTTCGTGTCGAGCCCTCGGTTACCGAAATCCATCACGAGAACAAGATGAAATCGGTAGTGGTGACCGGCTACCTCCGCGATCCCGACGTCAGGGGAACCTCCGCGAGGGTTACGGGCAAAATAGAGGAGATGTCGCTGCCGGTAGGGGTGGACTGGCAGATAGTGGGAGGCACTGCGGAGATGGTCGACAGCTTCCGGGCCCTCCTCATATCGCTCCTAGTCGCGGTTTTTCTGGTGTACATGGTGATGGTCATCCAATTCGAGCGGTTCACCCAGCCCTTGATTGTGATGGCCTCGATCCCCTTTACCTTGATCGGCGTGGTAGCAGGACTAATTATCTTCGGCTCCACCCTCTCAATCATAAGCTTCTTAGGGATTATTGCCCTGATGGGGGTCGTGGTGAACAACGCGATAGTACTCATCGACTACATCAACCTCCTCCGTGTCCGGGACAAGTTAGACCTGGTGCAGGCCATCCTCGCGGGATCGAGCTCCCGGCTCAAACCGATCTTGATGACCACCCTCACCACAATCCTCGGGATCCTCCCCATGGCCTTCGGCCTCGGAGAGGGATCGGGAATATACTCCCCCCTCGGACAGACCATTGCCGGGGGGCTCATTACATCGACTTTGATTACCCTGTTTCTCATCCCTGTGCTCTACTACATTCTCGAATCGAGAAAACTCACATCGGCCGAACGAAAGAAGGCCGCCTCCAAGGAGGGTACCCTTTATGAAAAGCAAGAATAGGTTCATGGGCCGGAACGGCCGTCTGTTATCCCCGGTTTCGGCCGCGCTACTCGCCGCCGTCCTGATTTCCCTGCTCACAGCCGGATGCTCGGTGGTCTTCACCGCATCGATAACCGGGAGCAC
>CAZXMO010000002.1:0-39052 GCA_964641125.1 uncultured Spirochaetales bacterium
AGGGCACCGGGAAAATGGAGGAGGCGAAATACGGTGCACAGGGAGACCGCGGCGAGAAGGGTTACGATGATGAGATCTCCCGGGGGTACAGGAAAGCTTTGCCTCGAAAATTCGAGGGAAATACCGTATCCCGGGGGAATCGGAAGAGAGGACACCGCGTCCCGGAGAGACCGGGCGAATCCTCCGCCTCGCGGGCCGTAGACCGAGAGGGCGGCATACCGCCGGGTCCCCCGGCGGAAGATAACCCCCGGCATCGGCTTTTCTCGGAGGTCGGCGACGCTCAGGAGAGCGAGTTTTCCCCCCGGAAGATCAACCGTGCGGGCCGTCAATGCTTCCCGCCGGAGGGGATTCCCGAACTCCTCCGACCGGATGAGGATGTCCGCGAGCCCTTCCTCCTCCGGAGGGGCGAATTTCCCGACGACCCCTTCCGAGTATCTCCAGAAGAGACTGATGTAGAGTGAAAAGAGATCGGTACCCGAGAGAGCGAGCTTTTCGGGATCGGCGGAGAGAAGGAGAGCGCTCGGAGATTCCGCGTAGTGGAAGACCGCTTTCGTGCCTCCTCCGGTTCCCGTTCCGGCGAGTGCCGCGGCTTCTGCAATGGCGGCGAGCTCATCCGTTTCCGGACCGTGCACCGTAATCACCGCTCGGTTCCCCCGGTCGGCTTCCCAATCGGGGAAGAAATACCGGTCGAGCTCCCCCGTCGCCGAGTGAAAAATAAGTTCGGCCCGTCGCCGCGGGATACCCCTCGAGAACCGGAGATAGAACCGGGTCCTCTCTTCACCGATACTCAAGACCACCCGGTCTATTCCTTCGCTTCGAAGGAGACGGGTCTCCCAGGAAATGAGGATAGACCGTTGAGCGGAATAGGGGGTCCCCGCGGGTAGGCAAATAGATCCCGAGAGGATTCGGTCCCATCCCGCGGCGCCGGGGTCAGCGGTGAGAAAGGGGAGAATTCCCGATATGCCCGCGATGCACAGGGCTGTCCGGATACACCCCCGCTTCGGAGGAATCCGGAACGCCGGAGAGCGGAAAAGAGGGAGTACCGCCGCACAGGGAAAGTAGGCTAGAAGAGTTGCCCCGAGCCCTAAGGGGGAACCTCCCCGGGGAGAAGAGGAGAGGAACACCGCTTCCGGTAGGAGGAGCAGTACGGCGATACTCACCGGAACGAGACTACGGCGGATTGCATCGAGACGGCCTGAAAGAATGAAGACAATGTACTGGGAGATGCCGATTCCGGCGGCGACCCCGCCGAAGAGCCCCCGAGAGAGCGGTCTTCCTAGGAGGGAAGCCACCGCGAGGGCGGCGGTGCATTGAAAAAACACGAAGAGGAGCGCCCGGAGGCGGCGTCTTCGGGGTGATCCCGACAGGCGGTGGATAATTTGAAACCCGGCGATGATCAGAATAAACGGGATGAGGGAGCGAAGGAGGGTTGAAACCGTTTTCTTCCGGCTGGAATAGATGACCGATGCCCCGGGAATCGAATCGACGACCGAACGGAGGTTCCGGACGGTCCGGAATTGAGATTCCGACTTTCCCGAAAAGACCGAAACGACGAAAACCGGTTCTCCGTTGATCCTCCCCTCCGAAGTCTGCCGGGGTGCCTCACGGCGTACCTCGTAGAGGTCGCCTATGCCGGTTCCCGGAGCGATGGGGAGAGAGGAAAAGGGTTCGATACTTCGGGTCCACCGCCCTTCTCCCTCGAGGAGATAGCCCCGGAGGAGCGGGGGAAGTACCGCGGGGGCGTACCGGACGGAGGCCCCGGGATCCGCGGGGGTCAGGACAACGGGGGCCGTTGATGTTCCCCCTATACGGATTTCTCCGCAGTCCCCCGCGGCACGGAAGGTCTCGAGGAGAGTATCGTGCCGCCGGTCATCGGAGCCCGGAATCGCGGCGATAAAGATCGGTTCCTTTCCTCCCGTCCGGAGGATGAGGGGATTTCCGATCCCCGAACCGAAGCCGGCGGCGACACGATTCACGGCGGCCCGGGCAAGGGGATAAGCGGATTCACGGTCTTTATCCCGTGCGAAGCCGCATTCGATCCGGCTCAACCCCCGGCGGGAGACGGATTCGAGACCGGTGATCCCGGGAAGGGAAAAAAGAGCATTCTCGAGGGGAGCGGTAATCTCCCGTTCGACAATCAGCTCGTCCCCGTAGGAATGACGGGTTTCGACGGTGATCCGGGGAAAGCTCTCCGGAGGGGACCCGCCCGGGGAGAGGAAGAAGATCACCAGGAAGAGGCCGATCGATAAAATATACACCCCTCCCGCGCGGAGGGGGGTAAGAAACCCTGTACGGCGGCGTGGGGTTTTACCGGTCATGGCTTGTTCCGGCTTCCCCCGCTCAAGACCCGGGGAAAGCTCATCATCAGAATACCCGAGCCGAAGAGGATTCCCCCCGCCACCGCCACGGCGGTATCCCGCTGGAAGGCGTACTCAGAGAGGATGATTCCGGGAATCGCGGCGCACACGGTGGTCGCTACGGTGGCCGCTAACGGATACGTTCGAGCCGCCGCGGTAGGGAGAATCGACCCCGTCCGGCCGTCCGCCGTTACGATCATCGTATTGAGGCTCGTTCCCAGGGTGATGAGTATCCCCAGAACCGACCCGATGTTGATGCTCCGTCCGAAAAGGGCCAGGAGAAAGAGACTCCCGGCGGCCGGAACCGGGAGAAAGGAGGTAAGGAGGAGGGGAATCCGAAATCCGTTGTAATGGAGCAGGAGGTAGAAAAAGATGAGGAGAACGGACAGACCGAGAGCGGCGAAGACGTTGCGGATGCTCCTCTCGAGGTCTGCGTCCCGGGAAACCGGTTCTATGCCGCCGCCGGCCCGGGAGATGAAGCCCTCCACCCGTTTCCCCGATGCGGAGGACCGTATTCGGATTTCCGCGGCGGGACTTCCGTCGAACCGCTCGAGGCGCATGAGGGAAGGGGTTTCTTCCGGATGCCCCAGTTTCTCCAGGGAAACGGTGCCTGAGGAAGTGGGCACCACCGCTTCCGTGCTTTCGGATTGCCCCGGGGTGAAGGTGCACAGGACCTCCGCGGCGCCCGAAGAAGTTTTCAGCGTTCCCACGTTTTTTTCCCCGTCCTTCAAGGAGACGGACCGGCTGACCGTCTCCGGATCGGACCCCGTCAGGCGGACCAGGGCGGGGTCGAGGACGAAGGAGGAACGGAATCCCTCGACTCCGAGTCCGCATTCCGCCGAATCGCACAGCCCGGATTCGACGAGTCCCGTACAGATCGAGGTGATCCGGGAGGAAAGATCCGTTCTCGATTCCGCGAGGAGGAGGTATTCCCTCGTAGCGGCACCCAAGAAAAAGGGGGTCAGAGGAGAAGGGGGCGGCCCCGAGCTGTATCGCACAACCCCCTCCTCCGGGAGGACGGCCGCGAAGAAAGCGTCGAGTTCTCCGGGACCGGGACGTGACGAGTCCGCCTTTCGAGGGAATGCGATGAGACATTTCACTGTGTATCCGTCTCCTTCGACGAGCACTTCGGGATTTCCGGGAAGGGACATGAGTTTACGGGAGAGGGATTCGCAGCTTCTCCGGTTATCCTCTTCTCCGCGGCCGGAGAAGAATTCTCCCCGGACAACGATGGATGCTCGGCGGTCCTCGGGAAGGGGGATCTTGGGGAGGGTAATGCCGCAAACCAGGGCGCCGGCGAAAACAAGGGGGAGTCCCGGAAAAACGAAACGGGGCCCGAAACGCTTAAGAATTTCAAGATATCCCTCCGCGGTCCTCATGCAGCGGCGGCGGACCGTGTGCGTACGAAGAGCTTGGGGGAAGAGAGTGATGAGGGTGGGAAGGAGGACGACCGCGGCGGCGAGGGAGTAGAAGAGCAGGATCGTCACGGTGAGAGCAAGATCGCGGAAGAGGGCGCTGGTTATGCCCGGGAGGAACATGACGGGGATAAACACCAGAGCCGTGGTAACCGTGGACGCGGTCAGAGCCGGAAGGAGACTGTGAAGGTCTTCCCCCGGCAGGTGCAGGAGAGAACGATGAAAGACAAGGATACTGCAGTCCACGATCAAGCCGACTCCCATCACCATCCCCGCCAAAGAAACCGTGTTCAGTCCCTTCCCCAGAAGATGCAAGGTGAGAATAGTCGGCACGAGAGAACAGGGAAGGGAGGCGAGGATGATCAGGCCTGCCTTGAAGCTCGAATAGAAGAGGCTCAGCACGAAGAGGGTCGACAGCGTGCTCATGAGGACGGCGATGAGAAAATCCCGTACCGCCGCCCGGAGGTGCCTGCTTCCGTCCTCGATAACGGAGAAGGAGAGATAGGGATACTCCTCCTCGAGGAGGGCGAGCTGCCTGCGTATTCCCCGCGCAGCGTCGAGGGTGGGAACTCCGGGATTTCGATAGATCTCGATCCCGAGGAAGGGTTTTCCGTTCCTGTAGGCCCATGAGCCGCCGGCCGTGTATTCGGCGGTGACCGAAGCGACATCGCCTAAGGTGAGGCCTGTGTAGTATCCGTTCCGCGAGGGAACCGGAAGGGATGAAATATCACCTGTTGAGGCTATACCCCCGGTCAACCGCAGGCTCCTGTACCTGTTTCGGTTTTCCACGGTGCCGAGGAAGTATTCGGCGAGGTGAGTCTCGAGGATTTCGGCGAGTTGTGAAGGGGGTATTCCCGCGGCCCGGAGAATACCGGAATCGACACGGACCATAATTCGGGGAATTAGGGAGCCGCTGATCACGACCCGGCCTATTTCGCGGGTGTGCAGCAGGCGGCCGGTCAGAAGACCGCCGACGGACGCCGCGAGCTCTTCGAAGGGAACGCCCCGAGGTTCCACGGCCGTGCGAATGAGCGGCCCCTCTTCGGTCCGGGAAGAGCTCGAGAGGGCCGGTTTTGAAGCCTCATCGGGGAGCCGGGGATAGACCTCGTCTGCCAATTCCGCCGTCTCCGCGAAACACAGAGCGGCATCGGTCCCAAGGGCGAACTCGAGGGATATCGTGGAGATCCCCTCCTCGGAGACCGAGGAGAGTCCGGCGAGGCCGTCCAGCCCGAGAAAACCCCGTTCCAGCGGTTCCGTCACCATCGTCTCGACCTCTTCGGCCGAACGGCCTTCGATTGAGGTAACAACGGTGATGCCGGGAAGGGGAAGGCTCGGCAGAAGCTCGATGGGGATCCGAAAGGCGGCCGCCGCGCCGTATAAAAGCATCAGGGCGTAAACGGAGAGGACCGGGAGAGGACGTCTATGGAGAAAGGTAAGAAAACGCACCACCTAGGCAATACAGCCCGGAGGGGCGCGCTGATTCAAATCTCGAGGATATTATTCCAGGTAATTCCCTGTCCCGCCGCTACCGGCCGTGTAATGCGGGCGCCGAGAATACTGAGGTGAAAGCGGGGGTGGATTCCCGGATCGAGACACTTTTCGGTCCTCAAGACCGCCGTGTTCGTCTCGGTCAGCCTTGTTCCCACGGCGAGGTCCTCCACCGCGTGGATCGAGCGGTTGGTCCTGCCGTAATTAGCCCGTTCCGAGGGAGCGAGCCGCTTGATACCGTCCCCGGATATCCTATAAAACCGCTCGCCGCCGATCGTATCGATGCACCGTTCGGGGCGGTCGCCGGGGGGAGCGGACTCGAGATTTCTCATCTCCCGCACCATCTTCGCAAATTCCCCGGGACCTAAGGCGATGGGATCATCGAGCCCCGCGGTCGCTCCGTCGAGGCGGAGGTGTTTTTCGAGTATTGCCGCTCCGTGGGCGGCCCCGGTGAGGGGAACGGCAAGGGGATCTTCGGAGTGGTCGCTTATCCCCACCGGAAGCCCGAACAACCGGTTCAGGAGGGGCACTAGGAGGAGGTTATACTCCTCCTCCGGGGCGGGATAGGCGGTGATGCAGTGAAGGAGCATCCTGTTCGCGGGTATAAGCCGGACAGCGCGCTCGATGTCGCTCAACAGGGAGACCCCCGTCGAAAGAATGACCGGTTTGCCGCATCCGGCCAAGGCGGTCAGGAATCCCGTGTAATTGAGCTCCGGCGAGGCGACCTTGTGTACGGTTACACCCATCTCTTCGAGCATGGCGAGGCTCTTCGGTCCGAAACCGGTACAGAGAAAGAGGAGCCCCCGTTTCTCCGTCTCCGCCTTCAACGATTCGTAGAATTCCCTCGGCGCTTTCAGCTCTTCGAAACGGCGGTACAGAGTGACGGGTCCGCCGGGAAGGGGAACTTCGCCGCTCAAGGGATGAAGGATCTCATCGGCGAATACCGCCTGGAATTTGACGCAGTCGGCCCCGGCCTCCGCCGCCGCGGCAACGAGCTCCCGGCCCCGGGCGAGATCCCCGTTGTGGGAGGTCCCCGCCTCCGCTATGACGAAACATCGGCCGCCGTTTTCGATAGTACGGTCTCCCCCGGGGGTCCGTACACGCACACCTGTTTCCATGGGGCCTAGTATATCATCTTTATCGGTAAGAAAAATCGGTAAGAAAAAATTACTCGACACCGAACGGGTTTTTTTGTAGACTTACCTGCGGAGGATATGCGCATGACGACGATAACCTGTGATATGTGTAAAAAACCTATTCGAGAACCGGAAAGGGGCGTGAATTACTTTACCCTGCGGAGCAAGGACATCTGCAGGAGCTGCAAAAGGGATTTCGACCGGAAGGTCAAGGACAAGCTCGACGAAGCTAAGCCGTACAACTATCGGATTTCGAGGAAAACCTACTGGAACGAGCTCCAGAAGGCTACGAAGTAACTCTATCCGTATCTCGTCTACGGGGCCGCTTTCTTCCGGAAAGGGCCCTTTTTTTTAGTGCGCCCGACAGGGCGCACTCACTTGGCCGGAATGAGCTCGAACCCGGTGTAGGGGACCAGTCCCTTCGGTATCGCCACCGAGCCGTCTTCCCGCTGGAAGTTTTCCAGTATCGCGATGATCGCCCGGGAATTAGCTACCGCCGTTCCGTTGAGCATGTGGACATGGACGGTGCTCTTTTCATCCCGAAAGCGGATTTTCAGGCGCCGGGCCTGGTAATCGGTACAGTTCGAGGTGCTGGTTACCTCGCCCCAGTCGCCGTTTTCGCCTCTCCCGGGCATCCAGGCCTCCAGATCGTACTTGCGGTAGGCCGGGGCCCCGAGGTCGCCGGTGCAGGTGTCCACCACCCGGTAGGGGATCTCGAGTCCCCTGAATATTTCCTCTTCGATCGCGAGGAGCTCGGAATGAAAGTCTTCCGAATCTTCGGGTCTGCAGAAGACGAACATCTCCACCTTGGAGAACTGATGGACCCTGTAGAGCCCCTTGGAGTACTGTCCGGCGGCCCCGGCTTCTCTGCGGAAACAATGGGAGAACCCGGCCAGGCGGAGGGGGAGCTCTCCCGGATCGAGGACCCGGTCGGCCATGTAGCCGCCCAGGGTGATCTCCGCGGTACCGACGAGACACGTCTCTTCGCCGGTGAGGGTGTAGATGTTGCTCTCCGCGCCCCGGGGATTGAAGCCGATCCCCTCGACGATCTCGGTCCTCGCAATGTCGGGGGTCAAGGTCAGGGTAAATCCCCGCTCGGCAAGGATTCCCAGGGCGTAGCGGGTCAAGGCCAGCTCGAGGAGGACCGCCTCGTTGGTGAGGTAGTAGAACTTGGTGCCCGAGACTTTCGTGGCGGTGTCGAAATCGAGGAGCTTTAATGATTCGCCGATTTCGACGTGATCCTTGGGAGAAAAGGAGAACTCGGGAATATCCCCCCAGCGGCTGATCTCGAGGTTGTCTTTCTCCTCCTTCCCCACCGGCGCGTCGGGGTGGGCCATATTGGGGATCTTGGCGGCCTCCGCGGCGAGGAAGGCCTCCTTCTCCCTGAGGGTGTCCTCTAAGGCGGCGATTTCGGTCTTTAATGCCTTTCCCTCGGATATGAGGGTTTCCCTCTCGTCCTGAGTCATCTTTCCTTTCATCTTTTTGGCGTTTTCGTTGCGCCGCTGCCTGAGCCCGTCGATGGTGGATATCAGTTCGTTTCTCTCATCGTAGAGGCGGAGGACCGCATCCACGTCGGCATCCATAAACCGATTTTCCACATTCTTTTTGACTTCGTCGGCGTGTTCCTTGATAAAGCGTAATTCCAGCATGGGTATCACTATAAACAACCCGGGCGGTTTCGGCAATTGGACAAACTTCCGGGAGGAGATTAAAATCGAGAGTAGGGAGGCTCTATGAAGGTATCGACAGTCGAGAAAATGCGTGATCTTGATAAGGGAGCCGTAAAGACCTACGGGATTCCCGATCTCCTGTTGATGGAAAACGCGGGGCTCGCGGTCTGCCGGGTTATTTCCGAGAGGTTTACCGTTCCGGGAGGGCATTTTATCGTCATCTGCGGCGGAGGGAATAACGGGGGAGACGGATTCGTGGTAGCCCGGAAGCTCCATTCCCAGGGGGCGGCGGTCTCGGTCTTCCTCTACGGTAATCCGGACAAGCTCTCGGGTTCGGCTAAAACCAACTACGACATCCTCCACAAGCTTCCGGTGGGGATCGATTACTCGAAGAACTCCCGGAGGCTTGCCGGCGACATTGAACGGTGCGAGGCCGTGATAGATGCCGTCTTCGGAACGGGAATCTCCCGGGACGTGGAGGGGGATTACGCCGAGGCCATCGATACGATAAACGCGGGGGGGCGCCCGGTGGTGAGCGTGGATATCCCCTCCGGTATAAACGGAGATACCGGGGCGGTCATGGGGACCGCTGTCAAGGCGGACATGACCGTGACCTTCGGCCTGCCTAAGCTCGGAAACATCCTCTATCCCGGGGCCTCTCACTGCGGGGAGCTCTTCGTAAGTCACATTTCCTTCCCCCGGGAGCATTATACCGGAAATTCTCCGGACTACGAGATCAACCCGGTGCCGGTCCTCGCATCCCGGAAACCGGAGGGACATAAGGGGAGCTTCGGCGAGGTGCTCGTCGTAGCCGGCGCGGCCTCCTACTACGGGGCCCCCGCCCTGTGCGCGGGGAGTTTTCTGCGGGCCGGCGGCGGATACAGCCGACTGGCCGCGGTGGAGGGGGTCATCCGGAGCATAGCGGGTGTCAATCCGGAGATCGTCTACATGCCCCAGCCGGCGACACCGGCGGGTTCCATCGACCCCGGGGCCGCCGACGCCTTGTGCGAGACCGCCGAAAACGTCGATTTCGTGGTGGTCGGGCCCGGGCTCGGCCGGGAGGAGGGAACTGAAGAGCTGGTCCTCGAGCTGGTCCGGCGGATCGAGAAACCCCTCCTTCTGGACGGAGACGGCCTCTACGCGGTCGGAACACATGCCGATATCGTGTCCGGGCGGAAGGCTCCGACCCTCTTGACGCCCCATCCCGGGGAGATGGGCCGTCTCCTCGACCTGTCCGTTTCCGAGGTGCTGACTGATCCCGCGGGAGCGGTTAGGAAGGTTGCGGAGAGGTTCGGCGCCGTTGCGGCCCTCAAAGGGGCCCGGACGATGATAAGCGGCGGTACGCGGGGGATTGCTATCAATATAACCGGTAACTCGGGAATGGGAACCGCCGGCTCGGGGGACGTCCTATCGGGAATCGTTCCGGCGATGTACTGTAACGGCCTCGACCCTGAAAATGCCCTGCGGGCGGGGGTCTTCGTTCACGGGCTCGCGGGGGACCTTGCCGCGGAATGCTTAGGGGAAGACGGGATGACCGCCGTCGACATCATGAGGCACGTCCCGGAGGCGATGAAAAAGGTCCGATCGGGTTTCTGCGGGTCCGAAATGATACGGACTGTGTAGCCGGACGGTTCGGCCTTCGCTAAGAAAGCTTCAGATACATAGCGGTTTCGTCGCACTCTTCGAGCTTGGGACACTCCAGGCACTCCCGCCACATCTTCCGGGGAAAACGGTCCTTGTCGGTGACGGTAAATCCGAGGTTACGGAAGAAATCTACCTGGTAGGTAAGAGTGATCACCTCGGGCATCTCGAGGCGCCGTCCCTCCTCGATAAGGGCCTGAACGAGGAGCTTTCCCACCCCCCGTCCCTGATACCGGGGATCCACCGCGAGGGACATGATTTCGCACATATCGGTCCACAGGGGGACCAGCGCGCCCGCGCCGGCTATCTCCCCCGTGTCCGTTTCGGCCACCGAAAAGCTCGAGAGCATAGTGACGATCCGGTACTTACTCCGCGGGAGCATGAGCCCCTTCTTGGCCATGGCGTTGGTCAGGGCGAAGACGGACTGAACGTCCCGGGCGGTTGCTTTGCGGATCGTCATACCTGCTCCTACTTTTCGTGGAAGGTGGCCATCTGCTTGATCTCAGGAGCCTGCCCCTCGTCGGAGGTGATTTTCTTGTGAACGATGGCGGTTACCCCGGTGGAGAGGCCGTAGAGGTTGATGAAGCCGGTGGCGTCACTGTGCTTGTAGGAAGTCTCCCCGAAGGAGGCGAGGTCCTCGAGGTACAGCGAGTAAGGCGACTTCCGTCCCGCCGTGATGACGTTCCCCTTGTACAGCCCCAGTCTGACCGAACCGGTGACGTATTCACAGGCCTTCTTCATAAACGCCTCCATGGACTCCCGCAGGGTGGTGTACCACTTGCCGCAGTAGACCAGATCGGCGTACTTCATTGCCAGGGTCTGTTTGAAGTGGAGGGTGTCGTTGTCCAGGGTCATCATCTCGAGCTCCCGGAGGGCCTTGTGGAGGATCGTACCCGCGGGGGTTTCGTAGATACCCCGGCTCTTCATGCCCACCACCCGGGTTTCCACGCAGTCGCTCCTGCCGATTCCGTTCTCGCCTCCGACCTTGTTCAGATAGTTGAGCATATCCAGGGGGGACATCCGCTTCCCGTTCACCGCGGTGGGAATTCCCTTTTCGAAGTCGACGGTGATCTCGGTCTCCTCATCGGGGGCGTCCTTCGGCGACTTGGACAGGAGGAAGAGGTCCTCCTTGGGCCGGTTCCAGGGATCTTCGAGATCGCCGCCCTCGTGGCTCATGTGCCAGATGTTCCAATCCCGGGAGTAGATGTTCTTCTTGGAGATGTTTCCCAAGGGGATGTTGTGCTTTTCGGCGTATTCGATGGCCGCCTCTCTGCTGGTGATATTCCAGACCCGCCAGGGAGCTATCACCTTGAGATGGGGTCCTAAGGCCTTATAGGTAAGCTCGAAGCGGACCTGGTCGTTTCCCTTCCCGGTGCAGCCGTGAGCCACCGCGTCGGCGCCCTCCCGGAGGGCCACTTCCACCTGGTGCTTTGCCTGCAGGGGGCGGGCGATGGAGGTCCCTAAGAGGTATTTCCCCTCGTAGACGGCCCCGGCCCGGAGCATGGGGAAGAGGAAGTTTTCGGCGAACTCCTCCCGGATGTCCCGGATGTAGAGCTTAGACGCCCCGGACTTCAGCGCCTTCTCCTCCATATTCTCCCAATCTTCTTCCTGTCCTACATTCGTGCACACCCCCACGATTTCGGCTCCCGGATAGTTTTCCTTGAGCCAGGGGATTATGATGGAGGTGTCTAAACCTCCCGAATAGGCCAATACGATCTTTTTGATCTCGTCGCTCATGTGTCTCCTCCCTTATCAGGTATTAGACGGCTTTCACCGTATCTTCGAGGACTTCGAGTCCCCAATGTATTTCGTCGTCGCTTATTATCAGAGGCGGAGCGAGGCGCACCGTCCCTGAACCGGATCTGAGGACGAGGAGCCCCCGTTTCCGGCACCCTTCCATGACCGCGGCGACCCGCTCGCCCGCCGGGACCCCCGCTGCTCCGGTCAGCTCGAATCCGGTCAAAAGACCCATGCCCCTGACCCCGGCGGTCCGGCCGGGGTGCCGTGAACACAGCTCCTCGAGACCCTTCCGTAAGATTTCCGCCTTCCGCCGTACCTCGCCCAAGAACGCCGGGTCGAAGACGACGTCGAGGACATGGGAAGCCGCCGCCGTGGTTACCGGGCCGCCCCCGAAGGTCGTCCCGTGGTCTCCTAAATGGAGAAGGGCGTTGATCTTTTCGGGGATGAGGGTAGCCGAGAGGGGGAGCCCCGCCGCGAGGGGCTTGGCCAAGGTGATGATGTCGGGCTCGAGGCCGACCACGCTCGAAGCGTAGAACTCCCCACTCCTCCCCAAGCCCGTCTGCACCTCATCGGCGATGAGGATGACGTCGTGTACCGCGCAGGTCCTGTTCAGGGCGTCCGCGAACTCAGGGGTCATGACCGCGAGGCCTCCCTCGCCCTGGACGACCTCCACGATGACCGCGGCGAAGCTCGTATCGATGAAATCCTCGACCCGGGCGGGATCGTTGTAGGGAAGGACCTCTATACCCGGGAGCAGGGGCTTGAAGGGGTCTTGATACTTCGGTGTGGGGGTTACGGAGAGGGCCCCGAGGGTCCTCCCGTGGAATCCCCCGGTAAAGCAGGCTATTTTATGGCTCTCCCCGCCCCGGGTCCCGCCGGCATAGAGACGGGCGTACTTTATTGCCGCCTCGTTCGCTTCGGAGCCGCTGTTCCCGAAGTGGACCGCGGCGAACTTCCCGGTGGCGGCGAGCTTGGCCGCGCAGGCTAGGACCGGTTCGGAGGTGTAGAGGTTCGAGGTGTGGATGAGTTTCTTTGCCTGCTCGGTGACGATTTCCGTAATATCGGCCCGGCCGTATCCTAACGCGTTCACCGCAATCCCCGATCCGAAATCGAGGTACCGGTTTCCGGCTATGTCCTCGAGGTAGCATCCCTCCCCCTTTTCGAGGACTAAGAGGTTTTTCGCGTAGGTGTTCGGCAGGTACCCTTCGTCGGTGAAGGGATTCGTTTCGATGCCGTCACGGTGTATATGCTTCATCCTTCACTCCTTTCGTATTCAATCCGTATTCAATCCGTATTCATTCCGCGGTGATCTTGGATCCCGACGAGCCCGCGAGGAGCTTTTCGAGATCTCCCGTATCCCCGTATTCGCCGATGATGATCCGCTCGACTCCCGCCTCGAGCGCCTCGAGGGATGAGCGGACCTTCGGAATCATCCCTCCCGCAATCACCCCGGCCGCTATCTCCGCCTCCGCCGAGGACCGTGTAAGGACGGGGATGATCCCTTCGTCCTTGAGGATCCCCGGAACATCGGAGATAAAGACCAAATCGCTGCTCGGCAAGGCCGCCGCTAAGGCAAGGGCCGCCTCATCGGCGTTGATGTTTAAAGGTAGTCCCTCTTCATCCATGGAGGTGGAGGAGACCACCGGGAGAAAGCCCGATTCGATGAGGATCTCGATGAGCTGGGGATTCACGGCGGTGATGGAACCGGTACACGTGGTCTCATCGTCCCCGCAGTGGAGGCATTTTCCGGTGAACAGCCGGCCGTCGGAGCCGCTTAATCCCACGGCGGCGGTGTAGAGATTGAAGAGGCGGACCAAGTACTTGTTCATCTTTCCGGCTAAGACCATATCCACGATGTCCATTTCCTCGGGGCTCGTCATCCGCACTCCGTCGCGGAAAACCGGCTCGAGGCCGAAGATCTTGGTCACCTTAGAGACTTCGGCGCCTCCCCCGTGGACGAGGATGATGTCCATATCCTTTTTCAACCTTCCTATCTCTTCGGCGAGGCGTGCAAGGACTGTCTTGTCCGAGGCGGCTCTCCCGCCGATCTTGACGGTTACCGTGCGTTCCTTCATGTTACAGCTCTCCGTGGACCGGGAGCCCCGCTGTTTCGTCGAAGCCGAACCGGAGATTCATGTTCTGTACCGCCTGCCCGGAGGCCCCCTTCATCAGGTTGTCGATGACCGAAAAGAGGAACAGGAGTGATCCTTCGACGTACCAGCCGATATCGCAGCGGTTCGACCCCCACACGTTTCGGCTCTCGGGAAGGGAGTCCTCCCGCACTTCCACGAAGGGGCACTCCCCGTAGGCCTCGCTCAGGGCGTCGCCGACCGCCGCCGATCCGTCTTTGAGCTCCATCACGGTGGTTATCTCCATTCCCCGCTTCAGAGGAACGAGATGGGGGGTAAAGAAGACCTCCGCGGCCGGATCGGTTAGGGTTACCTCCTGCTGGATTTCCTGTGTATGGCGGTGGCTCTTTCCGGGAGAATAGGGGCCGGTGTTCTCGCTCCTCTCGCAGAACAGGAGGTTTTCCCTGGCCTTCTTCCCCGCCCCGGAAATACCCGAGAGGGCGTTGATGATGATCCGCCCCCCAATAAGACGGTTCTCGAGGAGGGGAATCAGGGGAAGGAGGCTCGCGGTTGGGTAGCAGCCCGGATTGGCGATCAGGTCCGCCCCGGCTATCTCCCGGGGATAGACCTCGGCTAATCCGTACACCGCCCGCGGCAGGAGGTCCGGCCGCGGAGGGGCCTGTCCGTAGGCCCGCTCGAAGACAGCCGGATCCTTGAGCCTGAAATCGGCTGAGAGATCGATGATCACCGTCTTTCCGTAGAAGGGCTCGAGGATTTTGGCCGACGCCAGGTGAGGCAGGGCGGCGAAGACCACATCCGGGCCCGCATCGACCGCGTACGCGGCGTCTACGGTCCGCCCTTCGGCGGTGCCGCATTTTTTTCCGACGAGGCGTGCTAACCCGGGATCGAGGGCGGTCAAGGTCTCTCCCGGCCGTGACGAGCTTACGGGGATTATGTCCCCGACCTCCGGATGCTCCGCGAGGAGGCGGGTGAGGACCATTCCGGTATATCCGGTGATTCCTAAAATTGCTGCGCGTATGCTCATATCTCCAACTCCAGTGCCGGTATTTTTTCGGCGAGCTCATGTTCCAGATCCCGGGGGTCACCGTCCTCCTTGAGTATCAGAAGGATGGTGTCGTCCCCGGCGATGGTTCCTAAGATCTGAGGAAACTCGAGATTGTCCAGGGCGAAGGCGACGCTGTTGGCGTGGCCCGGCATGGTGTGCAGGACCCCGAGATTTCCCGAAAAAACGAGGCTGATAAACCCCCGCTCTAGGTCGTTAAGAAACCCGGTCTCCGTTTCCTTTTCGATTTCCCGTTCGGGGAGGCGGTAGAAAAATCCCCCCGTTCCGTCGGGGATCTTTCCCACTTTAAGGAATTTCAGGTCCCGGGACAAGGTCGCCTGGGTCACCGAGTATCCCCGCCGCCGGATGTGGTCGAGGAGCGCCTCCTGGCTGTCGATTCTCTCGGTCCGGATGACCTCTTTTATCATTTTCAAGCGGGACAATCGCTCTTTCATTGCATATTTATACAATATTATCGTATAAATATGCAATATAGTGAGGGGGGTATTTTCTTTTTTTCTGTTTTTTTTCATAATTCCGTATGGACCATATCGATCCCGATGCCCTGGCGGGCAGACGGAGGGACGGCTTCATCGAGCTCGAGACAACCGAGGACGGAATGAAGGTCTTCGGAGACTTTCACCCGGCAATCGGAGAAGGAGCACCCCTTAACCCCGATTACGCGGAGAATCTCCTCGGCTCCGAAGGAATTACCTACGGTGTCGACCTCGACCGGATCAAGGAAACCGTCTTTGCCTGCAACACCGAGAGAAAGAAGGTGACCGGAGTGGTCATCGCCCGGGGGAAGCCTCCGGTGAACGAGGTTCCCGGCCATTACGAGATACCTCCGCGGCTGACCGGTCCCCGGGGAAAGCCCGCCGAGGAGGGAGCACGGGTGAATCACCGCGCCGTCCATCCCTTCGTTTTAGTCCGGAAGGACGAGCCGATAGCCCGGTGGATCGAGCCCTCCGAGGGGGAAGAGGGAATGACGGTTACAGGTGTTTCCCGGCCGCCGGAGAAGAGCACGGTCGACGCCTATGAACCGGGGGAGAACACCCGTCTCGAAGAGGGAACCGTCCGGGCCGAAAAGCCCGGACTCTTCTCGATAGAGAATAATAGACTCACCGTCAAAGAACTCCTCGAAATCAAGGGAAACGTGGACTATCACACGGGGCACATCATTTTCCCCGGGGACGTTCTGATCTCCGGAGAAATACGGGAGGGTTTCAAGGTTTTCGCCGGGGGATCGGTCTACTGTAACGAAACGGTAGAGGCCACCGAGATCGCCGCGAACCGGGATTTTATCGTCAAGACGGGGGTCATCGGCCGTGGTCCCGGGAAGATCCGGGTAGGCGGCGAGGTGCAGGCGAAGTTTCTCGAGAACTGCGACATCAAGAACCGGGGCCGCCTTACGGTCCAGGGCAGCATGGTGAACAGCACCGTCAAGTGCATGGACCGGATTGTTTTGGGCGACCACGGAAAGATCGTCGGGGGAGAGGTCTCGGCCGTTCACGGCATTTCGTCCGGAGATATCGGAAACAAGGCCTATGTTCATACCTATGTCCAGTGCGGCGTCGATTTCGAGAGTCAAAAGGGACTGGACAAGACCAAGAGAAAGCACCTCTCCCTCTACCTGAAGCTTCAAAAGATAGACGAGATGTATCAGTCGAACCCGACCCGGCAGCTCGAAAGCTTAAGGGAGCGGATGCGGGAGGTCATGAGCGGCCTCGTGGAAAAGATGAACGAGTTCTTAGAGAAGATAAACAAGGACGAAGACGCGATAATCGAGGTTCGGGGAACGGTGTATCCGGGAACGACCGTGGACATCTGTCATACCGATTACTTCGTTCAAGAGGCCATGAATCATATCAGATTCCGTCTCGACAAGGATGCCGGACTCATCCGGACGGAGAAGCTGTAACAGTGTCCGAGTGTTCGAAGCCCGGACTTTTGGCGGTGGCCTTGAGCGGCGGGGTCGATTCGGCAATGGCGGCGGTGTATCTGCATCGTGCCGGATGGGATATCGTGGGCAGCAGCCATTTTCTTTATCCGGAATCGACCTGTTGTACCCGGGAGACCCTGGCGCGGGCCCGGGGCGTTGCCGAGTATTTAGACATCCCCTATTACCAGGTTGACCTGGAGGAGCTCTTCACCGAGGCGGTGGTCGGAGATTTCGTGGACACCTACATCGAGGGGGAAACCCCTAATCCCTGCGTCAGGTGCAACGAGCGGGTCCGGTTTACCGTATACGTGGACCGGCTCGCGGACATCCTCCGGTCGGAGGATCGCCTTGCCGTGGATTCACCCCTCTACTTCTCGACAGGTCACTACGTACGCCTCGAACTAACCGAGGACGGGTATTTCCTGCGGAAGGCGGTCGACCGGACCAAGGACCAGTCCTACATGCTCTACCGGATTCCCCGGAAGCGGTTGCCGTACCTCCGTTTTCCCTTGGGAGAATACGAGAAGCGGCATATCCGGGAGGAAGCCCGCGTCTTGGGTCTTCCGAGCGGATCGGTCAGGGAGAGCCAGGACGCCTGCTTCGCCGGCGGAGACTACGGTGAGTTCCTTCGTGAGCACAGCGGTCTCGAGAACCCCTTCGAGGAGGGGGAGATAGTCGATACCTCCGGAAGAGTCCTCGGAAAGCATCGGGGATACGTCTACTACACCCCGGGGCAGAGAAAGGGGCTGGGTCTCGGCAACGGTCCCTGGTACGTCGTCCGTATCGAACCGGGGCGTAACCGGATCGTGGTCGGCCGGGCCGATGAGGGGAAAAGCCGAACCTTTCACATCAGGGACTGTAACTGGTTTATCGATCCCCTTCCCCCGTCCGTGGACTGTACCGTCCAGGTCAGGTACAACGCCGGGGACCGGGAGTGCAGGGCCTATCCCGGCGACGGACGGGAGGGTTTTGTCGAGCTCGCCGAAGGGGCCCGGGTGACCCCCGGGCAGAGCGCCGTCTTCTATTCGGGGGAGTATCTCCTCGGCGGGGGGATCCTCCGGGGGAGCGGCTGAAAAGCAATTTTACTCTCATTTGGAACCGGTATATAGGATTTAAGTAGGATATTAGATGGTTCAGTTTATAGCCGGCGGCTACCGTCTTCTCGACGTGCCCAATCCCTTTGGGGGGCCTGTCTATCACGCCTTCTCCACCGGCTCGACCATGGAAGACGCCGCGCGGCTCCTAAAAGGCGACCGCGGCGACGGTGCCGCGGGCCGCGCGGGTTCCCCGTCGGAGGAGGCGCCGGTTCCCGGTACCGTTCTGTCCGCGGGGTTTCAAAACAGGGGAATCGGCAGGATTGCCGGACGGGTGTGGCATTCTCCTCCCGGGGAGAGTCTTCTCTTCTCTCTCCTTCTTGCCGAAAAGGCGGTCCGGTTTCCGGTGACCCTTCTTCCCTTGGCGGCCGCGGCGGGGCTCGCCCGCTTCGCAAGAGAAGATCTCGGACTGAGCCCCCGGATCAAGTGGCCGAACGATCTCTTGATTTCCGGACGGAAATGCGCGGGAATCCTCTGCAGAAAGTCCCGGGGCTGGTTGGTGACCGGTATCGGCCTCAATGTTTCCCAGAGGAGCTTTCCGAATATCGCGGCCGCGGCCGCCGAAGGCGGTCCTACATCCCTTGCCCTGGAGCACGGCGGGAAGGTCCGGGCGCCCCTCGAGCTTCTTCCGATAATCCTGGATCGCCTCAAAGAGTCCTTCGAGACGGAACGAATCGCCGAGGAGGCGGAAGATTTGTTGTGGCGCCGGGGAGAGGAGTACTCGGTCAGCCTGGGTGATCCTGAATCGGGGGAATCGGTGACCGGAACCGCGGAAGGGATCGGTGCCGACGGCTCACTCCTTCTTCGGGTGGGGGGTAAACTCGTGCCGGTGTTCAGCGGCGAGGCGGTTCTGTAGGGGCGATTCTAAAATAGCTCGAAAAGGACTATTCGGACTTGAAATAGTGCTTCGGAACCTTTAAGATTGGCCTACCGCAGGCTCCGGCCGGCGGGAAAGTGGATAAGTAAAAAAGAACAGTAGAGGAGCTTTTTGTGTTAGGACAGGGGCTTACACTCACAATAGTCGGAATGGTCATTGTTTTTCTCTTCTTAGGGATCCTCGTTCTCCTTATGACGATTATGTCCCGCATCATCGGGCGGATAAGCGCACGAAGGGAAGCGAAGGCGGCTGAAGCACCTGTACCGGAAGCACGAGAGCATGAGGAAGCGTACGAAGAGGAGGATCTCTCCGCTGTGGCCGCCGCCTTGGCCATGTACGTTCACAGTGGAGGAGTCCTCCCTTCGGTAAGCGCTGCGGGTAAGGACGATGTTGCCGCGGCTTTAGCGGCGATCGCCGCGGGGGGCGGCACCGTACCGAAGGGGAATTCTCGAGAAGTCGCCGCGGCCGTAGCCGCCGTGACCTCCTATAAAAAAACCAGCTAAACAGAGGATGGCATAATGAAGAAGAGAGTCAAATTCATGGTAACGGCGTTCCGGGACGGCTTTCAGTCGGTCTTCGGGGCGCGGGTCTTTACCAAGGATTTCCTTCCGGCGGTCGAAGCCGCGGTGGATGCGGGGATGGATCATTTCGAAGCGGGAGGCGGTGCACGGTTCCAGTCCCTCTACTTCTACTGCAACGAAGACGCTTTCGCTATGATGGAAGCCTTTCGTGAGGCCGCCGGGCCCGAGGCAAACCTCCAGACCTTGGCCAGGGGGGTCAATGTGGTGGGACTCGACTCACAGCCCCGGGATATCATCAAGCTCCACGCGGAGCTCTTCGCGAAACACGGAATCTCCACTATCCGAAATTTCGACGCCTTGAACGATGTCAATAACCTTATCTATAGCGGGCAGTGTATCGTCGACGCCGGACTCAAGCACGAGGTCTGTGTCACTTTGATGGAGCTTCCCCCCGGGGCAAGCGGCTCCCATACCGCCGGGTTCTATATCGACACCCTGAAGGAAATACTCGACGCGGGAATTCCCTGCGATTCGGTGTGCTTCAAGGACGCATCCGGTACAGCGGTCCCCTCGAAGGTCTATGAGACGATCAAGCAGGCCCGGGAGCTTCTCGGCAAGAACAAACACATTACCTTCCATACCCACGAGACCGCGGGTATCAGTATTGTCGGCTACAAGGCCGCGTTAGAGGCGGGAGCGGACCAGATCGACCTCTCTTTAGCACCCGTATCGGGCGGAACCTGTCAGCCCGACGTCATCACGATGTGGCACGCCTTGAGGGGAACCGAGTACGACCTCGGAGTGGATATCAAGAAAGTCATGAAGGCGGAAGAGGTCTTCAAAGACTGCATGAAGGACTACTTCATGCCGCCGGAGGCCAAATCGGTCGAACCGCTTATTCCCTTCTCGCCGATGCCCGGCGGGGCTTTGACCGCGAACACTCAGATGATGAGGGACAACGGTCTCCTCGACAAGTACGCCGAGGTGGCCGCCGCCATGGGCGAGGTCGTGGAACGGGGCGGCTTCGGGACCTCGGTTACCCCGGTGTCCCAGTTCTACTTTCAGCAGGCCTTCAACAACGTCATGATCGGTCCCTGGAAGAAGATCGCGGAAGGGTACGGCAAGATGGTCTTAGGCTATTTCGGAAAGACCCCGATCGAGCCGGATCCGGAAATCGTCAAGCTCGCCGGAGATCAGCTCGGCCTCGAGCCTACAACCAAAAAAGTCGTCGACATCAACGACGAGGACCCCACAAAGGGATCGGAAGCGGCTAAGGCCATGCTCAAGGAAGCGGATCTTCCCATAACCGACGAGAACATCTTTATCGCCGCCACCTGCAAGGAGAAGGGAATTGCCTACCTCAAGGGAGAGGCCAAGGTCGGCGTCCGGAAGAAGAGTGAGGAAGAAGCAGATAAAAAAGTATCATCACAAAAAGAGGGTATTATGGATTACACAGTTATCATCAACGGAACTCCGTACGATGTCCACATCGAAGGCAATCAGGCCGTTGTCAACGGCGTCGCCTACGATGTAGCGGTTCAGGAAGGGGCCTCAGGGGGCTCCCCCGCGGCGGGACCGAAACCCGCGGCGCCCCGGCCGTCGGCGCCCCGACCGTCGGCACCGAGACCCGCGGCCAAGGCGTCCGCGCCGAAGCCGGCCGCCAAGCCCGCGCCGAAACCCGCACCGAAACCCGCAGCCAAGGCGCCCGCACCGTCGGGAGACGGGTGGAAGGTCGAAGCGCCCCTCCCGGGTCTGGTTCTTCGAATCGTCGCGCAGCCCGGGACCGAAGTGAAGGAAAACGACGTTATCATGGTTTTGGAATCCATGAAAATGGAAACCGAAATCTACTCGCCCGCGGCGGGCACGATCGAATCCATCGAGGTGAAACAGGGAGACCAGGTCCAAGCCGGAACCGTCCTCGCGGTCATCTCCTGATAGGAGAGGTATACAAGCATGGACATAGCGGGAGCACTAGGCAGCTTTTTCCAGACCGTAGGAGCTATCAACTTCACCTGGGGCCAGGCTGTCATGATCGTGGTGGGACTCGTGCTCATCTACCTCGGAATCGCCAAGCAGTTCGAGCCCCTCCTGCTGATTCCCATCGGTTTCGGGGGAATACTCGCGAACATACCTTTAGCGGAGATCGCCAAGCTCACCGTGACCAAGGTGGTCGGGGCCGAGGTGGTCCAGGAGTTCGGGGGATTCATCGGCCAGATATACGGATTCGGGATCGAGGGAGGACTGTTTCCCCTCCTCATATTCATGGGGGTGGGGGCGATGACCGACTTCGGACCGCTGATCGCGAATCCCAAGACCGCACTCTTGGGGGCGGCGGCGCAGTTCGGGATTTTCACCACCCTCCTCGGAGCGCTGGCGTTGACCGATGTCTTGGGCTTTCTGGGGTTCGACTTTTCCCTGGCCGACGCCGCGTCCATCGGGATTATCGGAGGTGCGGACGGCCCGACGGCGATTTTCCTCGCCTCACGCCTGTCCCCGGAGCTCCTGGGCTCTATCGCGGTGGCGGCGTATTCGTACATGGCCTTGGTCCCGATCATCCAGCCCCCCATCATGCGGGCGTTGACCAGCAAGAAGGAACGGATGATCAAGATGGAGCAGCTGAGGCCGGTGTCCAAGACCGAAAGGATCGTCTTCCCCATCGCGGTATTGGGGCTCTGTATCCTCTTACTGCCGAGCGCGACCCCCTTGATAGGGGCGCTCATGTTCGGAAACCTGATTAAGGAGTGCGGAGTCGCTGAGAGGCTCTCCCGGACTGCTCAGAACGAGCTCATCAACATCGTGACCATTATGCTCGGCCTCGCCGTGGGATCGAAGCTCCAGGCGGACAAGTTTCTGACCGTCGAGACGATCGGAATCCTCGTCCTGGGATTGGTCGCTTTCAGCATCGGCACCGCCACCGGACTTCTCATGGCGAAGCTCATGAACAGGCTCTCCAAGAAGCCGATAAATCCCCTTATCGGTGCGGCGGGGGTCTCCGCCGTTCCCATGGCGGCACGGGTGGCCAATAAGGTGGGGCTCGAGGCGAATCAGCAGAACTATCTGCTGATGCACGCCATGGGGCCGAACGTGGCCGGGGTCATAGGCTCCGCGGTGGCCGCGGGAATCCTCCTCTCCATAGTTCCGGTCTTCGGAGGCTGAGGTATACCGTGGCGGCCGGCGATCGCAGGGTAAAAAGTCTTACGGCGGCACGGCGGATCGGGGTCCGCCGTCTCGGGGTAATCACCGCCGCCTTCATTCTCACCGGTTTTTTTAACGGGTGCGCAAGCGTGGGAACCGGGGATAAAATCGCGGTTGGCGAAACCGCCGGAGTCGCAGCCGCAGAGGAGAGGGTCGGCCGCTGGGCCTTGACAATCCGGCCGGTAAAACTCACCCCGGCGAATCCCGCAGGAGTGGGCCCGGCCGGAAAGGCCGGAACCCTTGAACCGGGAGAACTCGTCTACATCCGTTCGGCGGTTTCCATGTCCGAGCGGCGTTATATCTTCGTTACCCCCGGCCCCGATGCCTCTCCGGGCGGCTGGGCGGACGAGGCCGACATCGCCGCGCTCCCGGTGTACGCCGCCGTTCGTTCCGGGGAGGGGCCGGTCGTTCTTACCGAGTCCCCTCGGGGTGAGGGGGAAGCCGCGGCTCTTGTCCGAAGCGAAGCCTATCTCAGACTCGACGACATAGGGTCCGGCGGCGGTGCGCCTGAGGATGTCGAAACGTTTTACCACGCGGTGCTCGAGGACGGCAGGGAGGGGTGGCTCCGTCACGATGACATAGCGTTTTTCGACCTCTTCTATGCGCGGGTCCTCCGGCTTACCGAGGGGTTTTTCTTTCCCGTACCGGGGGCCGACCGGCGGACGGTGGAATCGGTCCACGGTCCGCCCGCCGAGCGGGAGAGGGCGGAGACCCCGAACATTCATCATCCCGAGATAACCGACGTTATCCACCGCTACGTTTATCCCGGCATGGGCGTTCGATTCTACGAGGCGGTCTCCACGGGTGAAGAATTTGTAACATCCCTTGTTATCACCTCGGGAAGGTACCGCCTTCCCTTCGGTATCGGAGTAGGGATGTCCGGGGATCGGTTGGTGAGGGTCCTGGGGGAGCCCCACTATCGGCAAGGAGACCGGTGGGTCTATACAAATGCCCTCTACGACCGGGGAGAGCCGCCTAAAACAATCACCTGTACCGTCCGGGCGGGGTCTTTGACCGAAATAGCTCTGATGCTCGATTAGAACGGATAGGGATATTCTCCGCGCTTACACGTCGGGAGAGAGGACCGCTGAGTTGCGGTTGTTGGCCCGGACGAGCTTCCGCGCTAGGAGCTTGGAGAGGAAGATCCCGTAGTGGGGGTATTCTTTGATGACCGTAACGAAGGCGCGCCGGGAGATCTTCACGAGCTTCCCCTCGGTTTCGGCCCTCACGGTGGCGCTCCGCCGGTTGTTCAAGAGGAACGACATCTCTCCCACGAAAATATCCTCGGGACCGAGGGCGCCCACCTTCATCTCGTTGTAGAACACCGCGAAGCGGCCGCTGGCGATATAGTAGAGGAAATCGCTGCTCTCCCCTTCGTCGAAGATGACCTCCCCGGGATGTACGGTTACGGCCTCCTCGCCGGAGAACCCCGCGGGAGTTCCTCGGACGGCGGTGCGTTCGTGCCTGATGATGAGGACGACCACATTCCCCCTTGTATTGTAGTACAGCTTATGGGCGAACATCCGGGCCATACGGATGCCCCTTCCATGGAGTGAGTAGGGGCCTTCTTCCCGGATCTTTTTCTGCAAGCCCCTGACGTCGAATCCTTCACCCTCGTCCCGAATAATGAACTGAGAAGCGTCCCGGCGGATTTCCCATTCGAAATGGACCCTCTTTTCGGCGACCTCCGGGGACTGACATTTTTTTTCGACGAGCTCCACCATGCTGAGGCCCCGCTCGAGGGCCTCACTCTTTTCTTCGTAGGTTATGCCGCAATTACCGTGCTCGACACCGTTGATGATGAGCTCGGACAAACAGAGCTGAAGGTGCATCTTGGAATCCGCCTTGATCAAGCCCCGCTGGAGGAGGATGGTAGCGGCGATGCTCGCGTAGACACTCACGGCGAGGACGTCGTTCTCGATAGTGAAAGATCCGGAGGCCCGCTCCATCAGCTTGTCCTCGAGCTCCCGGTGAAAGATGATTTGCCGGTTCTGTTCTATTATTTGGGCGCATTTTACAACGTGGGATCTGAGACGAGGCGGATCGATCATGGCGAGGATGTTCAAATCCTTGTACCGCTCCTGGATTTCTTCTTCGGTGGTCTCGTCCTGGTTGTAGATCCCGATAATTCCGAAGTTATGGAGCCAGGCATCCTCCTGGATGAGGGCGAGGAGTTTCTTCAGGGGAATGACCCGGTCCGCGAAGTTGATTATGACGATTTCGGGAAGATCGAAATTGAGGAGCTCGAGGATATCTTTCTCCTCCTCGGGAAAGCGGAGGATGTACTCCCCGTCGGGAGTCGATTCGAATTCCTCCCGAATGACCGTGTTGAGTTCTTCGTCCGTCGAAATAACGCCGATCAGGCTCATATTTTATCCCCTAAAAATGGTACTTTTTTACCACATTATTGTCAAAACCCCGCATTCCCTCGCCCTTGACCCCTCACTGGTTTATCTCTTATAGTCGTCCAAGCCAGCCCACACAAGGAGTGCGAAAATGAATGTGTATATCCGGTCCATAGGCTCGTACGTTCCTCCGCGGCGTGTTTCCAACGACGAACTCGCGCAGACACTGGACACCTCGGACGAGTGGATTCGATCACACACTGGTATACGTTATCGGCATATTGCGGACGATCATATAGCAACTTCCGATCTCGGTGTCGAAGCGGCACAACGGGTTCTCGATGCGTCGGGGATGAGCCCCGATGAGATCGATCTCATCATCGTGGGATCCGCCTCTCCCGATTATCCCGGATTTCCCTCCACCGCGTGTATCATCCAGGACCGGCTCGGCGCTATGAACGCGGGGGCCATGGACCTCCTTGCCGCCTGTACGAGCTTCATCTACGGCTTGGAGACGGCGAAGAACTTCATCGTCGCGGGCTCGGCCCGGAGGGTGCTGGTCATCGGGGCGGAGACCCTTTCCCGTATAGCCAATTGGAACGACCGGGACAGCGTCCTCTTCGGCGACGGAGCCGGGGCCGCCCTGGTCGTCCCGAACGAGGACAACGAGACGAGCAACATCATCGACTCCTTCCTCCGGGCCGAGGGGGCGGGGGCGAAACATCTGATCCGGAAAGCAGGCGGATCGCGGTCTACCTTTCACATAAATACCGCCGAGGAGGACCTCTATCTCAAGATGAACGGCCGGCAGGTCTACACCTTCGCGGTACGGGCTCTTTGCGATACGATAAAAGTCCTCTGCGAGCGAAACGGGGTCGGCCACGACGATATCAAGTACGTAGTACCGCACCAGGCGAACACCCGGATCATCGAGGCCGCGGCCAAGCGCATGGCAATGCCCTACGAGAAGTTCTACGTCAACATCGAGGAGTACGCTAACACCTCCGCGGCGAGTATTCCCCTGGCCCTGACCGAAATGATCGAGAAAGATCTCCTCGAGCGGGGCGATCTGATCCTGACCATCGGTTTCGGCGGCGGACTCACCTACGGGGGAAATCTCATCCGCTGGTAGGCGGACCGTCGAGAGGATTAATCGGGGCCGATAACCGTTCCTTCGAATTCCTTATCCAAGAGTATCGCCTCGGTGTTTTCGAGATTTGCCCCCTCGGCGACTACCACGGTCAGTCCCATCTCCTGCGATTTCTTTGCCGCCACCGGATCGAAGGGGAGGTTGCTTCCCGGAGACCATTCGTCTCCCACGAGTCGGCGAAAATCGGCCCAGCTCATCGAATCCAACGGTTCCGCACCGGGGTTCGTCTTCGGGTCGGCGGTGTAGACCTTCTTGATGTTGGAAAGGTTGATGACCCGCCTCCCTCCGAACCGCTCGGCTAAGAGGACCGCGTCATAATCGGTGGAGAATCCGGGCTTCCATCCCGCCGCCACCAGAACCCTGCCTGAGAAAGGGATGTCCGCATGGGGGTCGGTGACTAAATCGTCCGGGCATCTATCGGCGAAGATTGCCTTCAAGAGGCGTCCGTTCAAACGGGTGGCGTAGATGCCGATCCAGTCCTGCTCTTCCGCGTCGGGGGTCTCGGTGAGGTCCCGATACCCCCGCTGATACCGCCTTGCCGGTGCGCCGCCGCCGACGACCAGGATGAGCTTTCTGTCCTTTCCGCCGTCTAAAAAACGTCGGGCCGTGTCTCTGAAACGGCGGATGAAATCGGTGTCCACCGCGTCGGGGGCCACGATGGATCCCCCGAGGGATATTACTTGTACATCTTCCATGTTCCTAAGATACGAAGGAAAGCGGTTCTTTGCAATCTGCCTCCTATTGGATATAATGGTAGCCGCAGTAGAGTATCTGCAGAGGGACGCTATGGAACGAGACTTGACGGACATATTGAACGAATGGCCTTACGATCCCGAGGACAATATCCGTATCGTTGATCTCGCCGGGGGACGAAGGATAATGCAGGTCCGCCTCCCCCTCGGTATCGAGCAGTACGAGCTCGACGGAAGGCCCGACGAGGTACGCCCCTTCGGCATGGAGACCATGCTCGAAAAGATAAAATCGGACCTGAGCGATTACATCCTCAAGCAGGGAAACGACGAGGGGTTCAGTATCTCCCAGGAGGATTTTCTCCTCCTGCAGAGCGAAGGAATTCTCTACTACTACAGGTATCTCCATCTCTTTCAACTCGGGGATCATGAACGGACGGTAAGGGATACCGAGCACAATCTCGAAATCTGCGACCTCGTCGAAAAGTACACCGAGCAAGAGGCGGAAGCGTTGAGCATTCTCCAGTACAAACCCTATATCTATCGGATGAATGCGGTCAGCCGGGCTATGATTTCCATCAATCAGAACATGAAGAAGATCGCCTCGGAGACCCTTCAGAACGCTATCGAAACCATCGATAAGATGGAGGAAATCGACAGCCCGGCTTTCCGGTTCGAGAAGCTCAGGTCCATTCAGTATCTCAAGTCGACCTTGAGCCAGATCGACGAAAACAAAGACGATCCCATCGAAGAGCTCAAGGCGGAGCTCGAGGAGGCGGTAGACGCCGAGGAGTACGAGCTCGCCGCGGATATTCGGGACCGGATTCAAGAGCTGAGTAGGATCAGGGACGACCGGGCCGGTCCGCGCGGACCGGCCGGCTTGCAATGACACGGAGCAATACGTATACTGCCCCCGATGCGATGGCTGCGGCGTCTCTTCAGACGATTCAAGAAACCACACTATAATCCCAACGACATTGTCAAAGAGCGATGGGAGACCGATTTTTCAAGGCTTAAGACCCGAAAAAAGAGTAGACGGCTGATTCCCGCCGATGCTCTCGACTATTCCGCCTCTTTCGGTGAGGAGTGTTTCGAACTCCGTCTCAAGAAGAGGAACCTCTTCGCCTGGGCGGAGAGCGCCTACTACCGATACCGGGACTTCGTTTTGGAGGGAAACGTCTCCTTCGGTGATGAAAATGGATATTCCGCGGTCGGCTTTCTCTTCCGCTACGCTTCCGAGACAACCTATTACTACTTTCTCGTCTCCAATCGGGGGTACTTCCGGTTCGACGTGGTCTTCAACGGAAATCCTCGAAAACTGATTCCCTGGACTCCGTGCCCCCGCATCACCGAAACGGGGGGCTCCATACGGATCATCGCCCGGGACACACGGTTCGTCTTCTGCCTCGACGATACCTGGGTTGCGGAGATCGAGGACGATACCGTCGATGCGGGATACGTCTGTTTCGCCGCGCAGAACTACGATGAAGCGGAAAAAGCCCGGTTCTTCTTAGACGAGCTGGTCATAGATTCCCTCCCTCTCCACGTAGAGGCCCAGTATTTCCGCTGGAAAGAACTCCTCCCCGTGGATCCTGACAGGAGGATCGACCTTGCCCGATCTCTCTTCGGGACGGGACAGTTCTCCGCCGCCTTAGTGCAGTTGAAACGGGCGGCCGCCGAGAGAAAGCTGGATAGGGACGAGATAGTTCTCTTGACCGAATCCCTCATCGCCGCCGGTCTCTACGAGGAAGCTCTCGAGGCGGCGGAGGCGGGTCTCGAGGAGGATCCCGGGGATACCGCGTTTACGCGTATGAAGGCGGACCTCCTGTACACCCTCGGCCGACTCGAAGAGCTCAAGGATTTTCTCGAGGGTTCCGGGACGGCTTCCGCCGATTCGGTTCTCACCAATCTTCTCGGAAACGTCTATTACGGGCTCGACCGGTTGGAAGACGCCGCTGAGGCGTATGAAAAGGCGGCGGACCTCGACCCGGAGACTCCGGTGTACCGGATGAATGCGGGAAGGACCAGGGAACGACTCGGAGAGCCTGAGGCGAGCTTCCAAGATTACCTAGGGGCCGCCCGGCTCCTGTTTCGAAGCGGTAATTACGACGACGTTTCCCTCCTGCTTCCAATTTTACGAGACCTCGACCCGGATGACAGCCGATATCGGGCCCTCGAGGGAAAGATGCTCTTTCAGGAGGAGAAATACGACGAGGCGTCACGGATCTTCGAAGCACTGATCGCGGAGGGATACGACGAGAGCGGGGTCATCTATCTTCAGGCGTTGATGGAGACGCGGAAGGGAAACGATCCCGAGGCGCGGCGGCTCCTCGAACGGGCCCTCCGGCTCGAGGAGGGGTACTATCTCTTTTGGTTCAAATACGCGGAGCTCCTCTTCCGGCTCGGGGAGGACCCGGAAGAGCCCTTGAGGCGGGCCTCCGAGCTTGCCCCGGAAGATCCCTGGTTAATGAACCTCGAGGGAATGATGTATCTCGCCCGGGGAGAAGAGGACCGGGCGGTTTCACGCTTCGAGAAGGCCCTCGAGATCGAGGAAGAAGCGGTTCCCATACTTCTCAACTATTCCGAGGCCCTCTTTCTCCGGGGAGATACCGTACGGGCCCTCGAGGTACTCCCGGATTCAAACAACCCGGCAATCCAGAACCACCGGGGAAATCTTTTGACCCGGCTCGGCCGTTACGAGGAGGCGGTGGAGTGTTACGAGCGGGGAAGAAAACAGGATCCCAAAAACGTCGATCTCCTTTTGAATTCGGCCGCGGCCTACACCGAGCTCGACCTGTTCTCCCGGGCCGATGAGATGCTCAGCACCGCTCTAGAGCAGGAACCCTCCGCCGAGGTGTATAATCTCATCGGCAACCTCGCATGGATGAAGGGGGAGCACCAAAGGGCCGAGTCGGCATACCGGGAGGGACTCGGGAAGGAGGACGCGGCTCGAGAGCTGGTCCTCAATCTCACAGAGCTCCTGATGACCCGGGGCAGACACGCGGAGGCGGAGGAGCTCCTCCTGGAGCATGCCACCGCGGCGGAAACCGAGAGGGGGAAGAGACTCCGGTCGACCCTTCGTGAAAAAACCCGGATCATGTTCGCGTGCAGCTCCTGCGGCAGGGAGTGGTGGGCGCCCCGGGACATACCCGATATGGGAAGCTTTACCTTAGTCGGGGAGCCGCCTCGGGAGAGCCCCGCCGGAGAATGCCCCGAATGCGGGAGGGTTTACTGCATAGGCTGCGCCGTGGAGGGCCTCGAGGAAGGACGATTTCACTGCTTAGACTGCAAAACACCGCTTAAGCTCCGGAATGAATACCTCAAATATCTGGTAAATCGGTTCGCGGAAGACCGGGACGTCGGTATTTCTTGACAAAGGTGATACAATGAGTAAGATGAAAGAAAAATTGGGCGGAAGAACGGCTAAATTGATACGATATAGATTTTTACTCACAACGGTGATCGTTTTCTGCTGCCTCGCCGGGGCGGTTTCGGCACAGGAAATTATGACGGCGAACGATTATTTCAATTCCATTTCCGAGCGGTACGGCCGGGTGGATGATTACGAGGCGCGATTGACCATTACCCGGGAGGAAGAGGCTGTGACGGGAACCGTCTACTATAAGAACCCGAACCTCCTGAGGATCAACTTCTCCGAACCGGAGGAACAGGTCCTCGCCTTAGACGGGGAGCTTCTCACGATCTACATTCCCGCCCACAGCGTGATCATGCAGCAAAGCATCAAGAGGCACAGCAGCGCGACCCTGGCTTCCATGGCGAGCAGCCAGGGACTCAATCTCCTGAAAAGGAACTACTCCATAGCCTATCTCTCCGGTCCCGATCCGGTTCCCCTCGACGAGGAGAGCGAGGAGATGGTGATCAAGCTGAAGCTCGAGTGGAAATCCACCGACGAAGGTTTCAGACAGCTCGAGATATCGGTGGGTGAAAACGGACTCATCCGGAGGATAGTCGGAGTTACCGGAGGATACGAAAACATCCAATTCGATTTTACCAATATAATTATCAACCGTAACATTCCCGACGCCCGGTTTCAATACGAATCACCGGCCTCCGCGAATGTGTTCAACAATTTTCTGTTCGATCCCGAGGGCTGACGACTATGGATGCAATTGGTGAAAAGCTTAAATCCGCTCGAGAGGAAATGGGGAAGAGCATCGAGGAGATCGCCCGGGAAACCAATATAGCGAAGCGGTTTATCGTTGCCCTCGAGCAGGAGGATTTCGACGTTTTCCCCGGAGAGCCCTACATTATCGGTTTTCTCCGTACCTATTCGGAAACACTAGGGCTCTCAGCCGACGAGATACTCTCACTCTACAAGAGCTTCAAGATCCAGGAGCAGCCCCTTCCCATGGATGAGCTCATTCAGAAACCCAACCGGAAGCCGTTGTGGTTTACCCTTATCGCGGTGGTCCTCCTCGCGGGAATAGGCGTGGGAATCTACTTCGCCGTCCCGGCAATGCGGGATAAAAACGGCCGGGAAACCGCTCAGGCGGAACCCGAGCCGGTAAGTGAGGCGGAGGAGGCAGGGGCCGTATATCAGATCAGAGACGAGATAGTGGAGCGAAAATTCGCGGAGGGTGATACTCTCCTCGTCGAGACGGGGGAAGAAATCCACCGCCTCGTCTTAGTCCGGGTCGACGATTCCCTCGCCCTCAATTCTCCTCAGGGGAGGATAGTCATGACCTCCGGGGAGGAGCGGCTGGTCGATCTCGACGGTGACGGCAAAGAAGACATCAAGCTCTTCCTTCGGGAGATCGAGGTTACCGGAACCGAGCGGGGGGCCATCTTAAGGCTTGACAAGTTTACTCAAATCGCCCAGGTCGCCGCCCGGGAACCCCTGGAGGAGGAACCGGTGGAAGAGGGAATCTTTGCCGAGGTCGAAGAGGCGAATCAGGAAACTGTGGAAGCGGCGGAGGAATCGGTGCCCGAGATCGGCAGCACGACGGTCGTAGCCCGGCAGGATCAGCCGAGGACTATTATCGAGAGTGATACCAAGGGACCCTTGACCATCGATATGATCTTTCGCGGCTACTGCCTGCTTCGCTATCTCGCCGACGGCAGGACCCGGGAGGAGCGGTACTTTCACAAGGGCGAAACCTTCAGACTCGAGGCCGAGTCGGAGGTCATGCTGTGGATTTCTAACGCCGGATCGTTCAAGGCGAAAGTCGGGGGCCGGGATGTAGACATGGGGAGGCCCGGAGAGGTCGCCACCAAAATGGTACGATGGATTCAAAATGACGAAACCGGAACCTGGCAGCTCAGGATTGTACCCGTTTATTAAATCCTTCCACATAGAAAATTTAGGATGCGCGAAGAACCAAGTCGATGCCGAGGTGATGGAGGAGATGCTTCATCGGGAAGGCTGGAAGGGGGTGCCCCCCGACGAAGCTTCGGTAATCCTGGTCAATACCTGCTGCTTTATCGAGCCGGCCAAAGAAGAATCGATTCAAACCTTTCTCGATCTTAGGAAGCGGTTTCCCGGCCGTAAGATCATTATCACCGGATGCTGCGCGCAGCGGTACGGCGCTGCTCTCCTGGACATGCTTCCCGAGGCGGACGGAGTCTACGGGAACGCGGCTCCCGGAAGGATCGTCGACTTCTTGGCCAAGCATCTGAAAGACGAGCCGATGTGCTACCTTCCCGAGAGGGAGCTCTTTTTCCCCTTCCGCAGGAATACTATAAACTTCCCCGGAAGCGTTTATATCAAGATCTCCGAGGGGTGCTCTAACAATTGCACCTACTGTGCCATCCCCCTTATCCGGGGTACCCTGGTGAGTAGGGAAATCGACGACATAGTAGAAGAGGTCGAGGCCTTTCGGGAGAAGGGGATCTATGAATTCAACTTCATCGGCCAGGACTTGGCCTCTTTCGGAATCGACAGAGGAGCGAGGGAGCTCGAAAAGCTGCTCAGGAAGCTTTCCGATCTTCCGGGAGAGTTTTGGATCAGGCTCCTGTATATGCATCCGGATCATTTTCCCCTAGACATTCTCTCTATCTGCAATGACGACGTACGAATTCTTTCCTATTTCGATATTCCCTTCCAGCACGCTTCGTCCAAGGTGCTCCGGAGGATGGGAAGACGGGGAGATGCCGAGGGGTATCTCGATCTGATCGGCACAATCCGTGACTCGGTCAGCTCGGCGGTGATCCGGTCGACCTTCCTGACCGGTTTTCCCGGAGAGACGGGAGAGGACTTCCGCACCCTTCTCGACTTCCAACAGCGTGCCAAGCTCGATTGGGCCGGGGTATTCACCTACTCCCGGGAGGAGGGCACCCTCGCGTATCGTTACCGGGGAGCGCTCGGTACCAGGCTCGCACGGCGGACCATGATCAAGAGGAAGCTCATTCTGGAACAAAATCAAATGGAAATTACCATGTCCAGACTGGACCGATTCGTCGGCAGACATTTCGATGTTCTGGTGGAAGAAAATATAACCGGAGAGGAACTGTCCCTCGGCCGTATGTACGCCCAGGCCCCCGAAGTAGACGGGCTCGTGGTACTCCGCTCATCCCGAGTGGCCCCCGGCACGGTGGTTAAGGCGAAAATACGGAAGCGAAACGGTCTCGACCTGGAAGCCGAGGGTCCCCAATGAACCGCTACTCCCGGGATCGGCAGCTCGAAACTCTCACCTCCTATTTCCGCTCCCACGAAACCCCGGCGCAGGAGCATCTGATCGGGGTCGAGCTCGAGCATTTCCTCGTTGACGCCGATACCCGGGAGACGCGGGACTACTACTCTCCCGGCGGGGGGAGGTGGCTCCTCGAGACGCTTGCCCGGGACAACGGCTGGGACCCGTACTACGAGGGGGAAGACATCCTCGGCCTCTCTAAAAACGGGGCGGCCGTCACCCTCGAACCGGGGGGACAGATTGAGTTTTCCACGGCCGCCCGGCGTACCCTCGCCGAGGTGCACCGGGAGTACGACTCTTTCTTGAAAGAGGTTGTTCCGGTGGTCGATGAGGTAAACGGACGGCTGTCCTGCCTCGGCTATCAGCCGAAAACTCCCGTCGACCGAATCAGGATGATTCCCCGGAAGAAGTACCGGCTTATGGCCGATTACTTCGCCTCCCGGGGACGATACGCTCACAATATGATGAAAGGGACCGCCGCCACCCAGGTAACCTTCGATTACACGGATGAAACCGAATTCCACGAGATGATGCAGGCCGCCTACCTCGTATCACCGGCCCTTTCCCTTCTCTTCGACAACACCTGCTCCTTCGATGGACGCCGGTATTCCGGCCATTCTCTGCGCACCGACATCTGGGAAAACTGCGACGGCTCCCGGTGCGGGATCATACCCGGAGTGCTTTCCCCCGATTTCGGATACGCCGAGTACGCCTCCTACATCCTCGATATCGAGCCTATTGTGCTGTACCGGAACGGGGCGATCGAGGCGACCGGAAACGCGGCTTTCGCGAGCCTTTTCGATCCCGAAGTTCCCTGGATAGACATCGATCAAGTCCTCGTTATGGTCTTTCCGGAGATACGACTCAAGAAATTTCTGGAGTTTAGAAGCGTCGATAGTCAGCCCTACCGGCACCTCGGGTCTTTTCTCTATGCCCTGACACGGATTCTCTCCGATCCCGGAATCCGCGGGGCGGTTCTCGATCATTGCCGATCGGTGGATGAAGCGGCCCTTCTCGAATGCCGGCGGGCTTCGGTCCGTCTCGGTTTCGAGACTCCCTTCGCGGGGACCTCCTTACGGGTTTTCACCGCCTTCCTTATAGATATACTCGAACGGACCGCCGTCAACGGGAGCTGTTTCTGCGTAAGGGGACTCGAGAAGATTTTTGATCGAAAGCTCGAGGGACCGCCGTTTACCGGAGAGGAGATCCTCGAGCGGTCCTTGATCACCCCACGGATGCTTTCTCATTCCTCGATATGCTCCGCTCAGGAGGAGTATGTCTAACATCCTTTCCTCCGCCGAGGCCCGGAGGTCCGCCGAGGCTTCCCGGGCTTTCCGTGAATGGGTCCGTCAAAATCCCCGGCGCGCCCGGGATGACTCGGCCCGGTTGTACCGCTCTATGCGGGATTCCACCGCCGTCTTCGGGGGCGAAATAATCGACTTTCTCTACGAGCCCCTCTTCCTGGGCTCCCGGGATGCCGGCTTTTTCCGGGACATCTGCACACGAATCGACGGAATAAACCGGAAGATAACCGAAGAGTATCTGAAGAACCCCGCTTTTCGCGGGCTCTGGGGTTTTCCCGCCCTTCTGGAAGAGCTCATTTGTGCCGATCCCGGCTACTCGAACCCCGCCCCCATGACCCGGGTCGATATTTTCCATTCCCCCGACCACCGGGGCGTACGGTTGTGCGAGATCAATACCGACGGGACCTCGGGAATGAACGAGATAACCGAGCTGGAAACCCGCTTCGAGCACACCGAGGCCTATTCCGCCTTGGATCATAATTTCGCTCCCCGACGTTTCGAGCTGATCGAGCCGTGGGTGGATACGGTTATGAGGCTCGGCGGGGAATATTGGGGCCGCCCGGCGGAGCGGATCGTAATAACCGACTGGGAGGGGTGCGGAGTCAGGGAAGAGTTCAAGGCTTTTCAGAGGGCCTTCGCCGAGCGAGGGTCTGACGCCCGGATAGCCGACCCCCGGGAGCTCGTCTACCGGGGCGGAAGGCTCCGCTTGAACGGGGAGCCGGTGGATATCGTCTATCGCCGCGCGGTAACCCGGGAATGCATCGACAGGGCCGGCGAGATCGTGGATCTCCTCGATGCATACAGGGACGGGGCGGCATGCGTTATAGGAGGGTTTCGTTCCCAGCTCCTCCATTCCAAGCTCTTCTTCGTTCTCGCCTCCGAGGGGCGGTTCGACGGATTCCTCGATGCCGGAGAGCGGGACTTCCTGAGGACCCGGGTCCCCCGTACAGAGCGCATCACCATTTCCAGGGAGGGTGAGCTCTTCGACCGGGCCCGGGAGGAGCGGGAAAGGTTCATTGTCAAACCCGAGGACCGGTACGCCGCGGAGGGAGTGGCCGCGGGAAGGGACTCCAATCCCCGTGAATGGGAAGAGGTCCTGTGCCGGGCCTCCGAGGCGGGAGGATACATCCTTCAGGAGTTCGTAGACCTCGGTGTCGAGCCGTTCTTCGATTGTACCCCCGACGGATTCGAGGAGATCCCCTGCCGAAACGTGCTCGGTCTCTATTCATACGACGGTAATTTCGCGGGCGTCTACACACGGGCGGGGGATTCCAGTATTATTGCAAGCAGATGGAAGAGCAGGGTAGCGCCGACATTTTTGGTCTGACCGGAGACGTTCCTCCCTATCTCGAGTCACTGAACGAGCGGCAGCGGGCCGCGGTCCTCCACGAGGGAAAACCGCTCTTGATCCTCGCCGGGGCGGGATCGGGAAAAACCCGGGTCATCACCACCAAGATCGCCTATCTCATCGACGAAAGGGGTGTTGATCCCCGGTCGATACTCGCGGTCACCTTTACAAACAAGGCGGCCGGGGAGATGGTCGAAAGGGTCCGGGAGATGGTTCCCGGTGCCCGGGGAATGCTGATCCGGACCTTTCACAGCTTCGGAGCGTGGCTCTTGAGGCGGAACTCCTCCGCCGCGGGCCTCCCCTCGGGGTTCTCCATCTATGACGAGGACGACTCGATATCGCTCCTCGGAACTATCTTCGAGGGAAAGCCTAAGCAGCAGCTCAAGTCGACGATGCACTTGATAAGCCGGGCCAAGGACTACGCCCTGAAGCCCGACGACGATCTGAGGGAAATCTCCGGGGATCCCCGGTTCGCAGAGACCTACGCGGCCTATCAGAAACGCCTCGATGAGATCGGCAATGTCGATTTCGGGGATCTTATCTTGAAACCGGTCGAGCTGTTGAAGCATAACGAAGAGATCAGGAAGAGGCTCAGACAGCGGTTTCGCATCATCCTCGTCGATGAGTACCAGGACTCCAACGTGGCCCAGTTCCGCCTTCTCGAGGAGCTCTACGGGGACGGGACCTACCTGTGCGTGGTCGGAGACGACGATCAATCTATCTATAAGTTTCGCGGAGCCGAGGTCCGCAACATCCTCGATTTTCCCGAGATCTTTTCCGGAACCGAGATCATCAAGCTCGAAGAAAACTACCGGTCTACCGGTACCATTCTGGACATCGCTTCGGCGGTGGTGGCGAATAACCGGAACCGTCTCGGGAAGAGACTGTGGACCCGGAAGGAGGCGGGAATTCCCGGGACCTTCGCTCTCTTAGAGGACAGCCGTGACGAGGTCAGGTACTGCGCCGAGCTGCTCGGGGACGGGAATCTGGCGGGGACGGCCGTCCTCTACCGGACTAACGCCCAATCGCGGGAATTCGAGATTTTCTTCTCCAAGCACAACATTCCCTATCGGTTGGTGGGAACCGTTTCTTTCTACTCCCGGGAAGAGGTAAAGGACGCTCTCTCACTCCTCCGGTTCCTGATCAACCCGGCCGACGAGGTAGCCTTCAGACGCATCGTCAATAAGCCGGCCCGGGGGATCGGCAAGGCCGCGCTGGGAACCGTATTAGAGGCTCTTCCCGCGGTCAAGGGCGATCTCCTCCGCGCCCTGGAGATGATGGGCCCCGAGCTCCGGGGCAAGGCGCGGAGGGGGGCAGAGGAACTCTTCTCTATCATGAACGAGCTCGGCCGCCTCCTTGCCGGGGAGCCGCTGCACGCCTTTATCAGGAAGGGGCTGGAGCGGACCGGGCTCCTCGAGTATCACCGTCTCCAGGACGAGCAGGGGGGGACCAACAAGATCGGTAACTTGGAAGAGCTCGTGAGCGCCTCCGCCGATTATCCCGGAGGAACCGAGGGACTCGTCCGCTTCCTCGAAGACATCGAGCTGGACATCCGCCGCATGGAGGAGGATCACTTCGAGAGCGAACGGGTGACTCTCATCACCATGCACAACACAAAGGGGCTCGAGTTCCCCCGGGTAATCATCACCGGGCTCGAGGACGGACTGTTTCCGTCCCTCCGGAGCGAAGAAGAGGAGGACATCGAGGAGGAAAGGCGAATCTTTTACGTGAGCATCACCCGGGCCCAAAGGGAGCTCTACTTTACCTCCTGCAGAAGGAGGAGGCTGTGGGGGAAGACCCACGTTATGTATCCCTCCCGTTTCCTTGAAGAAATCCCCCGGGAGTATCTCCGCATCGCAGGCGGGGACCCGGCGGGCGTCGGGGCGGACGGCACCGGCGGCACCGAGGAGGGCGCCTATCCCCGGGGAACGAGGGTGTATCACGATGATTACGGCGAGGGGACCGTAGCCAAGCAGTGGATGTCGGGAACCGAGCTTACCGTGGAGGTGGCTTTCGATACCGGCAGGAAGGCCCGTTTCCTCCCCGAATACACCCCCCTCGAGAGGATTATATGAGAGGGATAGTATGAGCGTCCGGGACTTTCCCCGCATCCGGCGCGCCCGGGGGTACCGCCTCTACGATACCCGGGGAAACCGGTATCTGGATATGTACCTCGACAACGGGCGGGCCATCCTCGGACACGACCCCGGGCGGACGATCAAGGCGCTCAAGAACGGACTCGAGAAGAGCACCCTCGGGGAATATCCGTCGATTTATCCTTCGAGGCTTCTGAAGGCCGCGGCGGAACTCCTTCCCGGGCATCCCGAAATACGGGTCTACCGTTCTCACCATCGGCTTCGGGAGGCCCTGGGGCTCGGCGGGGACGAGATACTCGAGCCGGTGAGGCTTTTCGCGGCGGAGGTCAAAGACGCCGCCGACCCGCCCGCGGGAGGCCTGATAAGCTATTGGCGGCCCCTGCTCGCCGAAGAGAGCCGCTATCCCGATGTGATTATTCCCATTCTGCCCCTGCCGGGTGAATTCGTCCCGCAGCTTATCTGCGGGCGGGAGGGGACCCTTCCCGAAAGCCTCGAGTCGGATATCTGCTCTCCCGTACTGTGCGCCGCACTGACGAGAAGCGTCTACGATCTTATAGCGTTTATCGATACAAACCGGGGGAGGGAATATCCCGAGTTCGACCTTCCCGGGATGTACCGGAGGGGATGTTACCTCTATCCGGTATGCGGCGAGAATGAATACCGCCCTCTCGTCGAGCACCTGAAGAAGGGAGGAGTCCTTCTCAATCCCGATTACCGGGGAGTGAGTATCGCCCCCGCCGAGTATACCGGGGGGGAAATCAAGGTTTTCTCCCGAATTGCCGAAGGAAAAGAAGTATGGACTTAGGAATGACGGTGGAGATTCTCACCCAACTCGGACTCGGAGCGCTGGTTACCTTTCTCGCGATCCTCTTGTGGTCGTATACCCGGGACAGCGCCTGGATGCTGGTCATCATCGGCATCATCCTCAAGTTCGGCGAGGTGATGTACACTACCTTCGAGCTCTTCGGTATCGTCCGGCCGGGTCTCCTGGTGATCAAGGGTGTCGCGGTGGGAAAGGTGGTCCTCCTGGCCCTCCCCTACATCGCCTTTGCGGCGGCGTTTCTCGTTATGGTCCTGCGCAGCAGAGTGCGTATCCGGACCCTGAGCGGGTCGGTGGAGCGGGAAGAAACCGGAGGACGCCGGAGACGGGAAAAGAAGCCGGCCGTCGGGCCGCCGGCGGCTCCGGAACGGGACGCGAAGGCCGAGGCGCTCGAAGAAGCGGAGCCGGCTGAAGAAGCCGAAGAGATGGAAGAGATGGAAGA
>CAZXMO010000002.1:39152-44994 GCA_964641125.1 uncultured Spirochaetales bacterium
GAAGAGATGGAAGAGATGGAAGAAGCCGAGGAAGTAGAGAACGAAGAGACTTCCTGATCAACCTCCCGCCGCGCTTGACAGATCTAAAAATATGACTATCGTAAGGGTATCAAAACACGTCGGAGGCTTGAATGGTTGCGTTGATTGTAGGTCTGATCTTTGTGCTCTTTGCCGTATATTCGGTGCTGCCGTTTTCATGGTCTCTCAATTGGTGGCAGCCGGTCCTGGAAGTCTTGAAGGGAGGAATTCCTCTTCTTGCTATATTCATCGGTTTGATCGCCGTATTCATAGGTATTGCCGACATAAAGGACAAGATCGAAGCGAAGAAGGAAGAAGAGGAAGAGGAAGTCGAGACGGAAAACGAACCGACCGGGGAGTAAGCTTTTCGGCTCTCTTGACAGAATTCCGGATATATGAAATTATTCCACTCTGCGTTTGTATATTGTGCGCTTAGTATTGCTATATAGTTATAAAAACGGGAAGACATAATGAAAACGATATTTGTAAAGCCGAAGGAAGTTGAAAGACAGTGGTATCTGATCGATGCCGCGGGAAAGAGCCTCGGAAGGACCGCGGTCAAGGTGGTCGAGCTCCTGCGGGGAAAGCATAAGCCCCTCTATACACCCCACCAAGAGATTGGTGATTACGTTATAGTGATCAATGCCGAAAAAGCCGCGCTTACCGGAAACAAGCGGAAACAGAAGACTTACTACCGGCATTCGGGTTATCCCGGGGGTATCAGGTCGGAAACCTTCGAGAAGGTAATCCGGCGCAAGCCGGTTTTTCCCATGGAAAAGGCCATCAAGGGGATGCTTCCCAACGGACCGCTGGGAAGGAAGCTGTTTCGCAACGTAAAGGTGTACGCCGGAGACAGCCACCCCCACGCGGCGCAGAAGCCTCAGGCAATCGAGATCGAATAAGCGAATAAGGAAGAAGGAGAATAAAGTGGCCGATAATCTTGCTACAGGGACCGGAAGAAGAAAGACCGCGGTAGCCCGTGTTTTTCTCCGGAGCGGAAGCGGTAAGATAACCGTTAATGGGAAGGAAGTCAACGATTACTTTCCCAATCCCGATTATGTGAAAACCGTCAGTCAGCCCCTGGCAGTGACCGACAGCATGGAAAAATACGACCTCCTGATCAACGTAGGCGGCGGCGGACCCAACGGGCAGGCGGGAGCGTGCCGCCTCGGTATAGCCCGGGCGCTGGTTAAGGATGATCCCACAAACCACGACCCCCTCAAGGCCAATGGGTTCTTGACGCGGGACGCGCGTATGGTAGAACGAAAGAAGTATGGACAGCGGGGAGCGCGGCGGAAGTTCCAGTTCTCGAAACGATAACCTCCACGTCCAGTCGATCAAACCACGAGGAGCCTTCTCAGAGGTGTACGCGGTACGCCTCTCGGAGGGGTCCTCTTTTTTTATCTTCGCCTCCTCCGTCCTTGCCGATGAGCTCTATCCCGGCCGAGAACTCGATGACCTGCTCCTCGAAACGCTCCGCACGGAGGACGAGCGGGTTCGGGTAACCGAAAAGGCGTTAGACCTTCTCGCCCGAAGCGAACACTCCTCGAAGATGCTCCGCCTCAAACTCCTGAAGAGGGGATTTTCTGGTCAACTTGTGCAGGAGATCTTGGAAAAATTGGAGAATAAGGGGTATATTGACAACGTACGTTTTGCCGAGCTCTTCCTCGAAGTAAAGCGGCGGAAACGGAAAGAAGGATGCGGAAAACTCCGCTCGAGGCTCCTCGACAAGGGAATAAGCGGGCGGATCATCGACGATCTCCTGTCCGATATCGGCGGCGAGGAGGAGCTCGCGGCCCTCGATCGGGCCGGAAAAGTTCTCCTGAACAAACGGGGGATGACCAAGGAGAAGCTGTATGCGGCGCTCCTGCGCCGGGGGTTCGAATCGAAACTCGTCAGACGGTATGTTGAAAACAATTTTCAAAAAACCTGAAAATAATAAAAATATTCTTGACCTATTGGATGTATTTACTATAATTATAGAGAGAAGATCATACCAACGATAGGAACAGAAGGATGCCGAAGAAAAATAAAAAGGTTAGAATTTTTTCCGCCCTCGAGGTCGCGAACATCTGCGGGGTCGTCAATCAAACCGCGATCAACTGGATCAAGAACGGATACCTCAAGGCCTTCACCACCCCGGGGGGGCAGTACAGGGTCTATGCGGAGAACTTGGTCGAATTCCTCAAATCCCGGGGGATGCGTATACCCGACGAGCTCGCGGAGATCGCCGAAGCCTACGACGAAGCAAGCACGATGATGATCGTGGATGACGACAAAGAGCTGAACAATCTCTTAAAGAGCTTTCTCGAAAAGAAATTCGAGGACAGAGAAATTTTTCAGGCCTTCGACGGCTTCGAGGCGGGCGTAATTATTTCGGAGAAGCGGCCCCGGTATATTATTCTCGATATCGATCTCCCCGGTATCGACGGTTATAAACTGTGCAGGAAGATAAAAGCCGATGAAAACCTCGGGAATCCGGTCGTTATCGCCATTACCGGACTCGACGACTCCCGGGTACAGGTATCGATGCTCAAAGAAGGCGCCGATGCCTTCTTTCCCAAGCCCCTCGACTTCGACCAAATATCGGCGTTTATCGAAGAAAGGGAAGCGGGATAATCCATGTCTGATCCGGTACTCTTGATCGTCGAAGACGAAGATTCTATCCGGCTTACCCTGCGTGACTTTCTGATGAAGAAGGGGTACCAGGTATACGTCGCTTCCGACGGGGTCGGTGCAATCAAGATACTCCTCGACCGGGAGGTAGACATAATCGTTACGGATTATCGGATGAGCGTATTAGGCGGCGATTATTGGATCAAATTCCTGGCCCAGTTCTGTTCGGACAAGAAGGTGATTATTACCAGCGGATTCTTGAATCCGGAGTTTTCCATCCCCTTTAAGGTCGTTTACAAGCCCTTCGAATACGATGATCTGGAGCAGGAGATCCGCGCGGAGCTGGGAGAGACCTAATGAATGACGGTGCATCCCGGGGCGGATTCCACGCTCGAATAACCGGCCGCGTGCAGGGGGTCGGATTCCGCTACAATACCCGCGGGCAGGCACGGCGTTTACGGCTTACCGGCTGGGTCCGAAACAATCCCGACGGGAGTGTCGAGGTCCGTGCCGAAGGTGACAAGGATAAGCTCGAATCGATGATCTCGTGGTTAAAGAAAGGGCCCCCGGGCGCGCGGGTCGAGGGTACTCAGGTGGAGAAAAAAGCCTATTCCGGCAAGTATTCCGACTTCGGCGTCGAGTTCTAGCCGGCGCTCACTTCACTTTGGTGTTTTATATAAAAATGGGCTGTCTGAGATCGACTCAGACAGCCCGTTGTTTTTTAACCCCCGGGCCGGTCAGCGCTTGATCGAATAGAAGGCGTCCATTCCGGGATAGGAGGCCATCTCCTCGAGAAGGTCTTCGATCCGCATAAGCTGGTTGTACTTACTGAGCCGGTCCGACCGGGAGAGTGATCCGGTCTTGATCTGTCCGGTTTCCAGGGCCACCACCAGGTCGGCGATGAAGTTGTCCTCGGTTTCGCCGCTTCGGTGGCTGACTATCGCGGTGTAGCCCGCCTTTTTGGCCATCTCCACCGCCTCGTAGGTTTCGGTCAGGGTACCGATCTGGTTGACCTTGATGAGGATGGAGTTCCCGATCCCCTTGTCGATCCCCTCTTTGAGGCGCTTGGTATTGGTGACGAAGAGATCGTCCCCGACGAGCTGTACACGGTCGCCGATCTTATCGGTCAACGCCTTCCAGCCGTCCCAGTCGTCCTCGTCCATTCCGTCCTCGATGGATATGATGGGATACTTCTTACTCCAGTCCGCCCAGTAGGAGGCCATCTCTTCGGAAGAGAGTTCCCTCTTGTCCGACTTCTTGAAGACGTACTTCTTTTTGTCCTTGTCGTAGAACTCGGAGGCGGCGGGATCGAGGGCTATGAAAATGTCTTCGCTCGCCTTGTAGCCCGCCTTGTCGATACTGGTGAGAATCACCTCGACCGCTTCTTCGTTCGACTTGAGGTTCGGCGCGAAGCCGCCCTCGTCGCCGACGGCGGTGCTGTACCCCTTCTCCTTGAGGACCGCTTTCAGGGTATGGAAGACCTCGGTGATCATCCTGATTCCGTCCCTGCACGACTCAGCCCCGACGGGCATGATCATGAACTCCTGGAAGTCCACGGAGTTGTCCGCGTGGGCCCCGCCGTTGATGATGTTGGCCATGGGGACCGGCAGCAAAGAGGCGTGAAAACTGCCGAGGTACCTAAACAGCGGTACCACCAGGAAATCCGCCGCCGCCCGGGCCACCGCCATACTCACGCCGAGCATCGCGTTGGCTCCGAGTTTCTTCTTGTTGTCGGTCCCGTCGAGCTCGATCATGGTCCGGTCGATGTCGACCTGGTCCAGCGCGTCGAGACCCACCAGTTCCGCGGCGATGATATTGTTGACGTTGTCCACGGCCTTCAAGACCCCCTTGCCCATATACCGCTTCTTGTCTCCGTCCCTGAGCTCCACAGCTTCGTGCACGCCGGTGGACGCGCCCGAGGGGACCGCGGCGCGTCCCATGGATCCGTCTTCGAGCATGACGTCCACTTCGACGGTGGGGTTGCCCCGCGAATCCAGTATTTCCCGCGCTTCAATGTACTCGATAATACTCATTCTCTGACTCCTGTTTTTCTTTCAAAGGTATATGGTGAATATGTAGACAACCGACGGCGAGTGTCAAGGCCGACGACGGCCGGAGGCGCGGCCGCCGGGTCCGGGGGAAGCCATTCTTGACCCCGCCGGTCACAGTATTTACACTGTTCGTATATGAAATACTCCGCGGTCCTGGGGAAAACCTTGAGAAAGGCCCCCACCCAGATGCGCTCCAAGGCCCACGCTTTCCTTCTCAGGGGAGGGTACATCCGGGGCCTCGGGAACGGCCTCTATTCGTATCTCCCCTTGGGTCTCAGGGTCGTGGAAAACCTCAAGTCGATCCTCCGGAACGCCATGAACGATCTAGGCGGTCAGGAGGTGCAGATGCCCATGGTCAATCCCTTGAGCATCTGGGAGGCCAGCGGCCGGCTCGATTTGGTAGAACGGGAGCTTGTGCAGTTCAAGGACCGGAACGGAAGGAGCTTGGTCCTTTCCCCGACCCACGAAGAGGCCGCGGTCGAGCTCTTGAGATCGAGTATGAAGTCCTACCGGGATCTCCCGGTCTTCTTCTACGAGTTTCAGCAGAAATTCCGGGACGAGGAGCGGACCCGCTGCGGTCTGGTCAGGACCAAAGAGTTTATCATGAAAGATGCATACTCCTTCCACAGGTCCTACTCGGATCTCAATAATTTCTTTCCCAAGATCTTCGCGGCGTACTCGTCGGTCTTCAAGGAATGCGGAATTCCCTTCTTTACCGCCGAGGCGGGAATCGGATACATCGGAGGCATCAAGTCGTATGAATTCTTGATGGCCGCGGATTACGGGGACGACGTCATTATTACCTGCGATTCCTGCGGTTACGCGGCAAACCGGGACGTCGCGGTGGGGATCAAGGAATCTTACGCCGAAAATCCGGCTTCCATGGAAAAGGTCGAGACCTCCGGATGCATCACCATGGAGGCGCTCTCGGGATGTCTCGATCTGCCGCGCCGGCAGCTCGGCAAGGCGATGCTCTACCGGACTCAGACCAAATACGTGATGGCGGTCGTTCGGGGCGACTACGAGGTGAGCGAGGAAAAGCTCGCCCGCGCGGTGAAGCGGCCGGTTCTCCGTCTGGCTACTGAAACCGAAATACGGGAGTCGGGGCTGGTTCCCTATTTCTTTTCACCGGTCAATCTCCCCTCCGAAACAGCCGA
>CAZXMO010000002.1:45094-55394 GCA_964641125.1 uncultured Spirochaetales bacterium
GTTTTACAGCGAAGCTATGGACTTGAGCTTCGATGACGATAACGGCAACAAGGTCTATCCGGAGATGGGCTCCTACGGTATCGGAGTCGGAAGGCTCATGGCGGCGACGGTGGAGGCGAATCACGACGAGAGGGGGATCGTCTGGCCCCCGAGCCTGGCCCCTTTCAAGGTATTTCTGATGGGAATCGGGCGGTCCTTCAAGGTTCGCCAGGTATTGGAAAGGCTCCATGCCGATTATCCCGACACCATCCTCTTCGACGATCGGGAGGAATCGCCGGGGGTAAAGTTCCAGGATGCCGATCTCCTCGGACTTCCCCTACGGATTATCGTGTCCGGCAGGTATCTGCAGGAGGGGAGGGTGGAGTTTCACGACCGGAAGACCGGTGAAACCTGGCTGGTGGGGATGGACCAGATCAGCGACATCATCGGGGCGTGGAGTTAAAATGTATTTTGAGTTGGACGCGGAACTCGTCGACCAGATCATCTTCGCCATGGAGAACCAGTCGGAGGAATTTCTCTTCGACACGGCAGAGAGACTCGTCGTTCCCGTGGAGGAAATGGAAAATGAATCCGATGAGGAAAAAGATGAGGCCGAGCCTCGAGGCGGACCCGATCGGTATATAGACATCCCGGAATGGAACTCTTTCCTCGGATTTCAGCTCATGGAGCGGTTCGTGGGCACGCTTAACAATCCGGTCTACCGATCCGCCCTGAAAGACGCCCTTCAGTCGGGACGGGGGGTCTTCCGCAACTTCAAGAACGTCCTCAAGGAGAAGCGGGAAATCGAGAGGCTGTGGTTTCAGTTCAAAGAGAAGGAGATGCGCCGGGAGGTCGCCGAGTGGTACGAGTGCCTCCGGGAGAGCTGGGGGCTCGAAGAGCTCGAGGCCGATCTCGAAGCGGTGGAGGAAACCGAGGGGCTCGTATTGGAGGATTTTACCCTTTCCGCCGACCCGGCCGGCCGGGAGTGGGTCCTCAAGGAACTCGATCGGCAGGGGTACCTGGAAACCCACGCCGAATCCCTCCGTGAGAGGTCGCTGACGGCCTACGCCGGCGAAAGGGGACTTTTGCCGCCCCTGGAGAGCCCCGCCTCGGTCGTCAGGATCGCGGAGGACCCGTCGGGGGAGATCGTCGGTTTCGCCTGGGGCGTCAAGGAGGGGGGAGATCGGGGAAGGATCGTCCAGCTCTTCGTGGTGCCCGAAATGCGGGGCCTCGGGATAGCCTCGGTCCTCCTCGAGGCTGAGCTCGCCGCCTTCAAGGAAGAAGGGATCGAGGAGGCGGCCGTCGCCCTTTCGGGTCCGGGAATGAGTTTCGCCGGACACTGCGAGCGTCAGGGATTCCGCATCGTCCGGTACGATATGGCCCTCGATCTGAAAAACTGGAACCCCGCCGGCGCCGGCTGATATTTATACGGCTGATATTTACTCTTGGCAATACCAATATTTTCGAGTAAACTGAAAAGAACAACAAAAACTTTTTTAAAAGGAGAGGTTTATATGAAGAAAGTACTGTATGTACTTCTCGTCCTTGCGCTTGCCTTTTCGTTCTTTGCCTGCAAGAAGACCGAAAAAGGCGAAGCCGAGGCGGAAACTGCCGCGGCGGAAGAACCCGCCGAATTTATTCTCATCAACGGTGCGGAACCCGAATCACTGGATCCGCACTTGATTTCCGGTGTTCCCGAGCACAGGCTCTACGAGGCGCTGTTCGAAGGTCTCACCATCTACGATCCCGAGACCGCCGAGGGTATCCCCGGTATGGCCGAGAGCTGGGACATCAGCGACGACGGGACGGTGTATACCTTCAATCTCCGGGAGACCACCTGGAGCGACGGTGAACCCATTACCGCCCAGACCTTCTACGATTCGTGGATCCGGGTACTCGATCCCGAGACGGCCGCCCCGTACGCCTGGTTTCCCTCGATGTTTCTCGAGGGAGCCGCCGAGTTCAACGCCGGTGAAGCCGGTCCGGAAGACGTGGGTATCCGGGTAGTAGACGACTATACCTTCGAGGTTACCTTAGTCGGACCCCTTCCCTACGTAATCGGGGCCCTCGCCCATTATTCCTTCGCGGCCGTTCCGATGCACGCCATCGAAGAGTACGGCGACGAGTGGACCAGACCGGCGAATTTCGTCGGAAACGGACCCTTCGTCCTCGAAACCTGGAGGCCCCAGGAGCAGATTACCTGCGTGCCCAACGATACGTATTGGGATGCCGACGTCGTTCAGCTCGACCGGGTTGTGTTTCTGCCTGTTGACGACAACAATACCGGGTACAACATGTACCTGAACAACGAAGTCGACTGGATGACCACCGTGCCCCTCGACCAGATCGAGAGCGCGAGACTCCGGGAGGATTATCATGTCAACCCGCAGCTTGCTACCTACTACTACATAGTCCAGAACGAGAAAGAACCCTTCACCGATCCCCGGATCAGAAAGGCCCTGGCCATGGCTATCGACAAGAGCGCTCTTGTGGAACAGGTCACCAAGGGCGGGCAGATCCCCGCGGACAGCATCGTACCGCCGATGGCCGGATATCCCGGCATCGAGGGCAACGGGTACGATGTCGAAGCGGCCCGGCAGCACTTGGCCGACGCGGGATACCCGGACGGTGAAGGTTTCCCCGCCTTCGAGGTCCTCTACAACACCTCGGAAGGTCATAAGAAGATCGGCGAGTTCATCCAGCAGCAGTGGGCCGAAAACCTGAATATCGAATGCGAGCTGGTGAACCAGGAATGGGCCACCTATCTTGCATCCCGAAGGTCCCACGACTTCCAGGTGGCGCGAGCGGGCTGGGTCGGGGACTATCAGGACCCGAACACCTTCCTGGACATGTTCGTTACCGGCGGCGCCATGAACGGCGGGCAGTACTCCAACCCGGAGTACGATCGGCTTATCGCGGAGGCCGCGACCATGGAAGCGGGCGCCGCTCGGATGGAAACCCTCATGCAGGCCGAACAGATCTTCATCACCCAGGACCAGGGTATAATCCCCTTGTACTATTACGTTACCCTCAACATGATCGACACCGACGTGTGGGGCGGCTGGCACAAGAACGTCATGGATTACCATCCGGTCAAGGATATCTACAAGAAGTAAAAGCTTCTCGAGCTTTTTCTGTACAGGGCCGCCTCCGGGCGGCCCTTTTTGCATAGAATGGAGATTCCTGCGATTTCTCTTGAGTAAGATGTCCTTTTCGTGTATTATGGAAGACCAGCTCCAGCACTGAGGAACGCTATGACAAAATATCTTATTCGCCGATTCATAGGGCTGATCCCTACGCTCTTTATAATCATTACCATCAGCTTCTTCGTCATCCGGGTCGCTCCGGGAGGCCCCTTCGACCGGGAACGGGCCCTGCCGCCCCAGATTATCGAGAACATCGAGAAGAAGTACCAGATGGACGAGCCGTTGATCATGCAGTACGGACGGTATCTGTTCAATGTCATCAGGGGCGACTTAGGTCCCTCATACAAGTACCAGGACCACGATGTCAATTTTTTTATCTTCACGAGCCTTCCCAACTCCCTTATCTTGGGATCCATCGCACTGGGGATCGCCATAGTACTCGGAGTCGGCGTGGGGATGATATCGGCGCTCAAACAGAACACCTGGGCCGATTACGCCTCCATGTCCGTGGCAGTTATAGGGATATCGGTACCGCTCTTCGTTGTGGGGCCGGTGCTGATGTACTTCTTCGCGTTGAAGTGGCAGTTATTACCGACCTCGGGGTGGATTACCGGCCGCTACGGCTGGCAGACAATAATACTGCCGGTGGTGACCCTGACTCTGCCTTACTTCGCCTACATAGCCCGCCTCTCGAGGGCAAGCATTCTGGAAGTCTTGAGAAGCGACTACATCCGGACCGCCCGGGCGAAGGGACTGAAACAGCGGGTGGTCATGTTCAAGCATGTCTTAAAAGGTTCCATGCTCCCGGTGGTGAGTTACCTCGGGCCCGCTTTCGCGGGGATTATAGTAGGTTCGGTGGTGGTGGAAACCATCTTCAGGGTTCCGGGCCTCGGGAAGTTCTTCGTACAGTCCGCCTTCAACCGTGACTACACCCTCATTATGGGAACGGTCATCGTGTACTCGGTGATACTGGTGATCATGAACTTCCTCGTGGACATTCTCTATTCCTTCCTCGACCCGAGGGTCACCTACAAGTAGGAGCCTGAAAAGTGATACAGTTACGACGAAAACCGAAAGAGATAATACGCAGCGAGCTCGAACAGGAGGTCAAGGGGGTAAGTTTGACCCGGGACGCCTGGAGGCGCCTGCGTCGAAACAAGATGGCCATGGGGGGACTCGTTGTCGTGGTCATCTACATTCTCTTAGCGATACTCGCTTCGGTCCTGCCGATCTATTCGTACAAGAATATCATCCTCGACCATCAGCACCTTCCTCCGAGCATTACCAAGACGGCGGGGGAGCTCCTGATCGACAAACGTCTGGACGAGACTTATCTCTTGGCCTCCCGGGACGGCCGCGCCGAGATGACCGAAGAACAACGGGCAGAGGTCAAGGGCATGAGTTTGAACGAGCAGCTCGAGTTCTACGGCGATCTCGGCAGGGAGGGAAAGATCACCCTCAACGAGAACGAGAAAGAGCAGCTCGAAGAGATCCGCGGCGAGATCGAGAACGAAACCATGGAGTACCGAGGCGATACGGTCAAGGTCCATGAAAGGCGTTACCTCTTCGGGACCGACTACCACGGCAGAGACATGCTCGCGCGGACCATCTACGGCGGGCAGATTTCAATCGCCATTGGAATTTTAGGGGCGCTGATGTCGGTCCTCATCGGGATTATCATGGGCTCCCTGGCGGGTTACCTCGGCGGGAAGGTGGACTACATCATCATGCGGGTGGTCGACGTTATGTACGGGCTCCCGTATATGCTGTTGGTCATCATCCTCATGGCGATCTTCGGGCGGAATATCTTGAATCTCTTTCTCGCCTTGAGCGTCGTGAGCTGGCTTACCGTTGCCCGGGTCGTCCGGGGACAGATCATAAGCCTCAAGAACTCGGAGTTCGTGGATGCGGCCCGTTCGATAGGGGCGAGTACCGGACGGATCATCTTCCGGCACATGGTGCCGAATACTTTAGGTATTATCATCGTGTTCGCAACTCTAAGAATCCCCAGCTTTATCATGATGGAGGCCTTCTTGAGCTTCCTCGGCCTCGGTATTTCGGCGCCCTACGCCTCCTGGGGCTCGTTGGTGGGGGACGCCGTGGAAGGTATGGCCCATTATCCGTGGAGGCTCTTCTTCCCGGCCGTCGCCATGACCCTGTTCCTTTTCGCCATGAACTTCCTAGGGGACGGGCTCAGAGACGCCTTCGATCCGCAGAGTAAAAACAGGCTGTAATTCAGGAGAAAAATCCGATGCAGGATACACCGGTACTACAAGTAAAGAGCTTACGAACATACTTTTCCACCGACGACGGGATCGTCAAGGCCGTCGACGGGGTGAGCTTCGATATCAACAGGGGGGAGACTCTCGGGATCGTGGGAGAATCCGGCTCGGGAAAGTCGGTGACCAATCTCTCGGTGATGAAGCTGATCCCCTCACCTCCGGGTAAAATCGTGGAGGGGGAAATTTTCTTCAATGGTACGGACATCCTCAAGATGCCGGGAGACGAGATCCGCAAGCTCCGGGGAAACAAGATCTCCATGATCTTCCAGGATCCTATGACCTCCCTCAACCCTTTTCTTCGGATTTCTACCCAACTGATAGAGACAATACGGCTCCATCAGAGACTCGACAAGGGGGATGCCCGGGACAGGGCGATCGAGATGCTCAAATTAGTGGGAATTCCCGCCCCGGAAAAGCGGATCGACAACTATCCCCACCAGTTTTCGGGGGGGATGCGGCAGCGGGTGATGATCGCCATGGCCTTGAGCTGTAATCCGGAGGTGCTGATTGCCGACGAGCCTACCACCGCCTTGGATGTTACCATCCAGGCGCAGATCTTAGACCTCATGCAGGACTTAGTCGACCGATTCAATACCGCCTTGATACTCATTACCCACGACTTAGGGGTGGTCGCGGGAACCTGCAAGAACGTCTGTGTCATGTACGCCGGCAAGATCGTAGAGAAGGCCCCAACGGATGTCCTGTATGCGGATCCGAAGCATCCCTATACCCGGGGACTCATCAAGTCGGTCCCCCGGCTCGATTCGAAAAATGAACAGCGCCTGTACTCGATCAAGGGACAGCCGCCCAATCTCATCGATCTTCCGGACTGCTGCCCCTTCCATCCCCGGTGCGAATTCGCCATGGACATCTGCCGGCGGAAGTATCCGGACACTTATTTCGCCGGTGAGAGCCAGCAGGTCAACTGCTGGCTCTACGATGAGAACAGGGAGAAAAGTGATGCCTAAGAACGATGTGCTCCTCGACGTAAAGAATCTGACTATGCATTTTCCCATCGAAGAGGGGTTTTTATTCAAGCGACAAGTCGGCGCCATCCGCGCCGTGGACGGAATAGATTTTTTCATGAACCGGGGTGAGACCCTTGGCCTCGTCGGTGAGTCCGGATGCGGGAAGTCGACCACCGCCCGGGCAATTGCCAGGCTCTACGAGCCCACCGACGGCGAGGTCCTCCTTGAAGGAAAAGACTTGGCTAAGATCAGGGCGCACGAGATGCTCAAATCCCGGATGGATTTGCAGCTGATCTTCCAGGACCCCTACGCGAGCCTCAATCCGCGGATGACCGTGGGGGATATCATCGAAGAGCCGATGCAGATCTTTACCCGGCGCAGGCTCATGACCATGACCCGCCCAGAGATGCGGGAGCGGACCGAGGCCCTCATGCAGCGGGTGGGACTCTCACCTCTCTTCAAGAACCGCTATCCCCACGAGTTCTCGGGAGGTCAGCGGCAGCGGATAGGCATAGCCCGGGCACTGGCCTTGAATCCCAAGCTTATCCTGGCCGACGAGCCGGTGAGCGCCCTCGACGTATCCATTCAGGCGCAGATCCTCAATCTCCTCCACGACCTGCAGGAGGAGTTCGATCTGACCTATCTCTTCATTGCCCATGATTTAGCGGTTATCGAGTACATCAGCGACCGTGTGGCGGTTATGTATCTCGGTAAGATCGTGGAGATGGCCAAGGCGGAGGATCTCTACAAGAACCCGCTGCACCCCTATACCAAGGCGCTCTTGAGCGCGGCCCCCATCCCCGATCCTGAGATCGAGCGGAACCGGAAGCGGATAATTCTCTCCGGGGATGTCCCCTCTCCCGACAAGGAGAGGACCGGGTGCTACTTCTACGACCGGTGCCCGAAGCGGATGGACAAGTGTACGACCAAGGTGCCGCCCCTTAAAAGTATCGAAGACGAACACTTCGCGGCCTGCTACCTGTACTTCGAGCCGGAAAACGGCTAATCAGCGCGTATCAGGGGTTTTCCTGCAAGTGCCGCGATCATTTCAGCGGCCCGTACGAGGTCCCCGCTCACATTGGATTTGACGGTATCGATATTTATCGTTTCCCCCGATGAGGTCACGAGGCGCAAGGTGGTGTAATCGGCCTCGAAGAGACGCCTTTTACGCTCGTCCTCCGGTTCTTCCGGGGTAGTCATGCGCCCCCGGGTGAATCTTTCGAGCTTAAGCCTGTCGACTTGGCTCAACTCGATGCGGCTCGTCTTTAAAAACGGATAGATCCCGAAACGGTGGATGACCCCGCTCTCGGTCGAGAAGTACCATGCCTCGGTGTATCCGGCCGAGAGCACCGCTATCAGGAGAAAGATAAAGGGGGCCGCCGCGAACTCGCCGACGGCGATCATGCTCGCGAGAAGGATTGACGCTATTCCCAAAAATACTATGCGGAACCACAGGGGAAAGACCAGAGCGAGGGTGGAAGAGTCGACCTGTTTGAGGGTAAGCTTGAGCCTGAACATTGCAGGATAATAGTAAACCTTCCCGGGGTTAGTGTCATTACCCGTATTGCCATTTCCCGGGTGCTTGAATATGCTTCAGTATCGATGAAAAAGCAGGCTTTTAGAATAGTCCTCGTATCCGTCTCGTCTTTTTTCTGGGCCCTCTTCGTGTCGGGGTGTTCTACCGGAGGGATGGGGGAAGGCGCGGAGGGTCTTGTCGTAACCGGGGTTCAGCTCCATATCGACGAATCTATCTACGCGAGCCCAGGCGCCTTCGAGGCGGCTATGAGGAGCGAGCTCGAGTCGGTCTGTTCCGTTCATGACAGACCGGACTTGGTTGTATTTCCCGAATACGCTTCGGCTTTTCTGGCCGCGGCGGAATACTTCAGCCGCATAGAAGAGGCGGACACCTTCGAGGAGGCCCTCGAGCGAATCCGCGGGGAAAACGGGGATATCGATTCTCTTCACACCCTCTTTATGAGGGAGGCGGACCGTACGGAGAAACGTCTCGATCGGATCTGGGGGGGCCTTGCCCGGGAGTTCGAACTCTTCATCGTCGGGGGTACCTGGTTCAGAAAGGTGACCGATGAAGCGGGAGGTGCGAGCTTGCGGAATACTCTGATCCTCTACGACCCCCGGGGGCGGCGTATCTACGAGCAGGATAAAGTGTATCTCACCGATTTCGAAGAGGAGGTAATCGGACTTTCCCCCGGAAGCGAGGCCGGGGCGGTTCCGGTAAGGATCGATGCCTTCGACGTGGCCTTTACCGTCTGCAGGGACTCGTTTTTCTCCACCTGGGAAGATAACTTCGCGGGAGCTGAAGTGTGGATCAGTATCAAGGCGAACGGAGTCAGTTTCGACCGGGAGGCCCGCGAAACATTTCGTAGGGCTCTCCCCGAAAGGATCGCCGAGAGCGATGTACCCTACGGGATGGTGGTGTGTTTGACCGGCCGCTTTCTCGACCTCTTCTGGGAGGGTGAGAGCTCGGTCTTGGCCGATACGGGGCATAGGGCCGCCGTTTTGGACAGAAGCGGAACACCTTGGGCGGGAGATTATGTGGGCCTTACTCTTTCTCTAGAAAAGTTACCCTGAACAGCGAAGCTTCGGTTCCTTCGTAATCAACTCCCTTTTGGGGATTCCGGGGATCTAAGATCTTGAGCCCGTTGGAGACGAAATAATAGAAGTGCTCTCCCGGTTGGAGCCTGAGGGTGATCTCGTAGGTTCCCGGCTCGGTCTCGGACAGCCGGTGCATGAAGGGATCCCAATTGTTGAAATCCCCGGCTATATAGACCCGGTAACCCGGAGGAGCCGAGTAGATGAAACGGGTTCTGTCGTCGGGCTGTACAAAAGGAACCTCCGTAATACGGCGGAACCGCGGAGGTATGGGAATTCGGGACACCTCGAGGCCGTTTATGTCGGTTACCGTGTGTTCGGCGGTGGGGTCCGGTATCCACAACCCGTCGGCTACGATCCGGTAGCGGAGTTCGGTTATGCTCCTGTCTTCGGGGAGGGGGTAAACGAGAACGAAGACTCCGTGACTATTCTCGAAGAAAGGATGAATTTCACGAAAATCCTCGTGTTCGAACGCCGCTCCCACGAACCTGAGGTCCCGGTTCGAGCTGTAGCTCAAGATCAGGTTCCCCTCGATAAAATGGGGCGGTTCGGGTTGTTCCATACCGGTTACGGCGAGATGGACCTGTAAATCGGGATTTTCGACGGCTCCCGCGGGAAGGGAGAGGAGTGGGATGAGGATGACCACGAAGAGTTTCAGGATTTTCATTCTTCTGCTACAATCTTATGATCGGTAACCGGGCCAAAAGCTTTACATTAGACTAACAATTTGTCCGGAATTACCGATGATCTGAAAAGGAAACTGTATGCCCAGTCTCGACAGTCTAGACAGATTCAAACGAGCCGTCAATTCTCTGGGAAACGAGCCCCAAATACTCGAAGAGCGGGGAGAAACCTTCGAGGATGTGGAAAGGCCCGCTCAGGGACTGCCGGAGGACCTCTCCGAGCTCCTCGGGGCACCCGCCGAAGGTGAGGAGGAGGAAGGGGCCGACCTGAGCGCTCTCCTCGACAGCTTCGAGACGGAGGAGGACGCGGAGGAAGAGGTCGAAGAGGCCGAAGCGGAAACCCCTGAAGAAACCGGTGAAGAGGGGCCTTTCGATGAATTCGATCTAGATGCTCTGATCGAGGAGACCTCCCCGGAGGTCCCCTCGGAACCTCCATCCGGCGGCGAGACCGAAGAAACGGAGGAAGATTTCGACCTCGAGATAGGGGATATCTCCGACGAGGAAGTGGATATCGACATCGACGCCGATTTCGCCGAGCTCGGGGAGGAAGCGGCCGAAGAACCCGCCGAGGGAGCTGTCGATGAGGCGGCCGAAGAAGAGGAGTTCGCCCTTCCCGAGGATTTCGAAGCCCC
>CAZXMO010000002.1:55494-96595 GCA_964641125.1 uncultured Spirochaetales bacterium
GAAGAGGCCGAAGCCCCGGAAGAGGCCTTCGAGGAGCCCCTCGGTGAGGACTTCGACATCGATGCCGATCTCGCCGATCTCGGACTCGACGAGCTTGACGTGGACCTGCCGGAGGAGGCGGAAGAAGAGTTCGAAGCCCCGGAAGAGGAAGCCCCCGAGGAGGCGGAAGAAGAGTTCGAAACCCCGGAAGAGGAAGCCCCCGAGGAGGCTGACGAGGTCGAGACGCCGGCGGCGGAAGAGGAGATCGGAGAATTCGATTTGAGCGAATTCGAGGAGGACTTCGGTGCGGGAGAGCTCCTCGGCGAAGAAGAGCCGGCTGAGGCCGCGGAAGCCCCTGAGGGTGCCGAGGAATGGCCCGAAGAAGAGGAGGCCTTCGTTCCCGAGGTTCCCGAAGAGATCGAATTCGGAGAAGAGGAGATCGAGTTCAAAGAGCCCCCCGGTGCGGAGGCGGGTGAAGAATTCGGGGAAATGGGGATCCCCGATATCGACTTCGACGCCGTTCCCGACGCGGAGGAGTTCGAGATGCCGGCGGATATCGAGGCCGGTGAGGGAGAGGAAGAGCTCGATCAGTTCAATCTCGACACCCTAGGCGAGGAGTTCGGCTTCGGTGAGGAGGAGCTTTCCGAGGAAGAGCTCAATCCGGCGGTAGCCGTAGCCGGAGAGCTCGAAGAGGCCGAGGAGGAGTTCCGCCTCTCCGACGCCCAATTCAAAAAGCTTCGTCACACCTTGAGTCTACTCCCGCGGAACCTGAAGGTGGCCGTGGAAGAGCTGATCGGTGAGAAGGGGCTTGCGGGAGACGATCTCACAGCCCTGACCGACGCGCTCATCGACGGAGAATCGCCTAAGACGCTTGCCGGTATAGCCGGACGGATAACCGGCAGAAAGATAAAGATACCCACTCAATTCGAGCGAAGAACGGGAGCGGAATTCGAAGAAGAGCGGGAGTCTTTCGCCTATATCTTCCGGAATCGGGTACTTCCCTATCTGAAAATCGGGCTTGCCGCGCTGGTGGTGATGGGATTCCTGGGCTTCCTGGGATATCGGTTCCTCTACATTCCGCTGCGGGCGGGATCCTTGTATAGGCAGGGCTACGAGGTGCTCCAGGAAGACCGATACCAGGCGGCGAACACTTACTTCGACGAAGCGGTGGACACCCAGGTGAAAAGACAGTGGTTCTTCCGTTATGCCGACGGATTTATAGACAAGAAACAGTACTACTTAGCCGGAGAGAAGTACGAACAGCTCCTCGCCTATTTCCCGGGTGATCGGGAGGCCCTGCTCGATCACGGGAGGCTAGAATCGGAGATCCTCGGAGATTACCAGGGGGCGGAAGATCATCTCGACCTGATTCTCGATGAAGAGCTCTACGATTACGATGCCCTTCTGTTGAGCGGCGATAACTACATGCGGTGGGCCCTTCACGATCCTACGAAATACGAGGAAGCCCGGTTAGCTTATGCGAAGCTCATGGAGGAGTACGGCGCTCTCGATGAGATCTCTTTCAGGATGCTCAGGTACTTTATCAGGACCGACAAATACGACGAGGTGCTACGGCTCAAGGAGTTCTTCCTGACCAAGCCGGGTACCGATGTGAATCCCCGGATCTACGCCGAGCTCGCCGGATATCTCATATCGAATAATCAGCTTGCCGACGTCAAGGACATCCTATTCGAGGCCCAGGAAGTGGATGAAACAATCCCGGAGATCCACTATCACTTGGCCCGGTACTTCCGGGAGCTGGAGGACTATTCAGAAGAGGACAAGGGACTTGCAAAAGCTATCCACTACTTCGAGGAGGCCGAGCCGTTGGGACAGGAACGGATCGGGATGCTCGTGGATACCTATAATCGTTCGGGGGAATCGTACTACCGTGATCAAGAGTTTCTGACCGCGGAACAGCAGTTCCAAAAGGGGATTCGTCTCTACGAGGACGCCCTCGACCGGCGCCTCTTGGGGCCCGCGTCGACCTACGGCAAGCTCTACGCAAACCTGGGAGACGTCTATTATTATATCAGCGGTAATCTCGACACCGCCTTGGATCTCTACACCGAAGCGCAGAATAATCTGTATTCCACACCGAGTATACGCTATAAGAAGGGGTATATTAACTATACCGACGGAAACTACGAGAGTGCGATAATGGAGTTCTATCAGGCATCGGAGGGATTCTCCACGAATAGGAACCTGATGTTCGCTACGGCCAATACCCTGTATCAACAGGAGCAGTACTTCGCCGCTCAGGGTTACTATAATCACCTCTTAGATGTACTGGAAAGGCGGGAGGCGAATATCCCCTTCCTCATGATCGATGAACGGGATGATCACAGGAGTCTGGTGGAGTACTTTATGAAGGTCTACAACAACCTAGGAGTCACCCTCAACCGGCTTTCCGTGCGGAGCCCCGATCAAAAAAAGTACTCCCGTTCCTTGGCGTACCTCACCCGGTCCACCGAGTACTCGGACATCCTTACCCGGGATCCGGAAACCCTCGAGCGGAGCGCCGCTCTGGATCTGGCGTATCTGAACACCCGGGCCATCCTCTATCCCCTAGCGGAGAACGAGCTCCAGATCTACACCCGGCTGCCGAGGGACATGGAAGAGCTCCTCTTCTAGACGGTTCTCAGTCCAGGGGGATCATCCAGTCGTGAATATCTTCCTCTGCTCCGTACTGGATACCCCTGAGTTTCTTTCTCAAAGACACAGTCACTTCCCCGGGCTCGCCATTGGAAAATACCTTCGTCCGCTCCTTCCAGGTCAGCGATTCGAGATACGAAACTCCCGCGGCGGTACCGGTAACGAAGACTTCCCGGCACGAATCCATAACCTCGGCGATCGAAATGCGGCGCTCTTCCACGGGGATACTCAAATCTCCCGCCAGGGTAATGACGCTCTCCCGGTTGATGCCGGGAAGCACGGTGTCCTCGATACTCGGGGTAACCAGGGTCCCGTTCTCCAGGCGGAAAAAGATGTTGCAGGATGAACCTTCTTCCACATATGTATGCTCGACGGCGTCGAGAAAGACCGCTTCCATATATCCGGCGGCCTCCGCCTCTTTTTTGGCAAGAGCAGGGACGACGTAGTTCGCGTCGCACTTGATCCATCCGGTCCCCCCGGGGAATGCCCGGACCTTATCGGTTACCACCGCCTTCGAGTTTCCCGGCTTGAAGTAGGATCCCACCGGAGTGGTGACTATTATTACCCAGGGAGCAATGCTCAATCCCAAGCCGATAGCCGGTTCCGATAAAGAGAAGGGCCGGATATACACGCTGTGCCCGGCGGCAAAATCGTTCCGCTCCCATGCCGGATCGTACGAAGGGGCGAAGCCCAGGTCCCGGTTCCTCCTGACCACCTCTTTGACCGCGGCGCTAAAAGTGTCTTCGGGATAGACCGGCATCTTGAGACCGGCCATCGAGCGGGCCATGCGCGCGGCATTTCGGTCGGGACGGAAGATTTTGAGGCTGCCGTCCTGCTGGGGAAAGGCCTTGAGACCCTCGAAGCACCCCATTCCGTACTGGCTCGTATAGTTGACAAGGGGGAGATCGGGAAAGGAGTTGCGCTTCTGATGGAGCTCCTCGAGCTCTTCCGGGGGGAGTGCCTCTTCTTCCGCCGCGGAAAGGTGGGGTTTTTCCTGGTACTCCTCCTTCCAACCGCCGCTTCCGTCGAATTTTGCCTTGTAGACCCAGGGATAAATCGCCAGGGTGAACCCTTTTGCCATAATAACGCTCCCGATAAGTAGATAGTGCTCCCGATCGTGGGGATAGAAATGCTTTAGTTTAGGGCCTATTGAATGAAAAATCAATATTAATCACAATGAAGATAAGGAGAAATAGAAATGGTCGACCATGTATTTATATTAGCCGGCGGGTCGGGAACGAGATTATGGCCGGCGTCAACCCAAGACAATCCGAAGCAGTTCCTGAAATTGGCCGGGGACAAATCACTTCTTACTCTGACCGTTGAACGGGCCCGGGCCCTCGATATTTCGGGGGAAGTCGTTATCATAACCCTCGAAGACCAGCTCGACGGAATCCTCGAGGAATGCGCGTCTCTGAAGGACGGAAAGATCACGGTTATTCCCGAACCTTTCGCACGGAACACCGGTCCCGCCCTCGCCCTCGGGACGCAATACATCGCTTCGAAGTACTCCCGGGATGATTCCGTTCTGGTTCTAGCCGCGGATCATCTCATATCACCGCAGGCCCAATTCGCCTCGGATGTGAAAAAAGCGGCCGAGCTCGCGGAGAAGGGGATGCTGGTTACCTTCGGAATCCCGCCGACGTTCGCTTCTACCGGCTACGGTTACATCGAAGAGGGAGAAACCGAAACCCCCGGAGCCAGGGTCGCGAGCTTTCGTGAAAAGCCCGACCGGGTTACGGCGGAGAAGTTTTTAGATAAAGGCAACTACTACTGGAACTCGGGGATGTTTCTCTTTTCCGCGGGACTCTTCCTCGACGAGATCGAAAAGCACGAGCCGGATGTAACTCGGGCCTTCTCGGGCCTAAAGGACTTTTCAGAGGAACGGAGGGGAAACGCGGTCATCGCATGCCGGGGCGAACAGGTACGGAAAAGCTACGAAAAAGCGCCCAAGATAAGTGTGGATTACGCCGTCATGGAGCGAAGCGATAAAGTCGGGGTGATCACGGCCGCTTTCGACTGGAACGACATCGGGAGCTGGGACGAGGTCGCTGCCCTCGGAACCGAGGGGACCGGAGAGGTCTTCCGGGTGGACAGCGAAGGTACCTATGTATATTCCGACACCCCCGTGGCGTTGTGCGGGGTGGACGACCTGATCGTGGTGGTCAAGAACGGACGGGTCCTTGTCTGCCGCAAGGGGGAGACCCAGAAGGTCAAGGATATCGTAAATATGCTCGCGGAGAAGAACCGGGACGACCTTCTGTAAGGCGCCGTTTATGTAGGCGCGGCTTCCGATCGGGAGAGTCTGCGGATTTGCTTGCGCAGGTTATAGATGATTTCACCTGTAAAACCCTTGGTCAGCGCAAGGGTCTCTTCCTCCGATCCCGTTAGGCTTTTATAGAGCGGTTTCTCTTCCCGGAAGGTTTGGAGGATGGTATCCTTCTTTTTCACTATATCGACGAGGTATGCCCGAGTGCGGTACCCCTCCTCGGCGGCGAACATGAGGGTCGAGCGGATACGGGACACCTCCTGGGCCTGCCGGGTATAGAGCTTGGAGATGGATTTGACGTCGTATTTGGTAAGAGGATTGGATTTGACCGATTCGTAGAGGGCCTGCATCTCTTCTTTGAGAAAGGCGGCGTAATTCTCGGCGATGCTCTTGTGTATTAGGTTGAAAGTTTTCTTGAAGTTTTCCGATATTGCCTTAGCCTTCTCCGCGGGGATCTTCGGTGAGAGGGCCTTCATATCTTCCAGCTCTTTCTTGTACCGGCTTACCTGCATGAGGATATTCTTGATGTAGGGATTCTGGCCGGTTGTCGGCTCTTCTTTGATCCGTTGGTTGACATCCTGGATGATTTCTTTGATTCCGAGTTCCTGCTCGGCCTGAATCGATATCTCGTCTTTTCGCAGGCGCAGGCTGCCCCGGGCGATGAGTCGCTGTGTTAGGAGGCAGTAGATGAGGGGGATGAGAGTATGGGCCTGATAGGAGAGCTCCTCGAATCCCCGGGAATCGTACTGCATGGAATCGAGAAATCCGAACAGGGGGTACAGCACCTTCCGCTTGTACTCGATGACCCCCTCCTCCACGCTGAGACGCAGGTCCTGCATGAGATCGAGGTAGTCTTTGAGCTCGATACCGAGATAGTCCTCCAGATCCCAGGGATTTTCGGCATTTTCCCGAAGATCGAACCAGTCCCCGGCGACCCGTTTCTCTAGATCATCCATGTTCCTAGTGTAGCCCTTCGGTGCTCAAGATTCAAATCGGGTTGCATCAGCTTTGAGGGGTGCCTTCGAGACCGATATCCGGCGCCACATCCCGCATCCCCGCGATAGTGTCGTCTATGAGCTCGCTCAATTCCACACCGAGAAGCTCAGCTCCCCTCTCGATAATGCTCCTGTCCACCCCGGCGGCGAACCCCTTTTCCTTCCACTTTTTCTTGACCGATTTGACTTTGACGTCATGAACGCTCTTCGATGGGCGGACAAGAGCGGTGGTTGCGACTAATCCGGTCAATTCGTCGACCGCGTAGAGAATCTTTTCCATGGTGCTTTCCGGTTTGACGTCGGAGCATATTCCCCAGCCGTGGCTCACCGCCGCGCGGATGTATTCTTCGGGCCAGTTCAAACTTTTAAGTATTTCGGCGGTGCGGGTGCAGTGCTCCTCGGGATACTGCTCGTAATCCAGGTCGTGAATGATCCCGACTATTCCCCATTTCTCCTCGTCTTCTCCGTATTTTCGTGCCATGCGGCGCATGACTCCCTCCACCGCAAGGGCGTGTTTCAAGAGGCTGCCGCTGCGGTTATACTCCTTGAAAACCGCCAAGGCGTCCTCACGGGTTGGTTCTTTCATGGGTATTCCTCCTCTCGTGTCTCTTCGAGCCGATCTATATGGGGCCTAAGCGCCGCCCCCGCCTTTCCGCGGTGGGAAAGCCGGTTCTTTTCATCCTCTTCGAGCTCCGCTGCGGTCTTTTCGCCGCCGGGGAGGAGAAATATCGGATCGTATCCGAACCCCCCGGTCCCCCGCGGTTCGGTTGCGATGGACCCGGTGAGGGTCTCCTGCACGGCGGAAAACCGGTAGTCGTCTAGGTACAGGACAAGGGCGCAGACGAAGAATCCCCGCCTGTCGTCTTTACCGGAAAGATTCTTCAGGAGAAATTCGATCTTTTCTTCATAGGAGAGGGGCCTCCCCTTCTCGGCATCGCCGTAGCGGGCGCTGTAAATACCGGGAGCACCGCCTAGGGCGGGGACCGAGAGGCCGGAGTCGTCCGCTATGACCGGACGCCGGATTTGTTCGAAGAGAGCCCGAGCCTTCCCCAGGGCGTTCTCGAAATAGGTCGTGCCGGTCTCGTCGAAATCGAATTCGATTTTCTCGTCCCGGGGCAGGAGTACGGTGTGGGGCGACAGTATCTTCTGGAATTCCTGCCGCTTATGGGAATTGTTAGAAGCGAGGAACAGCCGCATGTCGATACGGTACTCGAAAAGCGGAAACCTGACAAGCGGAAAGGATCCGGAAGCGGCTTTCTCAGGCGCAGCGTTTGCCGCCGTCTATATATCCTTTGACTCGCTGCTTTAAGCCGTGCATACCCGAATCAACCGACCCCTTGGGTATACCCAAGACTTCGGCGATGTCTTTGTGGCTGGGCTCGGTGGTGCTGTGGGAGATTTCGGTCAGAGCATTGCGCAGGTGTTCTTGGAGGGAGACGAGCCGGCCGGAAAGATCCGTCCGCAATTCCGGATTCACCGCGTGCTCGATGGACCTGTGGAGATCGAGGATTTTGAGATACAGCCCGTTTCTTCTCTGTTTGAGGTACTCCAGACGGATGTTACGTTTCTCCATCCGCCGCTTGAGTTTCTGAGTGCAGTTATACAGCCATTCGAGGTCACAGCCGACGGTCTGGGAAACTCGGCTGAGCATCGTATCGGTCACGTACATCGCTCCCCGCATGGTCACGTAGAGGATCTTCCGGTCGGAACCCTTTTTCTGGACCGCCCCGGTCCGCGGGTCGATACCGAAGACATGCTGGAGCTCCGCCGCGGCTTCCCCGGAGGTATCGAAGGGGGTTATGAGGGAGTATCCCGGAGAGCATTCCTCCCTCCATGCGCTCAGTTCAAGATGACTGTTTCGGGCTTCCCGTCGTCTGGCTCTGTAAACAAAGCTCTTGAGCTGCCAGCGGGCGCTTACCAGCATATATCCTTCGAAGGGGGTTCCGGAATAGACAAACCGATCGAACAGGGTTGGAATCTTCGGATAGAAATAACAGAAGAAATCGTTCCGCTCATCATCGGTCAAATCGTGTTTCTTTAAAAGGTATTCGTACAAGATGGTTCCCGCGGTGTGGAGAATTTGAATTGTAAGAATCCGGCAACGCTGATACTCCAGGACCGCATCGGTAATCGACTTTATCATGGCCCCCTCCGACGCGTTCCCCTCCCGGAGTTGGGCTATGCAATAGGCGTGCCATCGGATAGAGCGGAGACAGGAAGGTGAGAAAGATGGATTTACAAGTATTTACATGGCCGTGAACACGCCGCTCCCGGCCGGGGCCGTCATTTTAAAGGTAGTATATCATTTTAGAAGCTCTTTAAAGTGGTCGAGAACCTTGGCTTGGATCTCTTCGCGGGTGCCGAACCAGGAAAAGCCGGCTGCCTGTGCGTGGCCTCCGCCGCCGAAATCCCTTGCCGCCGCTCCTACATCCACCGATGGGCGGGAGCGGAGTCCTACCGAGCACTCTCCGGGCTTTTCCTCCCGAATGAGGACCACCACTTCGACCCCCCGGGTGGTTTGGAGGAGCTGATACAGAGTATCGGAATCCCGTATGATGAATCCTCGGCCGGCGGTATCGGCGAGCTCTTCGTAGGCGTAGAGAAGCCTTCCTCCGAAGTGGGAGGAGGTCCTGAGGAGGAGTTTACCGAGGAGCCGGCGTGACTCGAGGGGCCGGTTCCCGTACATGAGGTGGAAAACCTTCGAGGGAGAACCTCCCGCTTCGGTAAGCTCGGCGGCGGCGCGGAAGGTCGGTCCCGAATTATCCTTCACATGGCGAAAAAAGCCGGTATCGGTGCACAGCCCGAAGAGGAGGAGCTCGGCATCCTCCTCGGTCAGGGTATATCCGATGCTCTTCGCGATATGGAAAACGAGAAAGGTTGTCGACGGAGCGTCTTTCTCCACGAACCGGACGTCCCCGAAGGGAACTCCCGACGCATGGTGGTCCACCACCGCGGTGGGACTCCCTTCGAGAAGCGGCTCGAGTGCCGCGAGACGCTCGCGGGTGGAGGAGTCGACAACGATCACCGCGGAGTCCCCGGCTTCACCGGCTCCGGAATCGGAAAGAAAGGGGGCCGGATCGGCGAAGTCGTCCTCGAGGTCCGCAACCTCCGGGCGGACGAAGGGACCCGGAGACAGGGCGTAGGCCACTTTCCCGAGGGAGGTAAGAATATTTCTTAGGACGAGCTGACTGGCGAGGCAGTCTCCGTCCGGCTCCAGGTGTCCGAGGACGAGAAAAACGTTGTGGCTTCGGATAAATTCTATAAGCGCATCGGGTACTTCAAAGGGCATGTGGAAAATCTCCGTTAATCCTGGTAGGTCCTGCGTTCGGCGAGATAATCGCTCTTCGGATCCGTACTGTTATTGGATTTTATCTTCGTCTTCAGGTGAGCGGCGATCTCGCTGAGCCTGCCGGGATGGGGGGAAAATGAGAAGTTGGCGTCGGTTACGACCGCGAGGCTCAAGGATACTAAGGGCGTTTCTACATGCTCTCCCTGCCGGTTGACGGCCGGATAAAACCCGCTTTCCGCGTGCTTAAGTGAGAAGAACTCCATCTTCTGATTATCGAATTCTCGGCAGATATTTTCAAGGACGTATTCGGGTACCGAGTGTTCACTAATAGCGATGAAATCGTCCCCGCCGATGTGGCCGATTCTCGTTTCCCCGGAGTAGTCGGAGAAGTGTTTGACGAAAATCTTTGCGGTCAGCTTGATCATCTCGTCGCCCCGGGCGAAGCCGTACTGATCATTGTACTCCTTGAAGTTGTTGAGGTCTCCGTAGATAACCGTAAAGGTGCCCTTGGCAATGACCTCTTCCAGCCACACCCCGATTATCATGTTTCCGGGGAGCTCGGTCAAAGGATTGGAGTAGGATGCGATCTTGATCTCCATGTCGAAGGCCTTGGAGAGGAGCTGCTTGATGGTGATAGTCCCTAAGAGAAGCCCGTTCTTATCGACGATTACCACCGGATTGTAGAGCTCGTTGTGGTTCCGATTCATGGCAAGCTTTCCGAGGGTGCGCAGGTCGGTGTCCTCCCGGACGGAGAGCATGTCCGGAGTCGTGATGAACTCAACATGCCGCTTTTCGAAAAAGGCGAAGCCGTAGCGTCCGCCGATGGCACTGTAGAAGTCCTGCCGGGTGATGATGGAAACGGGGGTACCCATGTCGGTGATAACGATATGGTCCACCGAATGGTTGGTGCGAAAGAGGTGGTCCAGCTCGGCACAGGTCATCTTTTTCTTTTCGACGGTGTAGGGACGGGTAAACATCTTAGAGATGGAGATATCGACGGCAAAGCGGGTGTGGTTGTAATCCTCGATCAGATCGTGGAGGAGGCGCCTTCGTTCGGGAATCTGGACTTCGGGGTACGGTTTGGGCCGGGCGAGAAAGAACCCCTGGGCAAAACGGACTCCCTGGCGAAAAACCGTCTTGAGCTCGTCGTACTTTTCGATTCCCTCGGCTATCATGTGAGTTTCGACGCTGCCCGCGAAGGAGGCTATCGCTTTGACTAAGTTTTGCTTGTACGAGTTCAGGTGGATGTCCGAGATAACCGCCCGGTCTAATTTCAGGAAGTGAGGGGTCATCGCCACTAGGGTGATGAGACCGCTGTGGCCGGCCCCGAAGTCGTCGAGGGCCACGTGAAAGCCCTGCTCCACGTAGTACCTTATGAGCTGCTCGAAGCCCCGGTAATCCTCTATGCTCGAGGTTTCGGTTATCTCGATGACGATCTTATTTAAATCTATCCCGAGGCTCTTCAGATCCAACGGGGTAAAACCCTTTAAGAACTCGGGATTATTGAAGATGTGGGGGCTCACATTGAGGAAGAAGTGTTTTGTATTGAAGCTTGCCGGGAGATCGGCTATGCTCTTCAAAGCCTGGATTCGGCATGCGTATTCCAGCTCCCAAGCAAGACCGTATTTGCGGGCGGCATCGAACATGATTGCGGGGCTTTCGAAGGGATGCTCACCCCGGGACAGAATTTCGTAGCCGAATATGTCGCCGGTATACAGATCGAAAATGGGTTGAAAGTGAGGTGTTATAGATCCGTTTTCGAGCATCGCTGTGAAGCGGTCCGATCTCTCGGCTGCTGCCGAAGGTGTGTGTTTTTCCATGAGGATCCGTCTAAGGGTAATCCGAATTATTGTAGATACTAAGGGTTAAAATCTAGTTAGGCGGCCGTTGCGATTATGTTAGAAACCGTATTTTTATCGCTCTTCGGGGCCCCGTTTCCTTCCCCGAGGCCCCGCCTTCTTCGAAAAAACTGAATCAACCGACTAGATCTTTCCGCTTCTCCGAGAGCATGCGAATGTGCCGCTTTTCTTCGTCGATGATATCTCCCGCCGCCCGCTTGGACGCCGCGGGGGTCACCTGATAGAGTTCGTAGAAGAAGAGCAGGGTGTCCTTTTCGAATCCGATGGCGGTATCAACCGCTTCGAGGATACCGGAGGCCTTTTTCGCCTGTTGGACGGCACGGTCTTCACCGATGAAGAACCGCGAATCCGTGGTCGCTCTGATATATTCACTGATCTCTTCCCAGTCCTCCTTACCTATTTCGAGGGCCGGGGCCTCCTTTTCGAGGCGCGAGAAATAGGCGTAGTGCCTGTCTTCCTCTTCGGCAAGGAAGTTGAAGAAATCGCGCATGTCGGGATCGTCGGTCCGCTTTGCGACCGCGGTATAGAAGGCCTTTCCGCTCTTTTCGATCTCCATCGCCAGGGTAAAAATTTCATCACTCGAGAGTACGATGCTCATCCGTTCCTCCTCGAAGAGATCATATAACTTAATGTTTCTAATAGCAATGAAACAACAAAATTATCCAAAAATTAGTAAAAATAGACAATATTTCTCGATTATGCTCTGGTAGAGTGGAGATGCTGCTAATGAAGGGGGGTTTTCCCCTGCACTGGCTGCACCTTGAAGTCCACGTATGAAAAAGGCTGGCAAGTGATGGGCGAATGTATTGTACTGGGTGCGGGAATAAGCGGATGTGCGGCAGGCAGCGCCCTTGCGGAACAGGGAAACCGGGTAACCATCCTGGAAAGCGATAGTATTATCGGCGGTAAGGTCCTGGATTACTGTTGCAAGGCCACCGATTCGTGCGTACGATGCGGTGTTTGCGTTGCCCATACACGGCTGAGCGAATCCCTCTCTCATCCTCATATAACTTTTCTTACAGGGGTCTCGGTGGATACCGCCGCCGTTCAGACCGACAGCGTCACCCTTCAGATCGAGCTCAAGAACCCGGGAATAGATTATCACCTCTGTTCCTTCTGCGGAAAGTGCGTCGATGCCTGTCCGGAGGGGGCCATTGAGACCTACCGCAGGGGTGGGCTCGTTCAGTATCGAATCGACTACTCCAAGTGCCGCCTCCATAAGGGGGAATCCTGCGACATCTGTTCTTCCGTCTGCCCCGAAGGGGCGATACGCACGGGGAAGCCGGTGGTTCGACGGAGCATCTCCGGGGACAGAGCGGTTTTGGCGACAGGGCATTCGGTGTTCGACGCGGCGAAGAAGCCCCGGTATGCCTACGGCAGGAGCGATAAAATCTACACCGGAAGCGAGGTGGAAAAAATCCTCACCGGCCGATCCTACATCGGAAAGGCGGACGAGGATATCGCCTTTATCCAGTGCGTCGGTTCCCGGGATCCCGAAATCGGACGCAACTACTGCTCCGCGGTCTGCTGCGCTTATGCGGTACGGATGGCCCGGATGCTCAAATACCGGAACCCCGGTGCAACGGTGACCGTCTACTACATCGATATCCAGAACTTCGACAAGGAGTACACCCTCCTGCGCCGGGAGACCGAGGAGCTCGGTGTCCGGTTCGTCCGGGGAGTGCCCTTCCGGATCGAGGAGTCCGCCGACGGAAGGCTCAGGATGCTTATCGAAAACCCTGATGGGGATGCGACCCTGGTCCACCACGATTACGCGGTGCTCTCGGTGGGGATGGGGCCCGCGGAGACCGGAACGGATGCGGCCTTGAAACTCGGAATCCCCTTAGATGAAAACGGATTCGCCGACAGCCGGATCGGTCCGGTACGGGTCTGCGGGACCTGCGGGGAGCCTCAGAGTATTATGGACAGTATCGAGTCGGCCGGAGCTTTGGCCCTCGAGATTGGGAAAGAGATATGAGCGGAAATGATATCGTAAAGTTGGGTGTTTTCCTCAAAAGTTCCATCGAGGAAATATCCCGGGCTGTCTCCTTCGGAGCGGATATACCGAAGGAGGACATCATTATCCTCAAAAAGAAGCGGGACAAGCTCGTAGACGAGATCGCCGGAGCCGCGGCAAAACGGGGATTTACCCGGCTTGTTTTGGGGGGGTTCTCTCCCATTTTCGATACCGGGCTTATTGCCGCCGTTGCCGAAAGGGCCGGTCTGCCCGAGGCGGCGGTGGCCGCGGTGTCCAAGCCGGATGAACGCGAGTTTACCCGGGCAATCGGACGTCTCGAGTCTTTGACGGATGTCGAGCTTCTCCGTCTTCCCGCCTCCAGGCACGTCTGTGTGGTCGGGAGCGGAATAGCCGGGACCACCGCGGCAAGGGAACTCGCCGAAAGGGGCTACACCGTAACACTGATCGAGGGCGGGCTCGAACCGGGGGGTACCCCGGCCCGGACCGTAGGCGAGCTTCCCGAGAAAGTGGAGCTCCTCCTCGAGAGCGGCATAGAGCGTGTGGACGGCGGATCCGGCGACTTTACCGTGACCGTATCCACCCCCGAGGGAAAGGTGCGCATACACGCCGGGGCGGTAATCGTCGCGGCGGGAGACCCCGGGAAAATGGAGTCGGGTGTTTCGATTCCGGATTATCCCGGAGTCGTTCCGGCAGGTGAGCTTCTCGAAACGGTCCGCTCGCTGCCGCGGAAGCCGGATGTCCGGACCGTGGGACTCGTTCTGGACTTGGACCTGGACGAGACGGTGGCGAGCAGCGAGATGGCCTTTGCTCTCGGCAGAGCTATTCAGGAAGCGGGGAATTTCCAGGTCTATCTCTTCTGCCGAGACGTTCGTGTAGCCGATTTGTCCCTGGAAACACGGTACGACGACTTTAGAGAATCGGGGGCGGTTATCGTCAAGTACTCGGATCTCGAGATACGTCCCGGTGAAGATACCGCGAAGGGGGGGACTGTCGTCGAATGCTTCGACGAAAACCTCGGCCGCGATATCGCGGTCCGATGCGAACTCGTGGGGGTTAGTGAATACGGACTGAACGGGCACTCCTATAGTCTGACCGCCCGCCGCCTCGGAATCGAAACGGACCGGCTCGAGATGCTTCAGGAGAATAATGTCCACCTCCTGCGTCACGAGACCAATCGACCGGGGATTTTCGCCGTTGGGGGCTGCAGAGGCACCTACTACATTCCCGCCGCGGTAAAGGAAGCGAAAGCGGCGGCCCTTGCCGTCGATGAGCTTCTCGGCAGCGGCGAGATCGCTACCGACACTCTGAACGCCCGGGTGGATGCCGATAAGTGCGTGCTCTGCCTGACCTGCGTTCGGAGCTGCCCTCACAAGGCGATGTACGTGAACCGGGAGAAGGGGGCCGCCGAGAGCTACCCCCAGGCCTGCAGGCGGTGCGGGATCTGCGCCGGGGAATGTCCGGCCAAGGCGATAACACTGCCCGCCTTCAGCGACGAAGTCCTTTTAGCGGAAGCGTGAGGCCGAAGCCATGGATGTGATGGGATGGACGTGAAGAAGATGAACAACAAGGCAAACGATAAAAAAATAGTAGCCCTCTGCTGCGAGAATTCGAGTTTCAAGGCCGCCTCCGCGGCAGCCGACACCGATGTTCTCGAGGATGTCCGGATCGTTCCCCTTCCCTGTTCGGGGAAGACCGAGATCGATCTGGTCCTGCAGTTCCTAGAGGCCGGATATGAGGGGGTCTTGGTCCTGGGCTGCCCGAAGGACAACTGCATGTTTATGCGGGGGAGCACACGGGCGGAGAAGCGGGTCGATAAGATCCGGGAAACCTTGAGGGAGATCGGCATGGACGAGAACAGGGTAAGGATGGAGTTTTTGAGCTCCCTCGATACCCACAAGTTCGTCCGGGCGGTCCGGGAGATGAAGGAATACGTTGCGGGGAACGCGGAGTCCGCGGGCTCCGGAGGAGCATAGCAAGAATGATAACGGCTGTTCAAAAACCCTTCGCCGAGATCTACGAAACGGTGAAGGAATATAAAAATCTTTTGATCCTCGGCTGCGGGACCTGTGTGACGGTCTGTATGGCCGGCGGGGACAAAGAGGTCAAGGTATTGGGCTCCGCCCTCCGCCTTGCAAACAAACAGAATAATGTGGAGATGACGGTTCTCGAAGACACCATCGAGCGGCAGTGCGACCGGGAATTCTTCGAGGACCCCGCGGTAGCTGAAGCCTTCGAGCAGGCGGATGCGGTGTTGAGCATGGCCTGCGGAGTGGGGGTCCAGTACGCGAGCGAGGTATTCCCGGGCAAGAGGGTTATACCGGCGCTCAATACCAAATTCTACGGAACCAACCTGGAGCAGGGGGTGTGGGGCGAGCGGTGTGCCGGATGCGGCGATTGCGTTCTCGAGCGGTTCGGGGGCATCTGCCCGGTGGCGCGCTGCTCGAAGAGCTTACTGAACGGCCCCTGCGGAGGCTCGCAGGACGGGATGTGCGAGGTGGATACGGAGAACATCGAGTGCGGCTGGCAGCTTATCTTCGACCGGTTGAAGGACCTCGGCATACTCGATCGGCTCGAGGCGAATGAGCCGGTCAAGGATTGGAGCCCCGGGCGGGACGGGGGTCCCGGAAAAATAGTCAGAGAGGATATGGTACTGTAAGATGTCAACGGCAGCGGTAGAAAAAAAAGCAGAAAAAAAAGTAGAAAAAAAAGGGACGAGAGTAACAGAGGCCGGACTCAAGTCGGGGAGCAACCTCGAGCGGGTCCTCGAGTCGGGGACCTTCGCTATTACCGCCGAGCTCGGGCCGCCGAAGAGCGCCGATGTCGAGCTCATCAAGGAGAAGGCGGGGCACCTGAAAGGCATCGTGGACGCGGTCAATATTACCGATAATCAGACCGCCATCGTGCGGATGTCTTCGATAGGGGCGGGACTTCTCGCCCTCCGGGAGGGGCTCGAACCGGTGGTGCAGATCACCTGCCGGGACCGGAACCGGATTGCCATGCAGAGCGATGTCCTCGGCGCCTACGCCTTGGGGCTCAAAAATATATTGGCTATTAGCGGTGATCATCAGGTGTTCGGGAACCACGCCGGCTGCAAGAACGTTTTCGACGTGGACTCGATCCAGCTGCTCTCCATTCTCAAGGGGATGCGGGACGGGCTGTTCGTGAACGGCGAGGAGATCCGCAACTCCAAGAAGGCGGAGATCGTCGAGCCCAAGATCTATATCGGGGCGGCGGCCAACCCCTTCGGCGATCCCTTCGAGTTTAGGGTGATCCGTCTTGCCAAGAAGATCGCCGCCGGGGCCGACTTCGTCCAGACCCAGTGTATCTACGACATGGATCGGTTCGAACGGTGGATGGAAGGGGTCCGGGAGCGGGGCCTGCACAAGAAGGTGAAGATCCTAGCGGGTGTCACCCCTCTCAAATCGGTGGGGATGGCCAAGTATATGCGTGACAGTGTCGCCGGGCTTACCGTGCCCGAAGAGTATATCGAGCGTCTTCAGAAGGTCGCCGACGTCGATAAAAAGGCGGTGGCCGAAGAGGGGATCAAGATCTGTATCGAGCAGATCGAGCGGTTCAAACAGATCGAAGGAGTCGCCGGGGTACACCTCATGGCTATCGAGTGGGAGCATCGGGTCCCCGAGATCGTCGAGCGGGCCGGGCTTAGCCCGAGGCCGCGGGTATAGAGGTATAGAGGTATAGAAAGGAGAAGGCTATGGGAAAGGCTTTAGAAAAGATAGTAATCGATACCACCCTGGATCCGGACTTCAAGAACGAAGTCGCCCGGCGGCCGGGGGGAGAAAATATTAGGAAGTGCTTCGCCTGCGGGACCTGTACGGCGGGATGCCCGGTCTTCCACGTGGAGCACGAGTATAATCCCCGGAAGATCATCCGGAAGATCCTCTTAGGGATGCGGGAAGATGTCTTGAGCAGTCCCGTCATCTGGCTGTGCTCGCAGTGCTACACCTGCTCGGCCAATTGTCCGCAGGACGTGGACTTCTCCCACATCATGATGGCACTCAGGGATATAGCGGTCAAAGAGGGCTACGCCCCGCCGCATCTTTTAGAGAAAGTCGAAGAGATCGGAACCGCCGCGAACGCCTTCCGCAGGGACTGTATCAATCTCCTGATGCGGCAGGAGGGGGCTTCGAAGGAGAAGATCCGGAGCGAGGTGGAAGAGACATTGGGTCGGATACCCGAATAGAGAAGAGTATATGAGCGATCAAACGGTAAAGAATACGAAGCAAGTCGGCTCGGTCATGGTGGTCGGCGCCGGTATAGCCGGTATTCAGGCCTCCCTGGACCTGGCGGACAGCGGATACAAGGTATACCTTGTCGAGACCGGACCCTCCATCGGCGGGGCCATGACCCAGCTCGACAAGACCTTTCCCACCAACGACTGCTCGATGTGCATCGTTTCTCCTAAGCTTGTCGAGGCGAGCAGGCATATCAACATCGAACCGTTGACCTACTCGGAGGTGGAGGAGGTGACCGGCGGACCGGGGAACTACCGGGTCAAGATCCGGAAGAAGGCCCGTTCGGTGGATCCGGACAAGTGTACCGGATGCGGACAGTGCATGGCCGCCTGTCCGGTGCAGAACATCATCCGGATCCCCGAGGAAACCGATTTAGAAATAACCGAAGAAATCCAACGGACCGACCGGATAATCGAGCGGTGCGGCGCGGTGAGAGAGTCCCTCATCCAGGTGCTCCAGGAAACCAACAAGGAGTTCAACTACCTGCCCGAAGCCGCCTTGCGCCGGATAAGCCTCAAGCTCGGAATCCCCTACGCGGAGGTCTTCGGTACGGCGAGCTTCTACAAGGCCTTCAGCTTCGAGCCCCGGGGCAGGCACATCATCCAGGTGTGCGTGGGGACCGCCTGCCACGTCCGCGGGGCCGGCCGGATCTTAGAAGAGCTCGAAAAGATTTTAGGAATCGAAGCGGGAATGACCACCGAGGACAGGCTTTTCAGCCTGGAAACGGTCAACTGCTTAGGTGCCTGTGCTTTGGGCCCTATCGTCGAGGTCGGCGGGGAGTACCACGGGAACCTCACGGTCGATAAGGTGCCCACTCTGGTCGACACCTACGCGAAAATAAAGGAATAACGGGGGAGGAATGGAGACACTGACCGCCCTGAAAGACATAGAAACCCTTAAAAATAAGCTCCAAAAAGAGAAAGACGCCCGGCGCAAGGCGGGGCGGACCGAGATCGTCGTTTCGGTGGACGCCACCTGCTGCGTGCTTCGGGGAAGCAAGAACGTAGCCTCCGCCTTCGAGGAAGAAGTCCGCAAGGCCGGCCTCGAGGACAAGGTGGAGCTGCGTTTTACCGGGTGCCTCGGTTTCTGCGAGATCGAGCCGGTAGTCCTCGTCAAGGACAAAGACATACTCTATCAGAAGGTGACGCCGGAAGACGTCCCCGAGATCCTCGAAAAAACAATCGCCGCCGGCGAGACCATCGAGCGGCTCCTTTTCCGGGATCCGGTAACCAAGAAACGGATCGCAACCCGGACCGAAAACCCCTTCTACGGAAAGCAGCTCCGCTGGATCCTCGGAATGAACGAGGAGATCGAGCCGATCTCTTTGCAGGACTACATAGCCGAGGGCGGATACTCCGCTTACGCTCAGGTGGTCCAAACCCTGAAGCCCGAAGAGGTCATCGAAGGGGTCAAGGAATCGGGGCTCCGCGGCCGGGGAGGCGGCGGGTTCCCGGTGGGCCGGAAATGGGAATCGGGAAGACACGCCGAAAGCGAAGACGGGATACGCTACGTCATCTGTAACGCCGACGAGGGGGACCCCGGGGCCTACATGGACCGGTCGGTCCTCGAGGGTAATCCCCATTCGGTTATCGAGGGGATGCTCATCGGGAGCTACGCCGTCGGCGCCGCCGAGGGGTACGTCTACGTCCGGGCCGAGTATCCGTTGGCGGTGGAACACCTGAAGACCGCCTTAGAGGAGGCCGCGGCGGCGGGGCTGTTGGGTAAGAACATCCTCGGCACCGGCCACGACTTCACCATCAAGGTGGTCAAGGGCGCCGGGGCTTTCGTCTGCGGCGAGTCCACCGCGCTGATGGCATCCATCGAGGGTAAGGTAGGACGCCCCCGGGCGAAGTACGTCCATACCGTGGATAAGGGGCTCCACGAGCGCCCGACGGTCCTCAACAACGTGGAAACCTGGGCGAATGTCTCCAAGATATTCCGGGACGGGGTGGAGGCTTACACGAAAGTAGGCACCGAGGGAAGCAAGGGGACCAAGATCTTTTCCTTAGTCGGGAAGATAAACAACACCGGCCTGGTGGAGGTCCCCATGGGGATAACCCTCAAGGAAATCATCTTCGATATCGGTGGGGGAATCCCGAAGAAAAGAAAGTTCAAGGCCGTCCAGACCGGCGGACCCTCCGGGGGATGTCTCCCCGAAAGCATGCTCGACCTCCCGGTGGACTTCGACGAGCTGACCAAGGCGGGAAGCATGATGGGCTCCGGCGGAATGATCGTCTTGGACGAGGACTCCTGCATGGTGGAGTTCGCCCGGTACTTCGTCGACTTTTTGAAGGGTGAGTCCTGCGGGAAGTGCGTCCCCTGCCGTGAGGGGACACTTCGTATGCTCGAGATCCTCTCCGGGATATGTGAGGGCAGGGGGACCATGGAGGACCTCGATACCTTAGAAGAGATCGGTGAGTATCTGAAGGACACCGCCCTCTGTGCCTTGGGTTCCACCGCGGCGAATCCGGTTTTGACGACACTCAACTACTTTCGGGACGAGTATATCGCCCACATCGAAGAGAAGTACTGTCCCGCCGGGGTGTGTAAGAACCTGTTTCGGTACGAAATCGACCCGGATGCGTGTACCGGGTGCGAGGCCTGCAGGAAGAAATGCCCCGTCGAGGCCATTTCCGGGGAAAAGAAGGAAGTCCACGTCATCGATCTCGATACGTGCACTCAGTGCGGGATCTGCTACGACACCTGCAGGTTCGGCGCAATCAAGAAGGCCCGTGTCAAAGAGGTTGCACTATGAGCGTTACCATTAAACTCAATGGAATAGATATACAGGCTGAAGAGGGACAGACCGTATTAGAGGTCGCCAAGACTCAAGGGTTAGGGATTCCTACCCTCTGCCACCATACCGCCTTGGAGCCCTACGGCGCGTGCCGGCTGTGCATCGTCGAGGCCAAGATGGGCAAACGGACGAAGATGATAACCTCGTGCAACTACGAGGTATGGGACGGCTTGGAAATTCAAACCGATTCCGACCGGGTCCACCGGAGCCGGAAGATGACGGTGAAGCTGTTGTTGTCCCGGTGCCCCGAATCGGAGGTGCTTCAGCGCCTCGCCAAGCTCTATAAGATAGATGAAACGGGATTCTCGAAGAAGGACGACGACTGCATCCTCTGCGGATTGTGCGTCCGGATATGCCGGGAGCGGATGGGAATCGGGGTTGCCGATTTCGTCGGCCGCGGGGCGGAGATGCGGGTGGACACCCCCTACCACCGGGGAAGCGACGTGTGCATGTCCTGCGGGGCCTGCGAGAGCGTCTGTCCCACCGACTCGATGCGCCTGAAGACCGTGTATAGACAGGAGCCTCGAAAGCAGCTGAGCGAGTTCGAGGTGGGCCTTAAGCGGCGGCCCAGCGTTTACATCCCCTTTCCCCAGGCGCTGCCCAACGTTCCGGTCATCGACCGGGACAACTGCGCACACTTCCTGAACGACGCCTGCGGAATCTGTTCCGACGCCTGTCCCGCCGAGGCCATCGACTACACCCAACAGGACGAGGAGGTCGAGGTCGATACCGGAGCGGTCATCCTTTCGCCCGGGTTCTGTCTCTACGACGCCGAACAGAAGCCGGAGTACGGCTACGGGAGCTTTCCCAACGTGGTCACCAGCCTTCAGTTCGAGCGGATTTTATCGGCCAGCGGCCCCTACCAGGGGCACGTCCTGCGTCCCGGAGACATGACCAAGCCCAAACGGGTCGCCTTTATCCAATGCGTGGGCTCGAGGGACCACGAGAACACCTTCTGTTCCTCGGTATGCTGTATGTACGCCATCAAAGAGGCGATCATCGCCAAGGAGCACGAGGAGGACCTGGTCTGTGAGATCTTCTTCATGGACATCCGCGCCCACGGGAAGGGATTCGACGCCTACTACGAACGGGCCAAGGAGCTCGGGATCACCTTTACCCGGTGCCGTCCCTCCAAGGTGGAGCAGTTAGGCATTGACGGAAACCTCCGGATCGGGTACGTCGACGAGGACGATCAGGAGTACCGGAGCAAGGACTTCGAGATGGTGGTCCTCTCCGCGGGCCTCCAGCCGCCGAAGGCGGCGAGGGAGCTCGCGGGTAAGTTCGGCATCACCTTAGACAAGAAGGGATTCGCCGAGACCCTTCCCTTTCAGTCGGTGTCCACCACCCGGGAGGGAATCTTCGCCTGCGGGCCCTTCGCCGAGCCGAAGGACATTCCCGAGACGGTCATCGAGGCATCGAGCGCCGCCTCGCGGGCGATGGTGCGGCTCGCTTCGGTCCGGGGGACCGAGGTGCGGGAAGAGGTCCTTCCCCCCGAGCGGGACATCACCGGGGAACCTCCGCGGATCGGGGTGTTCGTGTGCCACTGCGGGAAGAACATCGGCGGGATCGTCAACGTTCCTGAGGTAGCCGAATACGCCAAAGACCTGCCCAACGTGGTCTTTGCCATGGACAACCTGTACACCTGCTCCTCCGACGCCCAGGAGGTGATCAAGGAGCACATAAAGGAGCACGAGCTCAACCGGGTTATCGTCGCTTCCTGTTCGCCGAGGACCCACGAGCCCCTCTTCCAGCAGACCCTGCGGGAAGCGGGGCTGAACGCCCATCTCTTCGAAATGGCGAACATCCGGGACCAATGCTCCTGGGTCCATATGCACGAGAAGGAAGCCGCTACCTACAAGTCCAAGGACTTGGTAAGGATGGCGGTGGCCAAGGCCAACCTGATCGAGCCTTTAAAACCGATCCCCCTCCAGGTCTGTCAGGAGGCTTTAGTCGTCGGCGGCGGAGTCGCCGGAATGACCGGAGCCCTGGCCCTGGCGGACCAAGGTTTTCAGGTGTATCTAATCGAAAAGTCGGACCGCCTCGGGGGCAACGCCCTCTTCGTAGAGGACACTCTGACGGGAGAGAAAGTGGGCCCCTTCGTGGGCGGGCTCGTCGAGGGCGTAAAAAATCATCCTAAGATCGAGCTCTTTTTAAACTCTCAGCTGAGCCATGTGGACGGGTTCATTGGAAATTTCGTGAGCACCCTCGCGATAGGGGGAAACGGGAGCGGCCCCTCCGAGCGGGAGATCGAACACGGGGTTATCTTGGTCGCAACAGGCGGGAAGGAGAGCGTCCCCGGAGAGTATCTCTACGGAAAATCGGACAAGGTCAAGACCCTCCTGGAACTCAATCGGGAAATTACCGAGGGGAATTTCGAGCCTCCGGAGACGGCGGTGTTTATCCAGTGCGTGGGCTCCCGGGAACCGGACCACCCCTACTGCAGCAGGATCTGCTGCGCCGGTGCCGTCAAGAACGCGTTGAGGATAAAGAGGGAACGTCCGGACGCCCAAGTCTTCGTGCTGTACCGGGACATCCGGACCTACGGCTTCAAAGAGGAGTACTACAATCAGGCCCGGGAGCTCGGAGTCACCTTCGTCCGGTACGACACGGACCGGAAGCCCGAGGTAACCGAAAAGAACGGCGAGCTGAGCGTGACGGTGAGCGACCCGGTCCTGCAGGCGGAGCTGGTCATCAAGCCGGACCTGCTGGTCTTGAGTTCCCGGATCGATCCGAATGCGGACAACGAGGTGCTGTCCCAATTCTTCAAGGTCCCCTTGACCGCTGAAAAGTACTTTTTAGAGGCCCACGTAAAATTGAAGCCGGTGGAGTTTGCCACCGACGGGATCTACGTGGCGGGGCTCGCCCACTATCCGAAGGACTTAGAAGAGGTCGCCTCCCAGGCGATGGCCGCCGCGGGCCGGGCCACTACGGTCTTGAGCAGCGAGAGCCTCGAGGCGGCGGGACTGGTCTCCTACGTCAACGAGGCGCGGTGCAGCGCCTGCGGGGCCTGCGTGACCGTCTGCGCATACAATGCAATCGAAATCGACGAAGAGAGGGGGGTTGCCGTTATCAACGAAGCGTTGTGCAAGGGGTGCGGCGCCTGCGCGGCCACGTGCCGGGGATCGGCGATCAATCTTAGAGGGTTCAAGGACGAACAGATCCTGAATGTCCTCAACACGGTAATATAGAACGGAGCTTCTGATGAGTGATAATTGGGAACCGAAAATCGTAGCCTTTCTCTGCAACTGGTGTTCCTATGCCGGGGCCGACCTGGCCGGGGTAAGCCGGCTGCAGTACGGGCCGAATATCCGGATAATACGGGTGCCCTGCTCGGGCAGGATCAATCCCCTGTACATATTGAAGGCGCTGCAGAACGGCGCCGACGGGGTTCTCGTCTCGGGGTGCCATCCCGGGGACTGCCACTACATAAGCGGCAACCTGGTGGCGAGGCGGAAATTCTCTCTGGTCAAGAGGATGATCGAGTACATCGGGATCGAGCCGGAGCGGGTCCAGTTCTCCTGGGTATCCGCGTCGGAGGGAAACCGGTTCGCCGCTCTCATCAATCAGGTCATCGATGATGTGAAGAAGGTCGGTCCCGCGAAGAAGCTCAAGAAGGAACTCGCATAGATGGAACGATACGGCGAAATACTACGGGAAACGGCACGGAACCTCTTTAACGAGGATAAAATCGACCTCTTTATAGGTTTTTGTAAGGGGAGTGAACCCCTTACCTCGAGACCTTGCTTCGTAAGCACTCCGAAGGAGGAGGCCGCTGAAGGGCGGGGGGGAGGAGCCCCGGCGGAGACGGCCTCCGAAATAGCAAGCGCCGTCGACCGGATGGGTTCCTCGGCCCGGGCTACAGTGGAGGATCTGACCTTCGATAGTTTCTCGGCGAACAACCTCGCGGTGTACCTCCCCAAGCTCTACGAGAAGAATCCTCATGTCAGAAAGGGGCAGGAAAAGCCGGTCCCCCGGGTCGGTATCGCGGTGAAAGGATGCGATATGCGTTCGGTCATGGCGCTGGTTCGGGAACTCCAGGTACCCCGGGACAAGGTGGTCTTGGTCGGAGTTCCCTGTACGGGAATGGTGGACCGAAGGAAGGCCCAAAGGTTTCTCGACGAAAAAAACTCTCCGGTCCGGGAAGTCTCGGTGGAGGGGGATACGGTGAAGGCGGTTTTTGCGGACGGTTCGGCCGCCGAGATCCCCCGCGAGGAGGTGCTCCAGGATACCTGCCTCGAATGCGTTTATCCCTCCCCCGAGGGAGCGGATATCCTCCTCGAGGGAACGGCACGGAAGCCTTCGGAATCTCCCAGGAAGAAGATCGAGGATTTCGAGGACCTGAGTCCCGAGGAGCGGTGGAAATACCTCGAATCCGAGATATCCCGGTGCATCCGGTGCAACGCCTGCAGGCAGGTATGTCCGACCTGCTACTGTAAAGTGTGTTTCGCGGAGCAGAACGATATGAAGTGGATCGGTGTGGGTCCCGACTTCAGCGATACGATGATGTTTCACCTGACTCGAATCTTCCATCAGGCCGGAAGGTGCGTGGAGTGCGACGCCTGCTACCGGGCCTGCCCGATGAACATAGACCTGCGGACACTTACCAAGAAGATGGCCAAGGACGTTCAGGAGCTCTTCGGATACACCCCCGACTTCGATCCGGAGGCGACCCCGCCGCTTTCTACCTTTACGGAAAAAGACGCGGAGGAATTCATAACCGACCCGGACAAGCGGAGCTGAGAGGCTATAAGGAAAGATATGGAACGTGGAATCTTAAAAAAAGAATCACTTAATCGATTATTCGATACCGCGGCCCGGGAGCGCCGGGTCGTCGTCCCGGTCCTCGAGGAACGGACCGGGGAATACATGCTCGGGGAGTATGTCCCGGAGGGTTCGATCGGAGCCGAGGGGCAAAACGCGTGGCCGGGTCCGGGATACGTTACCCCCCGGCTCGGCGCGAAGGGGGTCTTTTTCCCTCAGTCGGAGGTGCTGTGCCGGTACGAGAACGGAGTCCTGACCGAGGAGACCCTTCCCGACGAGAAGATCCTCCTCTTCGGTATCCGCCCGTGCGACGCCAGGGCGATCGCCGAGCTCGACGAGATATTCGCGGCCTCGAACAGCCGCTTCGAGGACCCTTACTATCTGAAGCGGAGGGAAAACTCGGTGGTGGTTGCCCTCGCCTGCATGGGAAATGAGGCCGGACAGGCGGCCCCCGCCCGGACCTGCTTCTGCACCTCCGTGGGGGGTGATCCCGCGGGGACGGAGGGAAGCGACGTGATCGCCTACGATCTCGGCGAACGGTACCTTTTTACCGCGGTCACCGAGAAGGGCCGTGAATTTCTCGATGACAACTCCGGGACCTTCGAGAAGGCGGACGATAAAAAGCACGACGAGGCCGCCGAAGCCGCGGAGAAAGCCGTGGAGGCCGCGCGGGAAAGCATGGAGACCATCGACCTCGATTCGATCAAGGAACGCCTCGACGAGTCCTTCGATTCGGAGGTCTGGAAGGAGATAACCGAGCGGTGCATCGGGTGCGGGGCCTGCACCTACCTGTGTCCGACGTGCCACTGCTTCGACATAACCGACGAGGACAACGGTCACGGAAAGGGACGGAGGATACGGACCTGGGACTCCTGCCAATATCCCCAGTTCACCCTCCACGCCTCGGGTCACAATCCGAGGAGCGAAAAGACACCGCGGATGCGCCAGCGGGTGATGCACAAGTTCTCCTATACCGTCGAGAACAACGGGAAGATCTTTTGCGTCGGCTGCGGCCGATGCGTGGCTCGCTGTCCGGTCAATCTCGATATCCGGGAGGTGTTGAAAATCTTTACCCCGGTAGTCCAAGAGTAGGAGAGAAGATGAGTACTGAGATACATCACGAAGAACATTCCCATCATCATGGGCAGAACCCCTACATACCCTATCCGGTGACCCTCGACGAGGTTGTTATCGAGAACCCGGCGAAGGACTTAAAGAGTTTCAAGCTGGTTTTCGACAAGGAGGAGGACCGGAAGCGATTCTCCTATCTCCCGGGTCAGTTCGCCGAGGTGAGCCTCTTCGGAATGGGAGAATCCCCCTTCGGGATCGCCTCGTCTCCCACCGAGGAGGACTACCTTTTGTTCACCGTCAAAAAGACCGGAACAGTCACCGAGGAGCTCCACCGTTCGAAACCGGGACGAAAATTCGGGGTCAGGGGGCCTTTGGGGAACTCCTTCCCCTGGGACCGCCTCGAGGGGAAGGACATCGTCATCGTCTCGGGAGGATTCGCCTTTACAACACTCAGGTCGGCCGTCACCTATATGCTCCATCCCGACAACCGGAAGAAGTTCGGGAAGATCACCGCCGTCTACGGGGCCCGGACCCCGGGGGACCTTCTCTACTCAGAGACCCTCGATGAGTGGCGAAAGAGCAGCGACATCGACCTGACTCTGACCGTCGACCGTGAACCCGAAGAGGAGTGGGACGGCAAGGTGGGGTTAGTCCCCAATATCTTGAAAGAGGTAGGCCCCTCCTCGAACAACGCCATGGCCTTAGTCTGTGGTCCGCCTATCATGATCCGTTTCACCATCCCCGTTCTCCAGGAGCTCGAATTCGGCAAGGACGATATTATCCTGTCTCTGGAGAACCGGATGAAGTGCGGAATCGGTAAGTGTGGGCGGTGTAATATCGGCTCCAAGTACGTCTGCGTGGACGGGCCGGTTTTCACCTACTCGGAGCTCGAAGAGCTGCCGCCGGAGTACTAAAAAAATTTGACCCGACGGCCGATATGCTTTAGGATTTTGTCATGCCGAAGAAAACGACCGCTGTAATGGAACCGGAAGTCGATCTCGATCCCGCCCGAAGGATCCTCAGGGTATTCCGGGAAGATCTCGACCCCTCCACCGGAGGGATCGAGACCCGGCTCATCCCCCTCCTCCAGGAAATCCAGGAGACCTATAACTATCTGCCCCGTCCGGTCCTCGATCTGATGGTGCGTGAGACGGGGATCCCCGCGAGCAGGGTCCATGGGGTGATCACCTTCTACGCCCAGTTCTCGACGACACCGAGGGGCAGACACACCATCCGCTGCTGCCAGGGGACCGCCTGCCACGTCAAGGGAAGCGAGCGGATAAGCGAGAGGATCCGGGAGGAGCTTAGGATAGAGGACGGAGAGACTACGGAGGACATGCGTTTTACCTTCGAGAACGTCGCCTGTTTGGGCACCTGTTTCCTTGCCCCGGTGATGATGATCGACGGCGATTACTATGGAAATTTGACCTCCGATCGAGTCCCGGAGATTCTCGAGAAATATACGTAATAAAAACTTAATCGAAAGGATTACCTATGGCGCCTGAAAAGCGATCATCGATCTTACCCCTTTCAAATCCGATCGCGCTGGAGGATTTCCGTGCCGACCTCCGCTCGAGGCGCACCGAAGGAAGGGTCCTCGTCTGTTCTACCGGATGCAGGGCCAGGGGTGCCCTCGATATCAGCGCGGCCTTCACGCGGGAGCTCGAGCGGACGGGGCTCTCCGGCCGAACCGAAGTGGTCGAGACCGGCTGTCACGGACAGTGTTCTCTGGCCCCCGTGGTGGTGATCGAGCCGGAGAACACCCTCTACGGAAAGGTGACCGTGGAGGACGTTCCGGAGATCGTGGAGGCGTTAGGGGCGGGAACGATAGTCGAGCGGCTCTGCGTGCCCGAGGGGGACGGGATCGTGGAGAAACTCTACGACACCCCCTTCTATCGGGGACAGCGGAAGGAGGTCCTCGCTAACTGCGGCCGGGTCGATCCGAAGGAGATCGAGAGCGCCCTCGTCGCCGGTGACTACGCCGCGGCGGCGAAGGCTTTTGCCGAAATGGGGCCCGAAGAGATCATCGACGAGATGAAAAGCGCCGGCCTCAAGGGGCGCGGCGGGGCGGGGTTTCCCGCCGGGCTCAAGTGGGAGTTCGCCCGGAAGGCCCCGGGAAAGGAAAAGTACCTGGTCTGCAACGCCGACGAGGGGGACCCGGGGGCCTTCATGGACCGGGCCCTCTTGGAGGGGACACCTCATCAGGTGATCGAGGGAATGCTCATCGCGGCCTACGCCATAGGCGCCTCTCACGGATTCATCTATGTCCGGGCGGAGTACCCCATCGCGGTGGAACACGTCAAACGCGCCCTGGCCCAGGCGAGGGAATACGGTCTCCTGGGAGACGATATTCTGGGAAGCGGCTTTTCCTTCGACATCGATCTTCGAATGGGGGCGGGGGCCTTCGTCTGCGGAGAAGAGACCGCCCTGATCGCGTCTCTCGAGGGGCAGAGGGGAATGCCGAGACCGCGTCCTCCCTTTCCCGCCGGGAGCGGATACCTCGGGAAACCCACCAATATCAACAACGTGGAAACCCTTGCCAATGTGCCCCTGATAATCCGTAACGGAAGCGGCTGGTACTCCGCTATAGGGACCGAAAACAGCCCGGGTACTAAGATATTCGCCCTCGCCGGGAAGGTCCAAAACACCGGATTGGTCGAGGTCCCCATGGGCACCACCTTGAAAAAGATCGTCTACGATATCGGGGGCGGCATCGAGGGGGACAAAACCTTCAAGGCCGCTCAGATGGGCGGACCCTCCGGGGGATGCGTCCCCGCGGACTATCTGGATATGCCCATCGATTACGAAACGGTCAAGGAGGCGGGGGCCATAGTCGGCTCGGGGGGACTCATCGTCATGGACGAAGAGACCTGCATGGTGGATGTTGCCCGGTTCTTCCTCGAGTTTACCCAGAACGAGTCCTGCGGGAAGTGCGTCCCCTGCAGGGTGGGGACGAGACAGATGGTGGACATTCTGGAGCGGATCTGCCGGGGCGAGGGGAAGCTCGGGGACATCGGCGAGCTCGAGGACTTAGCGGTCACCGTCAAGACCGGTTCCCTCTGCGGCCTCGGGCAGACCGCGCCAAATCCGGTGCTCACCACAATCAGATACTTCCGGGACGAGTACGAAGCCCACATCAAGGACCACCGCTGTCCCGCCGGGGTGTGTACCGATCTCATCACCTACAGGATCGATCCCGAGTCATGCAAGGCCTGCGGAAAGTGCATCAAGGTGTGTCCCGTGGACGCCATAACCGGGGCCAAGAAGACGCCCCACGTGATCGATGAGAGCCTGTGCATCCGGTGCGGCCGATGCAGGGACGTTTGTCCCTTCGACGCCGTGGTGATCGAGTAGAGACGGAAATGGACAAAGCGAGGGGGAACGCCCGATGAAGAATATAAACTTAACTGTCGACGGCCGAACGGTAACCGCCGGTGAGGGAACAACCGTCCTCGATGCGGCTAGATCCGCCGGGATAGAGATACCGAACCTCTGCTACGATGCGAGGTGCACCCCCAGCGGGGCGTGCAGACTCTGTCTAGTTGAGATCGAGGGGCAGCGGGGGTATCAGACCTCCTGCACCCGGATCGCCGAGGAGGGGATGGTCGTCCGGACCGACACCGAGGTAATCAAAAAGCTCAGAAAAAACATCCTCGAGCTCATGCTCAGCGAGCACCGCCTCGAATGCGCCACCTGCGACAAAGACGGGGACTGCGGTTTGCAGGACTACGCCTACCTCTTCGGCGTCAAGGAGGACCGTTTCCCCGATATCGATCTCAAGCTCACCGTACGCAACTATACCAGCGGCGACAAGGCCATTCAGTACGATCCGAGCAAGTGCATCCGCTGCGGCAGATGCGTAAAGATCTGCGCCGAGGTGCAGATGGCGGAGGCGCTTACCTTGAGGAACCGCTCGGGGGTTACCCTGGTTACCACCGGGTTCGACGTTTCCTTGAAGGATTCGGCCTGCGAGACCTGCGGGCAGTGCGTGAGTACCTGCCCCACCAGCGCGATGTACGAGCGGGCCGCGGCGGGAAAGGGAAAGCTCAAGGATTTTTACCGGGTCCGGACCACCTGCGGCTACTGCGGGGTGGGGTGCCAGCTCGACTTGAACGTCAACCGGCGTACCCGGGAGGTGGTCAGGGTCACCAGCGAAACCGGGGTAATACCCAACGACGGGAACACCTGCGTCAAGGGCAGGTTCGGAATGGAGTTCATCGGCCGGGAGGACCGGCTGACTACGCCGCTTATAAGGAGGAACGGAAAGCTCGAGGAGGCGAGCTGGGACGAGGCCCTCGACCTGGTGGCGAGCCGCTTTTCACAGATAAAGGCGACCCACGGTGCAGGCGCTCTCGCGGGGTTGAGCTCCGCGCGGACGACCAACGAGGACAACTACATCATGCAGAAGTTCGTCCGAGCGGTCTTCGGGACCAACAGCGTCGACCACTGCGCCCGGCTCTGCCACGCCTCCACGGTAGCGGGATTGGCCCGGGCCTTCGGGAGCGGCGCCATGACCAACAGTATCGAGGAGCTTTCAAGAGCGCCTGCGGTATTCGTCATCGGATCGAACACCACTGAGTGTCACCCGGTCATCGGTATCCTCTTAAGGCAGGCGGTGGCGGCGGGCAGGACCCGGCTCATAGTCGCGGACCCGAGGAAGATTTCCTTGTCCCGGACCGCGGAGATCCATATGCAGCAGCGCCCCGGGAGCGACGTGGCCCTCATCAATGCGATGATCCACGTCATCCTCAAAGAGGGGCTCGAGGACCGGGAATACATCGAATCGAGGACCGAGGGATTCGAAGAGGTCAAAAAAGCCGTCGCGGAGATGACTCCGGAGAAGGCGGAGCCCATCACCGGGGTCCCCGCGGAGGACATCCGCCGTGCCGCCAGGATCTACGCGGAGGCGGAAAGCGCGTCCATCGTCTACTCCATGGGAATAACCCAGCACACCACCGGGACCGACAACGTGTTGAGCCTGGCCAATCTGGCCATGGTCACCGGTAACGTGGGAAAGGAGTGCTCCGGGGTCAATCCCCTGCGCGGGCAGAACAACGTCCAGGGGGCCTGCGATCTAGGCGCCCTACCCAACGTTTACAACGGATATCAGAAGGTGGACCTCCCGGAGGTCAGGGAAAAGTTCTCCCGGGCCTGGAAGGTGGAGCTCTCCGACGTGCCGGGACTTACGGTGGTGGAGATCATGGAGGCGGCCTCCTCCGGGGAGGTCAAGGGTCTCTACATCATGGGGGAGAATCCCATGATCAGCGATCCCGATATCGGCCACGTCAAGGAGGGACTGGAAAATCTTGATTTCCTGGTGGTCCAGGATATTTTCCTTTCCGAGACCGCGGAGCTTGCCGACGTGGTCCTTCCCGCGGCGAGCTTCGCCGAAAAGGACGGGGCCTTTACCAACACCGAGCGGAGGGTCCAGCGGGTGCGGAAGGCGGTCGATCCTCCCGGGGAGAGCCGGGAGGACTGGCGGATTATCTGCGATATCGCCGCGCGGATGGGGTATCCCATGCGGTACGACTCCGCCTCCGATATCATGGACGAGATAGCCGAGCTCACCCCCATCTACGGGGGCATCACCTTCGACCGGATCGACGAGGTGGGGCTCCAGTGGCCCTGCCCGGAGAAGGACCATTTCGGGACCCCCTACCTCCACAAGGACCGCTTCTCCCGGGGGTTAGGAAAGTTCCACCCCGTGGGATTCCTGTATCAGAAGGAGCTCCCCGACGAGGAGTATCCCCTGATTTTGACTACCGGGCGTATGCTCCAGCATTGGCATACCGGGACCATGACCAGGCGGTGTACCGTCTTGGACGATCTGGTCCCCCACGGGACCCTGGAGATCAATACCGCCGACGCCGCCGACGCGGGGATCGCCGACGGAATGACCGTCAAGGTCCGAAGCAGGCGCGGGGAGATTACCGTCCCCGCCGGGGTTTCCGACAAGGTAAAACAGGGGACCGTGTTCATGGCCTTTCACTTCAAAGAGCACCCTGCGAACGCACTGACCATAGCGGCCCTCGATCCGATTGCCAAGATCCCCGAGCTCAAGGCCTGCGCGGTTCGGGTTGAAAAAGTCTCGTAAACAGGTACTCTACATCCTATGAAGACCGCCCTCGTCCTCGCTGCAGTTCTGGTATACGCGCTTGCCGCCCCGGCCTCGGCGGGGGGCTTCGAGCTCACCGGCATACCCGATGTGCCGGAGAACGCCGGCCGCTACGCCTTCTGGCTCGAGGTGATGAACGACGGCGGGGGGCTCGCCTTCGTCGACGAGTGGGACGACGGGCGGAGCTTCGGCCTCTACGGGGGAGCGCTCCTCTTTTCGCGGCTCATCGTCAATTTCAACTACAGCGCCTTCACCGACAGGGGCGAGGCGGGAGATACCCCGACACGTATCGACGTCGCCGATATCGGTGCAGGTGCCCGGGCGGCACGCGCGGAGGCGGGTCCCTTCTACGCGGCCTTGAGCGGAGGGCTGGGACTCAGATTTTACGGGGACATCCTCGGAAAAACGATCCAGGAGGGATGGCATTCCATGATGATCGTGGAGCGCCCCATTCCCGAAGCCTACGAGGGACCGGGGAGCATCGTTCCCTACGCGTATCTCGAGGCCGCGGCCGGCGTGACCGCTCCCGTCCGGTTCACCGTTACTTCTACGAACCTGCTGCTCCTAAGCGGCGTTTTTTCGTTTTCCCTTGAGTGGGGGCTCGAAAAACAGTGGGAATACAGTTCGGCGTGGTTTTCGCTGAAGTACGTCGACACCTTCGGGAGCTGTGGGTATTCCACGGTAGATTTCGTCGCCGACAGAGAACGGGGCATATGGGCCAACGCGGGGATGCTCGCGGGACGGCTCTACTTCGAATCGTCCTACAACCTCTACTCCGGGATTTCCTACGGCACCTTGGGGTGGAGGTCACCCCTGGGAAATCCGCCGAAAGACGGTAAGGCCGCGGGCGATGGAGCCGGTACCGTCGGTGAAAGCGAAGGGACCCAGGCGCTGGAAATCGGCAAGCCCTTGGGCTTTACCTCGTATATTTTCCAGGTGAGGTTCGCTCCCAGGGTGTTCTTCCACCGGGGGGTCTTTCTCGAGCGTTCCTCGATTCTTTTCGAATGGCAAACCGGGTGGAACGGAAATCAGACCGGCGCGGCGGAAGCGGAAAGGTACCAGCAGTTTCTTCTCGGCTGGGAGACCGCGCTCCTCAAGCCCAGGCGGGGATTTTGGGCGAACCCCTACGTGTACGCGGGGCTCGGGGTTCGGACCGAGAGTCTCTATGCCGTTGTTCTCGAGCGCTCCCTTCCGGGCCGTCTCGAAGGTACGGGGATGATTATGGCTGGAGCCGGGGTACGGGTCCGGATCCCCTCGCCTTTTCAAAGGGGAGCCCGGCGCTTTCACTGGGGGGCCGGTTTCACCGGGAACGTGGTCCTCCCTCTGACCGGAAAGGAGGGGTTCGGGGCCTCCGCGTATCTTTCCTTGAGAATCTTTACCGCGGTGCTCTAAGGGATAGGCTTATGCGCCTCCGATCCGGATCGGTGCCGAGGACCCGTACCTCGACCTGTTTGCCGACGGTGACGACTGCGGAGGGATCGGAAACGAACTCGTCGGCCATTTCGCTTATGTGGACGAGCCCGTCCTGATGAACACCGACATCGACGAAGGCACCGAAGGCGGTCACGTTGGTGACGATCCCGGGAAGGACCATCCCCTCCGTGAGATCATCCAAATCATGTACCTCTTCCGAGAACCGGAACACCTCGAAGTCCGCCCGGGGGTCCCGGCCGGGTTTTTCGAGCTCCGCGAGAATATCTTCGATTGTGGGACGTCCGACTTCCCCGTTTACGTACCTCCCGGGATCGATCCGCTTCCTGATTCCGGGATCGCCCATCAGGTCCATTACCGTCCCTCCGAGATCCGCGGCCATCCGCTCGACCAAGGGGTATCGTTCCGGATGAACCGCGCTCGCGTCCAGGGGATTCTTTCCCGCGGGGATCCGTAAGAAACCGGCGGCCTGCTCGAAGCTCTTCGCCCCTATGCCCGAGACTTCGAGGAGCTCGTCGCGTGTCGAGAACCGGCCCCGCTTACCCCGCTCGGCGGTGATCTCTTCCGCCGTCCGGGGGGTAAGCCCGGACACGTAGCCTAAGAGGGCGGGGCTCGCCGTATTGAGATTAACCCCCACCCGGTTGACGCAGCGTACCACCGTATCGTCTAGGGTATTCTTCAAGCGCTTCCGGTCGACATCGTGCTGGTATTGGCCGACCCCGATCGATTTGGGGTCGATCTTGACCAGCTCGGCAAGGGGGTCCATGAGCCTTCTCCCGATGGATACGGCTCCGCGGACGGTCACGTCCTCGCCGGGGAGCTCGTTGCGGGCAATCTCGGAGGCCGAATAGACCGACGCCCCGCTCTCGTTGACGGGAATGCAGGAAACCCCCGGCGGAAGGCCGATCCCCTCGCAGAAGGTTAGGGCTTCCCTTCCTCCCGTTCCGTTGCCGACGGCAACCGCCTCGATTCCGCAGCGGCCGACGAGGTCGTGAATCCGGCCGGCGGCTTCCTCGGTCCGGTTATGGGGAGGAAGGGGATAGATCGTCTCGGAGTGAACAAGATTTCCCGCCGAATCGAGGCAGACGAGCTTGCACCCGGTGCGAAGCCCCGGATCGAGGGCGAGGACGGCTTTGCTCCCTAAGGGGGGGGCCATGAGCAGTCCCTCGAGGTTTTCGGCGAATACCCGAATCGCTTCGTCGTCGGCCCGCTTTTTGAGGTGACTCTTCATCTCCGCCTCCAGGGAGGGGGAAATGAGCCGTTTGTAGGCGTCGGTGAAGATTTCTTCCAGATGGGGCCGGTTGATCGGTGTGACCGGGCGGCGGGAACCGTAATAGGTCCTCATCCGCTCGAGCGCCTCTCCCTCGTCCGGGAGGATGTGAAGCTTGAGATACCCTTCCCCGGCACCGCGAAAAACCGCGAGGATCCGGTGAGAGGGAGCGGTACGGGCCGGTTCGGCGTAGCGGAAGTAGTCCCGGTACTTTTCGCCCTCTTTTTCCTTCGCCTTTACCGAGACGCTTTGGAGCTCGGCCTGCCTGGTGTAGAGATCCCGCAATATTTTCCTCAACTCCGCGTCCTCCGAAAGATTCTCGGCAAGAATGTCCCGGGCCCCGGCGAGGGCGGCCTCCGAGGTTTCGACGTCCCCTTCGGGATCGACGAAACGCTTTGCTTCGGCGGAGGGATCGGTCTCGCCCCGGAAGATAAGTTCCGCTAAGGGCTCTAATCCCCGCTCTCGGGCGGCGCTTCCCCGGGTCTTCCTCTTCGGCCGGTAGGGGAGATAGAGGTCCTCCAGCCTCGCCAAGTTTTCGGCGGCGCGAATTTTATTTTCGAGCTCCGGGGTGAGCTTGCCCGATTCGGCAATACCGGAGAGAATGCTCGCCCTCCGCTTTTCAAGCTCGATGAGGCGGGCATGACGGTCCCGGATTTTGGTAATCTCCACCTCGTCCAAGCCCCCGGTGGCTTCTTTCCTGTACCGGGCGATAAAGGGGACCGTACAGGACTCTCCGAGGAGCTTCAAGACCGCCTCGATCCGGCCGGTCCCGATATCGAGGTCCCGGGAAAGCCGTTTCAAGAGATCGGGATCACTCATCGTAGACTTTGTCGAGGGTCTCTAAGCTCGGGCCGTCCTCGTCCATGATGCTCAGGACCTCTTCGTACTCGGCTTTGTCGGTTTTCGAGCGGAGGATGTTCCGGGCCCTTGCGGCGGTCATCTCGAGGGGGGTCATCTCCAGGATAGGGTCCCGGTATCCCGCGTCGAGGACCATGCACTTATCGCCGGGCCCGTTCGTCCAGGGGGTCCATTCGGGAAGATCCGTGGTGCCGGGGGCGCTTCCGGATCCGGGGCGGCCGGTTTGGAAAAATTGACCGGTGTAGGAGAGAATAGCGTCCTCGAGCCGGACTCGTCCCGGTTTGTTCGCCCGGGTAAAGAAGACGGTATCGAAGAGGATGCTCGGATCCCCGGCGGTCCCCGCGAAGAAGGGAATTTCCAGGGCGTGGCAAGCCCCGAACCGGGCGCCCCTGTTTCCCGGCAGCACGCTCCATTCCTCCGTTTCGCCCTCGTGAAGGGTTCCCCACCGGAAGTGGTAGGCGTAGACGGGGGGCTGGTCCGGATTCCCGGTCAGAGCACGGGCTATAGAGTCGACACCGTTCGCCTTCCAAATGTTGCTTCCGTACTCGGTGCCCGCCCGGTAGAAATCGCCGTACTCGGAGAACCGCTCGCTGAAGGCCATGAAGAGGCGCACCTCGTCGGCGTTGCTCCCGATCATGACCGGCACCTTAGAGGGATACTCCCCCGTAGAAAACACCTCTTTCCCCTCCTGAGGCAGGACGGCCCCGTCTCTGAACAGAATGGGCATGGTGATCATCCCGAAGTGCTTGGGTTTGTAGAGTCTTAAGATTTTTTTCGCCGGCCGTGACCGCAGATAGGCGGCAATCTCCTCCGGGGTCTTCGTATCGATCCAGATCTCCGTCTCCTTTTCGCCGAGTCCCTCTTCGGCCAGGAGCAAGCGCAGGACTTCGTCTCCCCGGGCGAAACCCTCCTCGGGATCGGAGAGCATAATGCCTCCGCTTCGTATCTGAGCCTTGTCGAAGAGACCCCCCGACATCGGAGACATCAGGAGGGCTAGGATGTTGATTCCCCCCGCCGATTCTCCCGATACGGTCACGTTGTCGGAATCTCCCCCGAAGGCGGAAATATTCGTCTTTACCCATTCGAGGGCCTTCATAATATCCAGGAGCCCGAAATTACCCGACCGGTCGAGCCCGCTGGCGCCCGGTTCTTCCGCCAGTGCGTCCTGGAGAAACCAGCCGAAGGGACCCAGCCGGTAGTTGATTCCTACGAACACAACGTCCTGCCGGTGTGCGGGCATCCGTCCCGAGTAATCGGGAAGGGCCATGAAATTACCGGTGGTATTTCCCCCTCCATGGATCCACACCACCACCGGCAGGTCCTTCGCGGGAGTGTCCGGGCGCCACACGTTCAGGTACAGGCAGTCTTCGTCGCCGCCGACCGATCCCTTGATAAGCCCGAACTGGACCGCCCGGGGCTGATCGGTCTTCTTGTACATGACCCCCGGCCACGGTTCGGGGTCCCGGGGCGCCTTCCAGCGGAGATCCCCTACGGGAGGCGCGGCATAGGGTATACCCCTCCAGAAGAGCACCTCCTTGCCGATAGGCATGGCCCGGACCCGGCCGTACCGGGTCGTTACGGTCCTTTCTCCGGTCCACGAGCCGAGATCTAATAGGCCGATTTCAGTATCCGGGTCCGGTCCTCCGGAGGCGCATCCCATGCTCAGGATTGCTCCGGTAAGGACAAAAAACGCGGTGGTGAGTATCCGTCTCATCATGGATCTACTATGACTCATTTTTGCCGATCTTGCCAGAGCCCTTATCCGGCCGGGTACGAGGCCGGAACTGATAAAATCGAAGGAGCGCGAAAAGGTATTAGACCGCTACTTTTCGTATCTCGATATCGAACGATATTGTTTCATCTTGACATAGCAGGGAAAATAGGGTACATTTTATCCACAAACCTTGATCTTTGCCAACCGTGTTCTTACCCGAAAGGATCGAGTAACGAGCTGATCTTCTGGATATCGCCTTTCCCTCGGCTCGCGTGATCATGCGCCGCCGATCGACCTGATTCGACAATTCCGTTGAAAGATGATGCTTCTTCACTTTATCACTGGGAAGGACAGGTTCGCCCGGACAAGGGAATCTACTTTACGAGGAAAAGGTTATATGTCTAGTAAAATCTACGTCGGGAACATGAATTACTCCACGACGGAAGATGATCTCCAGAGACTCTTTGGAGAGCACGGAACGGTCAAATCGGTTAACATCATCACCGATCGGGATACCGGCCGGTCGAAGGGTTTCGGTTTCGTCGAAATGGAAACCGAAGATGCCGCCGCCGCCGCTATCGAAGCTTTGAACGATCAGGAAATCGACGGCAGAAAACTTCGGGTCAACGAGGCGCACGACAAGCGTCCCAAGACCCCAAGATCGCGAGATTGGTAAAGATCTGAGACCAAAACGGGCCGGTTGCGCAATCGGCCCGTCTCCGATATACCCTCTTCATCCCCCCGCGCCCTTCCGGGGTCCGGCTTGCTTTCATTTACTTGTCTTCATATACTTGATACCAAGGAGTGAGTATGAAGGCACGAAACCGGAGGATTTCTTTCGCAGTCCTCAATCTCTTGGGATACTTCGGAACAGTTGTAGTCAACGCCCTGGCTAATTCTCTGCCCATCAACGGCAGAGCGACCGGCGAGCTGTCCGATATGTACCCGAACCTCTTTGTTCCCGCGGGTCTTACCTTTTCTATTTGGGGGGTCATATACATCCTCTTGGGCCTGTTCACGGTGTACGGCTTCATTTCCGCGATCAGGAAAGATCCGGGAAAATCGGAGTTTATAGACCGGGTGGGAATTCTCTTCTTCATAGCCTCCGCCGCGAATATCGGGTGGATTTTTCTGTGGCACTACATGTACGTCGGATTCTCCCTCATCGCCATGACGGTTCTGCTTGTCAGCCTCTTGGGAATCTACCTCCGGTTAGGAATAGGTAAACAACGGATGCGCCGGCTGGTGACCGCCTTCGCGGCTATCCCCTTCAGCGTGTACCTCGGATGGATAACCATCGCCACGGTCGCCAACGTAACCGCCCTCCTCGTGGATATCGGCTGGCAGGGATGGGGACTCCACCAGGCCGCCTGGACTATTATCGTGCTGGCGGCGGCCTTCTTTATAGCCCTCCTCGTGCTCCTGACTCGGGGAGACCTCTATTATACTTTGGTAGTCGAATGGGCTTTCTTAGGGATCCTCATCAAGCGGGTCCGGGTCGATGCTGAGCTTCGTATGGGGATACTACTTACCTTAGGCCTTTGCATGGGACTTCTCTTTCTGGTTATGGTGGTCCAGGGATTCCGCAGGCGTCTCTACGTACCGTAATCAACGGGGCGGTAGCTGCGCCTCGAGGCGTTCTTCGAACGCCTCGAGATCGTAGGCGGGAAGACCGCAGGTGAAGCCGGTGCATACGAAGGCCGCGCTCTTTCCGGCATCGGCGGGATAATCGGCGGTGAAGGGGGCGAGCCGGGCGAGGAGCTCCGCGTTTTCGGAACTCTTCTTGATGACCACCGAGAAGGGGAGATAGCGGCCGTTTACCGCCTCTTCGAACCGTCCGGTGTCCTCCCCCGCGAGGAGGATCTCCTTTCCTCCGGCGGGCATGAGCATGGTGCCCGCGAGCATCATGGGGAACCCCCACGGGTACTGGTCGATCGAGCCCCCGAAGGCCCGGAAGAGGTCTTCAGCGCGGTCCCGGTAATCGGTCGTCCCGGTCATCTTGTAGAGGATGAGGAGGTTCTCCATCATCACCGAGTTCCCCGAGGGGATCGCCGAATCGGTTGCCTCCTTCTCCCGGACCGGAAGATCCTCCTGATACACCGGAGTCAGGTAGTATCCGCCGTCGACGGTATCGAGGAAGTGCTCATTACAATAGGCGGTCAATTGGACCGCGGCTTCGAGATACACCAGGTCGAAGGTGGCACGGTAGAGCTCGAGGAGGCCGGAGGTAAAAAAGGCGTAATCGGTAAGGGTTCCGGGGATTCCCGCCTCCCCTAAGCGGTAGCGGTGCAGGAGGAGGCCGTCGTGCATCTTCATCTTTTCCAGAAAAAAATGGGCGCACCCCTCGGCGGTCCGGATATACTCCGGATTATCGAAGGCCCGACCGGCCCGGGCGAAGGCCTCGATAGTCAGGCCGTTCCAGTCGGTGAGTATTTTGTCGTCGAGATGGGGGCGGACCCGATGTTCCCGTGTTTCGAAGAGCCGTTTCCGGACCGTCTCGCCGTCCGGTGAGGGCGGCGAGTTTTCGCCGGTAAAGAGGATGTTGTCTCCCGGCTTTATTCCATGGACCCGGTCGGTGTAGTTCCCCTGCGGCTCGAGGTTGTAGTATACGGCCCATTCCGCGATATCGTCCCTTCCTTCGAGGGCTTTTTCGAACTCCGCCATCGACCAGAGGTAGTACTTTCCCTCCACCCCCTCGCTGTCGGCGTCCTCGGCGGAGTAGAACCCGCCCTCAGGGGAGAGCATATCCCGTTCGAGGTACGTGAGGACCTCCTCCGCCGTCCGGCGGTATCCTTCCCTTCCGGTCGCCTGGAAGGCCTCGGTGTAGGCTAGGACCAACAGGGCTTGGTCGTAGAGCATCTTTTCGAAGTGGGGGACCTTCCACTCCCGGTCGGTGGAATAGCGATGGAAACCGAAACCGAGGTGATCGTAGATCCCTCCCCTCCGCATCGAGACGAGGGTCTGTTCCGCCATCCGGAGGGGTTTAGGTTTCCCCGATAATCGGTGGTACCTGAGCAGGAAGAGGAGGTTATGGGGCTGGGGAAACTTCGGTTCGGTCCCGAACCCCGCATGCGCGGTATCGAAGCGGTCGCTCAGGAAGGTGAAGGCCCTTTCCGCGGCGGAATCGAAGAAGGTGAAATCGTCTTCACCGGACAAGTCCAGGGCCGCCGGGTGCGGTTTTCCGCCGGACCCCTCTCTGATCGCGTCGAGGACGTCTTGACCGGTCGCCTCGATCTGCCTTCTCTTCCTCTTCCAGGCCTCCTCGATCCGGGGAATGAGATCGAGCATTCCGGTGTTGAACGCAGAGGTCTCCTTGGGAATATAGGTGGCCGCGAAGAAGGGTTTTCCCTCGGGGGTGAGGATTACATTGAGGGGCCATCCTCCCGCCTGACGGAGGACCTGTGCTGCGTCCATGTAGAGGCTATCGATGTCGGGCCGCTCCTCCCGGTCCACCTTGATCGAAACAAACACCCGGTTCATGAGCTCGGCTACATCCCGGTCCTCGAAGGATTCCCGCTCCATCACATGGCACCAGTGACAGGTGGAATAGCCGATGGAGAGGAAGATGGGTTTATCCTCGCTCCGGGCCTTCTGGAAGGGTTCGTCCCCCCAGGGATACCAGTCCACGGGATTATCGGCGTGCTGCCGAAGGTAGGGACTCGGTTCCGATGCCAGACGATTTCGTCCTCCGCCGCGGGTGTTCATGGTACATCCTCCTATAACCAAAATACTTAAACCCGGAGAGAAAAGAAAGGGGAACGATTTTGATGCAGGCGAAGGATGTAAACGGCTTTCGTCTCGGATTTG
>CAZXMO010000002.1:96695-100164 GCA_964641125.1 uncultured Spirochaetales bacterium
AGGGGAACGATTTTGATGCAGGCGAAGGATGTAAACGGCTTTCGTCTCGGATTTGCTCAGTCGGGCTGATCCGTTATTTATTCGGGTCCCACCGTCCGACCAGCTTTTCGAACTGCAGCCCGGGGAACTTCTCCTTGAATATCTCGTAGTACCACAGCTCCTTCGGGGAATTGAGATAGTAGCCCCCCGGTGTCTTCCGGGTGTGCTCGTTGAACTTCTCGTTGTATCCCTTCCCTTCGGCTATCTCGTCCATGACGGTGTCGGTTCCCGTTCCCGCGGAGAACCGGAGCTTGACCCGCTTGTAGATCTTGTCAGGGAGGAGGTCCTTGAAGGCTTCCCGCAATATCCACTTCTCGATGAGCTCGCCCTTCTCGTTCCGGTGGATCTTCCAGCGGACGGGCACCTGAAGGGCGAAGGCGATTACCTCGTTGTCGATGAAGGGGGTCCGGTAGTTCAGGCTGTTCCCCATCATTCCCCGGTCCAAGCGCTGAACCGCGGTGTTATAGGCGATCTCGACGAGCTTGTGCATCATCTTGAGGCGCTCGTACTCGGTGGGGAGATCCTTGAGGAGATGGTACCCTCCGAAGAGCTCGTCTCCTCCCTCGCCGCTGAAGACGCAGTTAGTGTCCTTCGCGGCAAGGGCCGAGGCGTTCAGGTTCGAGATGGCCCCGCTGATGCAGTCTTCGTCGAAGGATTCGAGCTTCCATACCGCCTCGGGAACCATCTCGGCGATCTCCACGGCGGAAAAGTGGTACACCTTGTGTTCCACTCCGAGGTGACCGGCCATGAGAGCGGCATTTTCCAGGTCCGGGGCGTTTCCGCCCTTGACTCCCACGGTGAAGGCGGGTATCCCCGGCTTGATCTCGTTAGCGATGGCCGCGATGATCGAGCTGTCGAGTCCGCCGCTCAAGAGCATTCCGCCCAAAGCGCCGTCGGCCATCCGCTTTTCCACCGACCGGAACAAGATTTCCTTGAGCTTCTTTGCCGCCGCTTCCGGGGTCGAGGGCATTTCTACCTCGGGATAACGGACGACGTACCCGTTAACCCCCGATTCGGACGAAAAAACCGTCTGTGGATTGAGCTCCCAAACCTCTTCGGCGATTCCGACTAAGGCCTTCATTTCGGAAGAGAAGATGTAGGTCCCTTCGGATGTCTTCCCATAGAAAAGAGGCCTGACTCCCACCGGTCCGCGGGCAAGAATCAGCTCGGTTCCGTTCCACACCGCGCAGGCGAAAACACCGTCCAAGTATCCGGGAAAAATCTTTCCGTGCTCGAGATAGAGCTCGAGGGCGACTTCGGCGTCGTTCTTCCCTTCGCTCCGTTCGTTGTATATTTCTCCGTCGAAAAAAAGAACCGTCTTTCCCGACCGGGCGAATCCGTTTCCCCTTGCTATACCTAAGTCCTGTGCTCCCACACCGCCGGAAAATCGGCCGTCCTTGTGGACCTCCCGATTGTCCGGACCCCGATGCTCCACGGTGTCGAGCATTCGGTCCGCGAGGGTGTCCTTCTCCGCTGAATCCGCGTATAGTACGCCGGCTATGCCTGCCATAGTTCCTCCTGTTGAACTTTTATTACTGATATACTACCAATACTAAAGGATTTAGGATCTTTCTGAAAGGGGGCGCTTCGGGGAGCCTACCGTCTGAAAAAACGTACTTTTTTAGAGAAACGGATGCAACCTTTTTGCACCCCCGCTGTCGTACAGGGTAAAGGCTTCGGAACTTCGAAGGCTTTACAAAACAATGGCTTTTCACTAGTGAAAAAGTGGGAACAAGCCTGATAAATTGAGGATCAGCCATGAAGATTGCACTCATCGAACCCATCCCCCGAACTAACTTGTATTTTTTCGTCGGTAAGCTTCCCCTTTTGGGGCCCCTCTACCTGGGGACCCTCCTCAAGCAGGCGGGTCACGAGGTAAAGGTCTTCAAGGAAGATTTTACCCGCATGTACAACGAGCGGAAGGATGAGCTCCATCCCTATATCAGGGAAGCGGATATCGTCGGTCTTACCGCGGTTACCCACACGGTCCACCGGGCCTATCAGATAGCCGATGCAATCAAGCGGCAGTTTCCCGATAAGAAGGTGATTATGGGAGGGAACCATCCCTCCGCCCGGCCCGAAGAGGCCGCCCGGCACTGCGATCACGTCGTCGTCGGTGAGGCGGAGCCCAAAGTCCGGGAGATCTTCGAGAATCCTACGGAAAAGATCATCCGGGGAGCACGACCCGATATCAACGATCTCCCCATCCTCGATTTGAGCATCCTTCAGGACTACAAACGGAACGCCAGGAGCAAGTACCGGGATATCGCTCCCATGTCGGCCTCCCGGGGCTGTCCCCACGACTGTATCTTCTGCTCGGTGACTCAGATGTTCGGAAGGAAGGTCCGGGTCAGAGACGCCGATCTGGTAATGGAAGAGTTCAAGATGCGCTACGACGAGGGCTACCGGTTTGCCTTCTTCTATGACGATAACTTCGCTGCCGACAAGACTAAGACCAAGATCCTTCTGGAAAAGATGATCCGGGCCGATCTGGACTTCGAATGGTCGAGTCAATTCGATATTCACGTGGCCCGGGACCCGGAGCTCCTCGAGATGCTGAAGCGTGCCAAATGCCGTACATTGTGGCTCGGGACCGAGTCGGTCAATCCCGAATCGCTCAAAGATTACCACAAGAACCAGAGCGTGGAGATGGTCAAGGACTCTATCGCGAAGATCCGGGCGGCGGGAATGCGGACCCACTCCATGTTTATCTTAGGCGCGGACAGCGATACCGAGGAATCGATCATGGAGACCGTACGTTTCGCTAAGGAATGCGGGACCGAAACCGCCCAGTTCTCGGTACTCTATCCGATCCCGGGGACCGAACTCTACGATAATCTCCAGGCTCAGAACCGGATCTTCGTCGACGACTGGAAGTACTTCGACGGAAGCCATTCGGTGGTTATTCCCAAGAATCTGACCCCGCTGAAGCTCCAGAAGCTCTCTATACGCTGTTACAGGTCCTTTTACCGGACCAAGGGTCTCCTCCCCTGGCTGGGGACCCTGGCCGGCTTCATGGTATGGAAGCTTTTGGACCGGAAGTACATGCGTCACCTGCGCAGGGTCAGCAGGCCGTTGACCCTTACGAAACTCTCCGTCCGGAGAAGGGAAAAGCTCAAAGCTTTCGGTCCTTTGAACTGGCTTCCTGAAAAATAGGCGTGTTTGCCCGGGGTGTCCCCTCTATCTATATTTGAGCAAGGAGGAGATACCATGAAGACTATCGAGCTCGCAACCGGCAGCTCTATGCCCCAGCTGGGCTTAGGCACCTGGAAGCTCACCGGCGATGCCTGTGTGACCGCCTACTCACCCCTGGCCCGAAAAAGGGTTCTCGAAGACCAAACGTTGAGCTCTATCGGGGAAAACCACGGGAAGTCTCCCGCGCAGACGGCATTGCGGTGGCAGATCCAGCGTGGTGTAATCGTGATCCCCA
>CAZXMO010000002.1:100264-107558 GCA_964641125.1 uncultured Spirochaetales bacterium
CCCGCGCAGACGGCATTGCGGTGGCAGATCCAGCGTGGTGTAATCGTGATCCCCAAAGCCTCCTCCCTAGAGCACCTGCGGAATAACATGGATATATTCGATTGGAGCCTGAGCGACGACGAGATGGACACTATCGACGGCATTGAAAAATCCAAGCATACGAGGATAATAGAGTCCGAAGCTGTGAATTTCAGCGAGGACGAATAAATTCTAAACCCACTATGGAACGCCGATTACTGCTCCTGATCAATACCGTAAGCGGCCGCATCAGGCCGCCCCGTACTCTTCGTATCCTCCGCGGGGAGCTCGACCGGAGCGGAATCGACTACGATTGGTACACGAGCAAAGAGTTAGACGACCTCTCGATCCGTGCCGCCGCCGCCCCCGGTGAAGGATTTACCGAGATACTCATCTGGGGAGGCGACGGGACTATTTCCCAGATAGCCGAGCAATTGATCGGCTCCGATGTCGTCCTCACAATTCTTCCCGGGGGAACGGGAAATATCCTGGCCCGCTATCTAAACATGCCCATGAACCTCCGCAGGGCCGCCCGGAGCATGATCGAGAGCACGGAGGTCCGCACTATGGACGGTCTCGAGGTCGGAGGCAGGACCTATTTCCTCAACATAAGCGTGGGGCTGAGCTCTCTGACTATCACCCAGCTCAAAAGCAGGGCCAAGCGGATCTTCGGACTCTTAAGCTACGTAGGGGGGCTCCTGGTCCACTTCTTCCGTCTCGAACCGATGGACTTTTGCGTTCACGCCGACGGAAGCACCTATACCGTCCGGGGGCGGGAACTCATCCTCTGCAACGCTGGATTCATGAAGACCCCGGTGGCCCCGGTCTTCCGGGGGAGCGACCCCTTCGACGGGAAGATGGAGTGCTACATCATGACCGTCGAGACCGCGGGAGATTTTCTCGCCATGATATTCGACGTCCTCTCGGGGAGCTTGAAGCGGGCGGACCGGTATCTGTGGAAGGCCGTCTTTTCCCGGGAGCTATCCATCGACGGACTCCCGAAGCTCCCCATTCAGGCTGACGGGGATAAGATTACCCCTGGAAGGCTCGCCGTCCGCATACGCCCCGGGGCGGTGAGGATTCGGGTGCCGCGCCCGAATTGACACGTCGGGCAGATTTGTTTTTAACTGACGATACCATGAAAAACCAATTCCGCGGCCCGAACGGTCTGAAAGAGCTCGTATTTATTTTCCTCATCGTCATCTCTATGGGCTTTTGGGGCGGGGCCTGGTCCTCGGCGAAGGCGATAAGCGGGCTCGTTTCGTCTCAGACTATCGTTCTCTTCAGGTTTATATTCGCGACCATGGCTATCGCCCCGCTAATCTTCATCTTCAAACAAAGCTTCCATATCGGAACTCGGGGACTGGTGTGGACACTTTTCGGCGCCGCCCTGTTCGCTGCGTACAACCAGCTTTTTTTTATGGGGATCGAAACCGGGCTCGCCGGAGCGGGCGGGGTCCTGGTCACCACCACTAATCCGATCTTTACATATATTATAAGCGCCTTCTTTATCCGCAAGCGGATGCCCCTGTTAGCCGTCGTCGGACTCGCCCTGGGATTTTCCGGGGGATTCCTCATGCTCCGGCTATGGACCTTCGACGCCTCGGAGATTCTCCGCTTCGGGAACGGCCTCTTCCTGATCTCATCGGTGGTATGGGCCTCGGTCACCGTCGTGAGCGGCCACACCCAGAAGACGGTCCCCTTCGCGGCATACATGTTCTACTTCTACCTCTTCGCCACCATATTCAGCGTTCCCTTCTCACTCTACGCCGGGGACACCGGCGCGGTCTTTTCCCAGGGGGGCTTTTTCTGGCTCAACCTGCTGTATTTGAGCTTTCTCGCCATGGCCTTCTCCGCAACCATCTACTTCATCGCCTCGGGAAAGCTCGGCAGCCGCCGGGCGAGCAATTTCGTATTCCTCGTCCCCGTCTTCGCGGTGCTGTTCAGCTTTCTCTTTTTAGGCGAGATCCCGACATGGAACACAGTGGTCGGCGGGGCCTTGGCCATGGCGGCGGTATATATTCTCAACAGCAGGAGAGCGACTGCGGCTCCGGCGGGAGAGGCTGACGATATGGGCTTGGAATCAATTGTCAGCGACAGATAAAGCCGTACCTCCTCATCTGTTTCTCTATGGCTTTTGAGCAGGAGATCTCGGCAATACTTTTATAATAATTCTCTTTCCTGTATATTTTCCCTATGGGCGTGTATCTGGATAATGCGGCTACATCTTGGCCTAAACCGAAAGATGTATACCGCAGGATGAGGAAATATCTATCACATTGCGGGGGCAACCCCGGAAGATCAGGGCACGGAAAGGCCATCGAAGCTGCCCGCACGGTTCTCGAGGCTCGGGAATTAGTAGCGTCGCTCTTCTCGATCGATGATCCCTCGCATGTAATTTTTACGAAAAACGCAACAGGCCGCCGCGGTTTCATGTTTCCGTGCCGGTTCCTTCGAGCATTCTCCGCAGTCTCTCGATTGTAAGCGGCGCCGAGCCCTCGTAGTGGTTGTTCGCGTTGACGGTCACTTGCATGGTTCGGGAGAGGTCCCAGATCATCTCGGCGATCCTTTCGAGATCATCCTTCGGTTCCACGACCCGGTCCCGGTACTCTTCGGCGTTCTCCCGGGCCGGTATCCGGTAGAACCAGCTGTCGATCTCCGCGGTCCGGTACTTTTTTGCGTATTCGGGAAGATACTCCGCCGCCCTGCGCCGGGTCCCGGTGTAGACCAATCCTTCCCAGGAGTCGAAGTTCCATGAACAGGTGCCGAAGAGGAGGCTCATCCCTCTCGCCCCGCTTCCGATCCGAGCTCTATCCCCCGGGCCCTCAGGGTCCTCAGGCGGTTGATCGCGGCGGCTATCTCTAAGCCGCGGACCGCGGCATAATCGCCGAAGGGACGGTTTAAAAGAACATCGAGCCCCTTTTCGCGGACCGCCTCGATCACCTTGTCCACGCACACCTTCAAGCCGACGGTGCCGTCCATGAACTTAATAGCATAGAGGATCGCCTCGCCGATGGTCCGGGTCTGACTGGTGTCCACGAGCTGCTCGAGACCGGAGAGATCGATAGTGTCGGTGCCGAACTGGAGCGCCCGGATACCCCGGGGCTGTATCTTGACTGATTTCTTCCCCTTGCTCGGGTCGAAGCTCTCCTTTAATGGCGCCCTGCCGTTTAAGGTGCCGAAGGCGTCTCCTCCCTCCCGGCGGCGCTCGGAGCGGTACTTTTCCGCTATCTCCGCGGCTTCAGTTGTTACGTCCGCCGGGCGATATTCCCGCATGCAGACCACCGTATCGGCGACGTCGAAGTAGTCCCCGGATCCCCCGATGACGAGGACCGTCGAAACCGCGTAGTCCCGGTAGAGCTGCCGTACCTTGTCGATGAAGGGGGTTATCGGCTCCTGGTCCTTGGCGACGAGCTCCTGCATCCGGTGGTCCCGGATCATAAAATTTGTGGCCGAGGTGTCCTCGTCGATCAGAAGGGCTGTTCCCCCCGCTTGAACGGCCTCGATTATATTCGCCGCCTGGGAGGTGGAGCCCGAAGCGTCCTCGGTGGAGAAGGCGGCGGTGTCCCTTTCGAAGGGGAGGTTGGTGATAAACGGCGAGATGTCTACTTTTTCCACACGCCTGCCGTCCTCGGCGCGGATCTTCACCGCCTTCGGATCGGTGACCACCAGCTCCCTCCCGTCGCCGGGGATGTGATTATAGATGCCGAGCTCGACCGCGTTGAGGAGGGTCGATTTACCGTGATATCCCCCTCCGACGATAAGGGTTATTCCGGTCCGGATTCCCATTCCCGTGACCGTACCCGCATTCGGAAGATCGAAGCTCACCCGCAGGCTCTCGGGCGGTTGGAAGTGGACAACATGGTCAGATTTAAGGGGACGGTCGTCTATGCCGCTTCGTCTCGGGAGCACCGCTCCGTCGGCTATAAAGGCCACTAAGCCGTTTCCGACGATCATATCACGGAGGCGGTCGGCATCCTCGGCGGTCTCGATATGCCGGTAGAGGGATTTCGTATCGAGGGCATCGAAGTAGAGCGACTCGGACACTATCCGGGGAATCTCTTCTAGGAGCATCTCCTCGGCGTGCCGTCCGGCAATCTTCCGCCCGAAGGCGGGAAGACCCGCCACGAAGCGTACCTCCACTTCTGTATCGCCTACGAAGGCGGAGGTGCGCTCGAGGATCTCCTGCCCCGGCCGGTCTATCTCGATAATTCCCCCCTTGCCGGTCCCCCGGTGTCCCTTAGCGACGCGCCTCGCCGCGGCGTGGAACGAACGGGTCAGGAAGTCTCTCAAGGCTGTCTCCCGGGATCGGGTAGTGTAGGTATCCCGAGGGAATTCTGCCCTTTCCATGGGCACAAGGACTCGAAGATTGCTCGGGGCCGCGAAGGGGTCCCCCTGGACGTGATCGATAATCAGGACGAAGCCTTCGAATCGATAGCGCCCCTCCAAGTCTTTGTAGGCCTTGTACCCCCTGCCGTCTAACGAGCGGAGCTTATTGCGAAGCGTGTCCGACGAATCCATTACGGGTTAAATGTACTTACGGGGGGCGGAATCATCAAGGAGGGAATATTATGTACTGAACTCAAAAACGCCGTGAATAGACGACACCTTTTAATGTATATTTTCATGTTATGGGTGTCGATCTGGATACTGCGGCAACTTTCCGGCCGAAACCGAAAGATGTGTGTTGTCGCATGCAGAAAAACATTGCGCGTTGCGGGGGTAATCCCGGCAGGTCGGGACACAAAAAGGCCATCGACGCCGCGCGTCTTGTTCTCTTCGGTGTGCTTCGCCCCGGTGCTCACGTGATTACTTCGAGTATGGAGCATAATTCGGTTCTACGTCCGATTAATGTATTGAAGGAGAAAGTAGAGGTAACCATACTCGAAACGGGAAGGGATGGAATTTCCGAACCTGAGAAGATACGTGGCGCCGTTACCGCCAACACAAAGCTCATCTCGGTCAAAGGACTGACGAACTTCGACTCCGACTCACAGAACCGCATCACCTTTATTCCGACCGGTCAGCCGGAGCTGCGGACCCTCCTCGGCTCTTCCCATCACCTTTCGCCTAGGAATCTCGAGGAGACCGCCTCTTACATCGACCACGGTCTCGAGGTTGCCCATCGAAAAGAGAAGCTTTTTTCGGATGCGGCGAAGACGGAAATCTTCAAACGAACAAATGGGATTGCCGGACAGACCGGCAAATACCGCCTTCTAAAACCCCGGAAGCTTGAACCGCATTACCACTTCCCCGGTCTCCCGGTCGATTTCTACCGATTTACCGGCGCCGTCCCCTTCCGCGAGGGGTTTCCCCGTCGCCATTTGTGAAAGGGTGTTGAGAAAGGCCATCCCCTGGTTGAGCACCGCTTCGAGCTGCTCGGGCGAAGAAGACTGCTCGGCCGAGGGCGTTTGTCCGGACGCCTGCCGGGAAGGCGCCGCTGGATTTTCTTCCCCTTCGGGTCCGAGTGTCCCGCTTGCGGCCGCGCCGTCAGCCACAGCATCGTAGCCGAATTCCTCGCTGCCGAGATCGACTTCAGATTCCTTCTCCCTGAAGACTTCGGGATTCAGGTAGTGGGGTGTTTGTTCGTCCAGTTCGGGCCGTTCTTCCCGCTCCAGCCCGGCCCCGGGTTCGATTTGCTCTCCGTCGAACATCGCCCGGATCTGGTTGACGAATTTGTTCTTGTTTTCCCTGCTCATATCGACTTCGTCGCCCTTGCCTTCGAGGGCAGCGTCGAAGAGCTCCTGTTTCAGGTTGATTCCCGCGTAAACCTTTTCTTCTATGGAATTTTTCGTTATCAGGTTGATAACGTTGATTTTCGAACTCTTCTGTCCGATCCGGTGAATTCTTCCGATCCGCTGGTTGAGTCTGGCCGGGTTCCATGGGAGTTCGAAGTTGATCATACAGTCGGTATTCTGGAGGTTGAGCCCCACACCTCCGGCGTCCGTCGAAAGAAATACCATGCAGTCGGGGTTGTTACGGAACTCCTCTATCAAGAGCTGCCTTTTTTCCACCTGGACCTTTCCGGTGAACTCGACGAAATCGATGCCGAGTTCCGAGAGGGCTTTGCCGATCAAATAGGTCATGGTGGTCCATTCGGAAAAGATAATAACCTTCCGCCGGTTTTCAAGAACCACCTCCTTGAGAATCGACACCAGCTCGACCAATTTGGGTGATATATTGGTTTCTTTATCGATAAGATAGGTGGAATCGCAGACCATGCGCATGGATGTGAGCAGCTGCTGGAGCCGCTTGATATCCAACGGGGTAAGGACCTTCTTGTTGGCGATCTGCAGGACCCCCGCTAAATAGCCTTGATGGATTTCTTCCTGCTCCGCCGAGAGGTCGATATAGTAGTTGTTTTCGATTTTTTCCGGCAGGTTGTCGAACACATCTTCTTTTTTCCGCCTGATTAACAGGGGCTGAATTTTCTCGTATACCGTATCGAGGTTTTTATACCCTAAAACCTTGTTCTTTTTCGTTTTACTCAGGTTGAAATGGTTCGCAGCAAAGGCCCAGAGGGGCGTAAGAAGGGTGGGGTCGGAGAATTGGATGATACTGTAGAGGTCTTCAAGTTTGTTCTCTAAGGGTGTGCCGGTTATGACCAGTGAGTGCTGATGGGGAATCGACTGAATTGCCTGGTGGGTCTTGGTTTCGAAATTCTTTATTCGCTGCGCCTCGTCGAGGATAACTAGGTCGGGCTGCCACCGGGATATGGCGAGGATGTCCCGAAGGACCGCTTCATAGTTGGTTATTTTAAAAAAGGCGCTGCTTTCGAAGTACATCCGATGCCGTTTTCCCCGGGTCCCCGAAATAATTGCCGCCGTAGCATCGGTGAACTTTTCTATTTCCTGTTTCCACTGGCTTTTAAGAGAAGAAGGAGCTACGATCAGCACCTTTGAAAAACCGAAGAATTCTTTTTTAAGCAAAGCGACGGCGATTGCCTGGATCGTCTTGCCCAATCCCATTTCGTCAGCAATTATCGCAGCTTTCTTGAAAACGGAAAACCGGACTCCCTCGTCCTGATACGGGTAGAGGGATGCGTTAAGAAAGGAAAAATCGATCTCTTTTTGTTTCTCAAGTTTTTTGATTTCTCGGGTATAGAATACATCTTCCATTTGTTCGAGCAGATGCTCGTCGAACTGTACGCTGTCCGTTTCTTCCGTCATCTCCGCGTAGAAGGAATAGAGCCGGGAGATACTTTCACGGGTATAAACTCCTTTTTCATTGAACATCCCTCGTATGGATTCGAGAAGCGCCGGGTCTTCGATCCGTT
>CAZXMO010000003.1:0-11925 GCA_964641125.1 uncultured Spirochaetales bacterium
TTTTAGTACATGAACCGCTCAATCTCTTCGAGGATAGAGGCTCCTTCCTTGAAACACCTTCTCGTCGGAGGCAGAGAGCTCAAGAATATCTTTCCGTACCCCTTGGTAAGTATTCGCGTGTCGAGAATAGCTACGACGCCCCGGTCGTCCTTCTTACGCATCAGCCGGCCGAAGCCCTGCTTGAGCTTGGTCACGGCCCCCGGTACCGCAAGCTCAAAGAAGGAATTCCCTCCCCTCTTCTCCACAGCCTCCATCCGTGCTTTTACCACCGGATCGGTGGGCACCTGGAAGGGAAGCCTGCACAGTATGACTATCTCGAGGGTTTCTCCGGGGGCGTCCACCCCCTGCCAGAACGATTCGGTGGCGAACAGTACACTCGAAATATCGGTGTTGAACCGGTTCAGCAACCGGATTCGATCGTCTTCCCCCTGCCGCATAGTTGTAATTCCCAAAGGAAGGAGCCTTTTTCGGACCTGTTCGTACACCTCTGTGAGCATGGAGTATGAGGTGAAGAGAACCAGTCCCCGTCCGTCGGTTACCTTGAGGAGGGACCCGATAAAACCGGTGGAAAAACGGATGTATTCATCTCCCGCGGTGGGAGGAGGCGCGTCGGTAGGAACAGTCAGAAGTACGTTGGTTTCGTAGGGAAAGGGTGATTCCAGATAGCGGCAGCGGACCTCCTTCCCGGAGGTCTCCTCTAAACCGACCCGGCTCATCCAGGTATCGAAACGCTTCTGCACGGTCAGAGTCGCGCTGGTACACACGACTGAGTCGTTTTTTTCGAATAGTGATTCCTTGAGAATCCCCCCGACCTCGAGAGGGGTGATATTAAAAGAGCTGAAATGCTCGCCCCTCCCGCTCCTCCGCCTCTCGATCCAGAAAACGTGTTCCGGATCATCCGCATCCTCACTGAACTGCCTCAGGAATTCGGCGCTCCCTTCGAGCCTCTCCGTTACCCGGGAGAGCTCGTAGGCCTCGGGGGATTCCAGATCTTTTTCGCTCAAGCGTTTCGGTATTGTGTACACTTCGGAAATGAGAGCCAGGAGCGAATCGTGAAGCTCCACGAGATTTTCTCGTATATCCGCCGCGGGCTCACCCTCCCCGTAGTCGGTTACTCGAAAGGAATTACCCCTCCTGCTTTCGAAAAGTGTTAAGGTCCGGGAATCGAGAAGCTCGTATTTTTCCCGAATATCGTCGATTCGGGACACGAAGGGGTCGAGGGAAATCCCGGGAACGAGCTTTCTGAGACGGGAGAGGAGCCCTCCTCTCCGTTTTCCCCGTCTTTTTACAAGCCGGCCGAGCTGTTTATTGAGGCTGAACCGGTTGAGAGAGTCCGAAAAGAAGGAGGTGGCGCATGATTCCATGGTATGGGCCTCGTCGAAGATAACTCTCTTTGTCGGCGGCAAGACCGCGGTCATGTCGAATCCGGTCTCGTTCATCCGCATGGACAGGTCCGCGAAATAGAGATGATGGTTGACGATGATCAGATCCGCCGAGGCCGCTTCTTTTCGCGCTTTGAGAACGAAGCACCGTTCCCGGTAGGCGCACCTGAGGCCGACACAGGTGTCGCTCTCGGAGCACACACTCTGCCATATCTCCTCCGTTGGGTAGAACGAGAGATCCGATTTAGCCCCCTCCTTTGTCTTCTCAGCCCAGCCTCGTATCGCCGCAAGCTCCGACTCCCAATCGGTGAAGAGCTCCCGCTCCGCCTCCATCTCTTCGATCCGCCTCAGACAGAGATAGTTTCCCCTCCCCTTAGCGACGACCGCCTTTATCTCCAGGCCGAGAACATTCCGGATTACCGGAATATCCTTCTCGTAGAGCTGATGCTGGAGGTTGATCGTGTGGGTGGAGACTAGAACTCTTTCCCTGTTCCTCTTTGCCCATTGGAGGGAGGGGATGAGATAAGCGAAGGACTTGCCTACGCCGGTACCCGCCTCGATAACGGCGACGGCGTCGTCGTTGAATGCATGGGCAACCGCTTCGAGCATCGACGCCTGCTCGTTCCGGGGCTCATAGCTCTCGAGGTTCCGGTCCAGAAGACCGCCCGATTCCACGATCGATCGTATTTCATCGATATCGAGGTTTTCCCTCTTCCAAGTCTCCACCGGCTCGGCCACAACGTAGAGCTCAGCAACCGTGTTGTCGACGATGAAAAAGCCGATGCCTTGATTTCCAAGGCGGGAAGCAACGCTCAAGTCCGCCCCCGAGGGTCTGATGGCCCCCGAGGGATGGTTATGAATGACCACATCCCCCTTCTCCATGAAAGGGAAGAGGGCGGGAACTTGGTCTGAATTCCCCCTCGCCGGCGCTGAGACCTCCTCCACAAGGCCGGACTTTCCCATTCTGCCGACGAAGAGTACTTCGTGATGAAAGGCGTCGCGAAGGGTGTCGGAAATTGTTTCGATTACCCCTTCGCCCAATCGTTGTCGCGGGTCCACACCGCATTATAGGAGTTCTTATTGACAGGAACAATAGATGCGGGTATCTTCACGCCCAGGAGGCAGGTGATGATTGTAATGAAGTTCGGCGGAACCTCAGTTGCCAACGCCAAGATGATGGACAACGCCCTCGACATCGCGGCGGAACAACTGGACCGCTCCCCGCTCTTAGTCAGCTCCGCCATGTCGGGGATCACCGACACCCTTCTTGCAATCGCGGACAGCTCTCAATCGGGCGACGAGACCAAGGCTGCCGAGCTCATTGAAGAGATCCGGGAACGACACATCTCCACCGCCGATGATTTTTTGAGCGGTAACAACCTCATCGAGGCCCTGTCCAATATCAAATCTCTTATCGAGAAGCTTTCCTCTCTGTCCAAAGGACTTTTACTCCTCCGTGAATGCACTCCCCGAAGCGGTGATGCATTAGTCTGCTTCGGCGAGCTTCTTTCTACCAGCCTCCTCTCCTTTCGGGCCAAGGAAAGGGGAATTCGTGTAGAGCTCATAGACGCGCGGGAATTCGTGGTGACCGACGACGAATTTTCATCGGCCTCGCCTGTCTTCGACGAGACCTACGCAAAGATCCGATCGGGCATCCGGCCCGAACCGGGGAAGCTCTTGATAACTCAGGGCTTCATAGGCACCACGCGGAGCGGAGCGACCGCCACTCTCGGGCGCGGCGGGTCCGACTTCACCGCAACCATCTTCGGGGGCGCACTGGAGGCGGATGAGGTGCAGATATGGACCGACGTCAACGGCATCATGACCACCGACCCGAGGATCGTATCCGACGCCTATACAATACCCGAAATCAGCTACGAGGAGGCCGCCGAACTCGCCTACTTCGGAGCCAAGGTCGTCCATCCTTCGACGATCCAGCCCGCGGTCAAAGCCGGCATTCCCGTCCTCGTTAAAAACACCAAGGATCCCGACGGGGTCTATTCGGCTATAACCTCCAATATTTCATCGACCGGTCTCAGGGCGATAGCGGGAAAGAAGAAAATCACTCTCATCAACATCGAATCGTCCCGTATGCTCAACGCGTACGGATTTTTGAGCCGGATCTTCACCATTTTCGAAAAACACCGGACTCCTGTCGACCTCATCGCCACCTCGGAAGTATCGGTATCCATGACCATCGATAACCCTAAAAACCTCCTCCCCATTCTCGAGGAGCTCCAAAGCATAGGCGGGGTATCGGTCCAGGAAGAGAGGGGAATCATCTGCTTGGTCGGACAAGACTTCTGGAAAGACTCCTCCTACATAGCCCGGGTGTTTCAGGCCATGAAGGGGTTCTCGGTGGGAATGATTTCGTTAGGCTCTTCCGATATCAACCTTTCCTTGGTCGTCCCGGAAGCACAGATGGAAGAAGCCGTCAAGAGACTGCATAAGGAGTTTTTCACGTAAGGGGACGAAGGGTTTCATGGAGATAGATTTTTACAAGACCCACGCCTACGGAAACGATTACCTCTTGGTGGATTGTGTCTTCAAAAACTCACTTGGACCCGAGGACTTCCCGATGATTGCAAAGAGTATGTGCCGCAGACGTACCGGAGTAGGAGCAAGCGGGGTAGTGTTTATGACCCGCGGGAATGAGCGTCCGGTACGAATCATCTGCTACAACTCCAGGGGACTCAAGATCCGCTTCCGGTTCGATCCTATCCTGTGCGCAAGCCGCTACCTCTTCGATACCGGTTTCGCCGACAAGGAAAAGATCCTCCTAGAGACTCCCGAAAATCCCGTCGATGTGCAGGTTATAGACAGCAACAATTTCCGGATATCCCTCGGAGAGCCCCGGGAGCTCAAAAACGGCACCCCCCTCATCGATTCCCCCGATCGGGAGTACGCTCGAAAGATCGTTGTCGAGGGGAGAGGGTACGTTCTTACCCCCCTTCATCTAGGTAATCCCCTTCTCGTCCACATTTCGGACGGGAGCGCCGATGTCCCCATTCGTGCTCTCGGAAGGACGATCCGCAGCTCCTATCCCGAGTACCGGAACGCTATACCCGTTGAAGTGTTCGTCCTTTCCCGGGAGGAAATCGAAACCGGGTCGGTACGTCTGTCGTCCCGTATCGACAGCTTAGGGATTGCCGCATCGGCCATGGTCGCCTCGGTGCTCCACCGGTTTACCGATAGGGAGGTAACCGTCCTCTACCATGGATATCAGCTCTTCGTGCAGTGGCTCAGAAGAGACAACAACGTCTACGTTACCGGTACGGGACGATACGTCTTTGCGGGGACCTTCTACACCGAGGAGACCGAACTCTCCTGATCGAGGTTGTACTCATTTATCTTTCTATGAAGGGTCTTCCGCCCTATCCCTAAGACGTCCGCGGTCTTGCTCTTGTTTCCTTCCTTGAAGTGGAGGGTACTCCGGATAATCTCCTTCTCCGCCTCCGCGAGACTGGTACCTAAGCTTATTTTAATGTAATTTTTATCCTGCTCCGTCTGGACCGATGGGGGTAAGTCGTTCGGGGTTATAACGTGCCCCTTGCACAGGACTACAGCACTCTCGATACAGTTTCTCAGCTCCCGAATATTTCCCGGCCAGGAGTAATTGTAGAGGATGTTCAAAGCCTTGGGATCCATCCCCTCGATGTTTCTCTGATTCTCCTCGGCGAACTCCTTCAAAAAGGCCGCCGAGAGGAGCGGAATATCCTCCTTCCGTTCCCGTAGGGGCGGCACGTGGATATTGACGACATTGAGACGGTAGTAGAGATCCTCCCGGAAGTTACCCTTCTCGATCTCGGTACTCAAGTCCTTGTTGGTGGCGGTAATGATCCTGACGTCCACCTCGAGGGTTTCCTCGCCTCCCACCCGCTCGAAACGCTTCTCCTGCAGCACCCTAAGAATCTTGATCTGGACGTTGGGATTTATCTCTCCTATCTCATCGAGGAAGATCGTACCCCCGTTGGCCAGCTCGAATCTGCCCCGCTTGCGTCCGATGGCCCCGGTAAAGGCTCCCTTCTCATGTCCGAAGAGCTCGCTCTCGAGAAGGCCCTCCGAAAGGGCCGCGCAGTGCACCTTGACAAAGGGCTTTTCCCGCCGCCCCGACAGATGATGGATAGCATCGGCGATGAGCTCCTTGCCTACTCCGCTCTCCCCGGTAATGAGGACCGAAGCCTTCGTCTCCGCAACCTGCTCCACCACGTCCACTACCGCTTTCATCTTCGTGCTCTTCCCGATGATTCTCGCGTACTTCTGCCGGTTTCGGTTCTTCTCGACCTCTACCTGAAGCGCCCGGTGTTCGAGTATAAGGCTCCGGTTGCTCAATGCACGGTTGACTAATATCGACAACCTGTCGAGATTGACCGGTTTGGTCAGAAAATCGTAGGCCCCGTTGCGCATGGCGTCTACCGCGGACTCGATGGTTCCATGGCCGGTAAGGATTATTACCGGAAGAGTGGGATAACTCGAAGAGATCCGCTTCAAGAGCTCCTCTCCCGACAGCTCGGGCATTTTGAGGTCGGCGATTACGAGATCCATATCGTTCTTTTGGATCGTCTCGAGGCCCTCCCGTCCGTTTTCGGCCAAAAATACATTGTATCCCTCCATCTCGAGGGCCTTGCCGAGTCCTTCCCGAATGTTCTTTTCGTCGTCCACGATCAAGAGGTTAAACTTCATGCGCGTCTCCCTTCCAGCCGATGAGTCTCCGTTCCTTTTGGGGTATTGGAAAGCTTAGAATAAAGGCAGTGCCGCGTCCCTCTCGGGAATCGACGGTGATATCTCCGAGATGCTCCTTGACGATCTTATATACCACGGTCAAACCGAGCCCTGAACCGAAATCTTTTGTCGTGAAGTAGGGCTCGAAAATTTTTTCCATTATTTTCTCCGGAATTCCTACTCCGGTATCTTCGACGGTTATCTCGATGTGCTCGTTCTTCCTCCTCGAGCGAAGCGTCAGGCATCCTCCTTCCGTCATAGCAGATATTGAATTTTTTATGAGATTCAAAATAGCCTGCTTGAGGTACTTCTCATCGAGAAGGATATTGGGAAGCTCCTCCCCGAGCTCACACCGTACCTCGATTCCGGCGTTTTCGAGCTCCACCGATACGAGCTCGATAATCTCTTCGAGAATCGGATTGATGTTTCGCTCTTCCATGGTTGTGTCCATGGGGCGGACGGCGAAGAGAAAATCGACAACGATACTGTTGAGCCGGTTGATTTCCTCTTCCACGATGTTTAGGTGTTCCTTGATCTCCGCGGGACCTTTATCTCCTCCGTCCATACCGCCGTTTTGAAGGGTCTTTTGGATGAGCTGAATGTGGATGCTCATGGATCCTAAGGGGTTCTTGATCTCGTGAGCTACCCCGGCGGTGAGGGTTGTCAATGCGGCAAGGCTCTCCGCACGCCTCAACCTGGCCTCGCCCCGTTTCTTTTCGGTTACGTCCTCGACCCTGACGAGGGTTCCCTCTACACGCCCCGCTGCAACCAGGGGGAGGATATTGAGATTCAAAATCTTCTGTGCGCCGGAGGATCCTATTGCGAACTCCTCGTCTTTGACCTTCTCCTCCTCGGTTATGCGCTTTTTCAAGAACTCCGCAATTTCAGGATCCGTTACCGTTTCCCATATTACCTGTTCCAAAAAATCGTTCCCGCTCACTCCCAATAACCGCCGGGCTGTTTTGTTGCCGAGAATAACCACATGCTGCCGGTCACACACCACGAGTCCTTCTTGCATCGATTCGATGACGCTCTCCAGCCGCTCGTTTTCCACGGCCATATCGTTCAGGAGTTTGAAGATTTGCGACTTATCGAGCTTCGGAAATTTCTCCAAGGCCCGTCGAATAAAGTTTCTCATGGGGTATCGCGCATCTGATGGAGTAGATTTACCAGTGTCTTAGACGGACGCAGGTTGTACTGTTCGATGCTTACCAACGCCTCCCGGATGTGCCGGTTCCAGCCTTCTTGACGAATAATTTCCCGGTGGATCGCTTTTTCCTCCCCTGATCGACTTCCTATATTGGAAAGCCTCCGATGAAGAACTTCAAACAGGGTCGAAAAGAACGCCCGGGCCTGTTCTTTTGTCTGAACGGTGAGTATGTACTCCTCGACGTCTTCCCGCGCTCCTCCTTGGCTCTTCTCCACCGCCTCGAGAAAGGAATCGGCGTGCTCGAGCATCTCTTTCCGGCTTATATTCTTCCACCCGAGGAAAAACTCATCTAAGGTCTCGTAGGCGCCCGTTGTCTCTCGAAAAATCTTTTCGAGTACCGTTCTTTCCACATCACGCGGTCTCGGGGGAAAGTAATAATGCCGAAGCCGACTCAAGATTGTAGGTATAACGGCGCCTTTTCTAATCGTTACTAATATAAAATACGTATCTTTCGGCGGTTCTTCAAGAATTTTCAGGAGCGAATTTCTCGATCCCTCCACCATACGATCGGCGTTCTCGAGTATGACCACTTTTTTTTCGGCGGCCTGAGACGTATGCACCCAGGAGACGATATTCCGCACCGTATCTATGGGAATATTATCCTCGGGATAGACGGACTGAAGGATCTTTGCCGCGTCAACAGCTCTCCTTATCAACTTTTCGAGCTCTTTTGGTTCCGGCAGCGGTTCACCCGGGAGGACAGCCTCTACGGTATCCTCGAGCTGCGATATTGCGCTAAAGCTCCTTTTTCGTTTCGATTCATTCGCGTCCCATATGCCCGCGTCGAATCGACGAACCAGCTTACGCAGGGAGCGTACGAACAGAAAGCGCGCCGCGGGCTGATCATTCCTCTTAAGTACTTCAGAGCAGGCTTCCATTTCGGGGAGAAAGTCGGCGGGACCCGCTAGTACCATGGCATGATGCCCGAGGGGGCGGTGCAGAGAACAGGAACGACAGGGACAGTTCCATTCTCCACTCTTCTTTTCGCACTGGAGAACCCGGGCAAGCTCCAATGCGGATGTGAGTTTTCCGGTATACCGCTCCCCGTAAAAGAGAAGTGCCCGTGGAAGGGTTTCCGCCCCGAGTTCGGCCCGAATCTGTTCAATCGGCTTTTCTTGGCCGAGTATGTTTTCAAACATCTATAATATCTCCTCCGTTGTCCCTCCGATTCAGAAACGATAACCCGTACGGTAATACCCGTAAGATTATCCGGGCAATAAAGCTCTCCTCGAGAAGGTCTTCAGCGGGGAAAAAGGGCTGAAGCTCCAAAACGATAACTATAACCGTAACCGCAAGGGCTCCCTCGATGATACCTAAGAAAAACCCGAGAGAACGGTCGAGCTTCTCGAGCTTGAGCCGCTCGAAGATACGCTGAAGGATTCCCTCGAAGAGCTTGGTTATCAGATAAACCAGGAGGAAAATTATGAGAAAAGCGGACAGCTGAGCGAATCTCTGAATTCCCGTGTAGCGAATGAGAAGATCCGCTCCTCCCCCCGAAAAGATAATCGCCGCGGCGATACCTAAAATAATCGCGGCGACGCTCAAAAACTCCGCGATAAATCCCTTGAGGATGCAGCGGATCATTGCGATAAGAATGATTACGCCGAAGAGTATATCGAGAACCGAGATGTTCCAGGCCGCAATATCGGCGGCAGCTCCGCTCAAGGCTCCGTTCATCCGGTATCAGCTCCGCTCACCGAGGATGCGCCGTATTTCTTCAGCCGCTCTTCGGGCGGCGTCCGCCGGCATTGCGCGCGCGGCCTCCTCGGACAGGGCTCTCCTCTTTCTATCGTCCCTGAAAAGCTCCTGTACAGCTCTGAGAAGGTCCCCGGGATCGGGATTGTCGAGGAGTACCGCAGCTCCCCGGTCCGCGAAGTAGCGGGCATTTCGGACCTGATCCCCCCTGCTCCCCGACCGGAGAGGAATAAGAACGGCCGGCTTGCCCAAGGAGCTCAACTCAGCCAAGGTATTGGCGCCCGCCCTGCAGACAACCAAATCCGCCGCCGCGAATATATCGGGAAGCTCTTCAGCTATAAAATCGTACCTGAAATATCGGCCTTTGCCGGTGCCCGTCACGGACGGGGGTCCCTCTGTCCGGTCTGTACCGGTCTGATGGACGACAACGCAGAGCTCAGTGAGGCGGTCGCGGATGGGGCTGACGAGCTCGTTGATCTGCCGGGCACCCTGACTTCCCCCCATGATGAGGAGAACCCGCTCACCCGCCGACGCCCCGAGGAGTTCCCGTCCTCGTTTCGCTTCCCCCTCGATAAGCTCTCCACGCACAGGGTTTCCTGTAAAAACGATCTCCAGTCCCTCCCGTGAGCCGATGAATTTTTCGGTCTGCGCGAAGGAGGTCAAAAGCACCTGAGCCGCGCGCAGATTGATCCTCGTGGCGAGGCCCGGATCGAAGTCCGATTCGTGGGTGATAACCGGTATTCCCAATCTCTTAGCGGCTATTACCGGAGGAACGCTCACGAAACCTCCCTTTGAAAAGAGAAGATCCGGCCGGAGGCGCTTCAAGACGCGTCTTGCGGTGAAAAACCCGGAAAGGACCTTGAAGAAATCGACACCGTTTTTCCAGGAAAAGTACCTGCGGAGTTTCCCGCTCGGCACGGCTATGTAGTCGATTCCCCTTCCTTCGACGATACTCCGCTCGATCCCGTTCTGAGAACCTATCCAGTATATGTCGTAATCCCCCGACGCGCTCAGCTCGTCGATCACGGACAGTCCCGGAAACACGTGTCCGGCGGTCCCGCCCCCGGTAAAAACGATGGTTTTCTTCATGATGCCCCTTGAAATGCTGCGAGTTAAACCGTACCCTCACTGTAGCATGAGGAAATCCAATTTGACAATCTTCCGCGGGTTCGCTCGTATTGCCTTTCTCGCGGTCGTTTTCATCCTGTTTGCCCCTCCTTTCCCTACCGCCGCCTCGGACGAGACGGCCTCGCGGCGGCTCTCCACGGTGGAGGCGGGATCTTCGTATATATCCGGAATGACCCTCGAGGAAAAAGCGGAGCTCTACAATACCGGGAGTTTTCACCGGTTCTACTTCGACCCGGAGGATTCCGTTCGGTTATATCCCGACTCCGAGTCCTCCGAAGAGCTCGAGCGGCGGATTACCGAAATAAAGCCCAATATCGGGGTCGAGGCGGTCTATCTCTATCCCGCCGAGGGTGTCCGGGCGGACCGGGAGACCCTTACCAGGCTATATGCCCTGCTCCACCGAGTAAGCACCCTCGCGGGCATCGAGTACTACAGCAACACCCGAGGACACATGCGCACCTTCTTCCGCAGATTCTATCCTATATCCGAGCCCGAAGATCCTGAGGCCTTAGTCGGTGAGGCCACCGCCAATCCTTCCCCGTTGCCCGATCCTATCCCTTCCGGTCTCCCCGTTAACGACACCCTGTACGCCTTCCAAGAGGACCTCACCTTCGGGGAAGCGGTTTCTCGAATCGAGTACCACACAGGCGACGGGACCCTGAACCTCGTCATTGAAAATCTCACCCCTCTCCACTACAAGTTTATCCGCCTCGTCAAAGCGGGGAATATGCAGATCCACCTATCCCTTATCCTCTTGGACGACTATATTCTCTTCTACGGCAACTGCGCGGTAAAGACCTTCAATCTCTTCGGTATCGCCGCCCGGAAAAAAGAGAGCTTCCTGAACCGTATCGAGGCCATGTATTCCTGGTTTACCGCACGGTACGAGTCGGAATTCTTAACCGATAACTAACGGTACTTTCATGAAACACTTACACCTCCTCTCTATCGTCCATGCAAAAATATTTTTCAGGAGGAAAAGTATGAAGAGAATTCTTATAATTGGATTGCTTCTTGCCGTCGCAGGAACAGCCGTATTCGCGGGGGGACAGCAGGAAACCGAAGGATGGAGCGGAGATTACGAATTCGGCGGCTCCACCACCGTCGAACCTATTATGGTTGCCGCATCGGAAATCTGGGAAGAAAGGTATCCCGGACTGAACCTGTCCTACGACAGCCAGGGATCTTCGGTAGGTGTTCGGGGGGCCCTCGAAGGAACCTACGACCTCGGCGCCGCTTCCCGGTCTCTCAAACCCAGTGAAATCGACGAAGGCGCCGTTGCCTACGCCGTAGCCCTCGACGGGGTTGCCGTAATCGTCAACAAAGGAAGCGTCAACATCGATAACATGGGCATCGATGAGGTCACTAAGATCTACGCCGGGGAGATCACCAACTGGAGCGAGGTCGGCGGACCGAACGAAGGAATCGTCGTCTTCAACCGTGACGAAGCCTCCGGTACGAGGAGCTGTTTCAAGGATGCCACCGTCAAGCCCATGAAGATGGATTTTACCGACACCGCCGCCATCGTTACCTCGAACGGGGACATGGTCTCCAAGGTGGGAAGCACCCCCTACTCCGTCGGTTACTGCGGATTCGGCTACATCGGCCGGGACCCCGGCACCAAGACCGTGACCGTCGACGGTGTCGAACCCGACGCCAAAAACGTTCTCGACGATTCCTACGAGGTTTCCCGGAAGCTCATCGTCATCTCCAAGGGGGAAGTCGAAGCCGGATCTTTCGAGAAAGCCTTTATAGACTATCTTCTTTCCGACGAGGGGCAGGCAATCG
>CAZXMO010000003.1:12025-19872 GCA_964641125.1 uncultured Spirochaetales bacterium
TCTTTCGAGAAAGCCTTTATAGACTATCTTCTTTCCGACGAGGGGCAGGCAATCGTCGAGGAAGAAGGGTTCATACCTCTGCAGTAATTCTTTAGAGTTGTCGATGTAATCAGCCGGGACCTCGGGGTCCCGGCTTTTTTATCCCGCCTCCAGCTCGCGACGCCGATACAGCAATTTAACCGTTTTCTAACACTATCCTAACAATGAATACTATTCCTTCCTGTACGGTAAGGCGACTTACAACATTCTTTCGAGGAGCCGATTTTTTGAAAAGAGTCACAACCGGAGCGGAAAAACCGGCTGAAAGGGTAATCGAAAAAATCCTTTTCGTAAGTGCCTGTCTTTCTATCCTGAGCGTCGTTTTTATAAGTGTTTTCATAATCTATGAAGGCGCTCCTCTCTTCAGCAAGGTAGGGCTCTTCGAGTTTCTCTTCGGCAGAGAATGGGAACCCACCGGCGCCCCCCCGAAGTTCGGTATACTTCCCTTCATCTTGGGTTCGCTGTGGGTTACCTTCGGAGCTTTGATCATTGCCGTTCCCGTGGGAGCGGCGGTGGGAATCTTCATGGCGGAACTCGCCAAGGGGCGGATCGCCCGGCTTCTGAGGAGCGTTACCGAGCTCCTAGCGGGGATCCCCTCGGTCATCTACGGTCTCTTCGGATACATCGCCATAGCGCCGATTATACGCCGGACCTTCGACAGCCCGACGGGCTTAGGTATTCTTACGGCGAGTATCGTCTTAGCGATTATGATCCTCCCCACGATCATCAACATTACCGAGGTATCTATCCGGGCGGTCCCGGATGAGCTCAAGGAGGGTTCCCTCGCCCTAGGCGCCACCCACTGGCAGACCATCTACAAGATCCTTCTCCCGGCCGCCCGCTCGGGAGTCATCGCGGGTATTATCTTAGGCATGGGCAGGGCCGTCGGTGAGACCATGGCCGTTCTCATGGTCGCGGGTAACTCGATCCTCATGCCGAAAGGGCCCCTGTCGCTGACGAGGACCTTGACCATGAATATCGCTACGGACATGAAATACGCCGCCGACGATCACTGGACGAGCCTCTTTACGACGGGAATAGTGCTCTTCGTTTTCATTCTTGTTCTCAACCTAGTCGTCCAGACGCTCCTCAAGCGGACCGTCGAAAAAAAAGAAGGATAACCGATGCAGAGTATCTCGAAGCGAACACGTAAATCACGACGTCAGGAACGGACCGCTAAGGCCGTCATTTGGGTTTTCGCGGGACTGACAATCGCGATCCTCGCCTGGATTATCGGTTATATTATGTTTCGGGGTTTCTACTACGACAAGTCGCCCTCTTATCCGGTAACCTACGGGGTGGAAGAGAAGATACCCCTCTGTCCTCCGTCCGAATGTGAGTTCGTCATCATTACCCACCGGAAGATAGATGCCGGGGACCTGACCTTTTCCTCTCTGAACACCATTTACACAAAACCGAGGCGGGAGAACTGGGGTTTCTACACCGAGCAGGACATCAAGGTCTATCCTTTCGCCTTCAAGCCGGGAACCGGTACGGGAAGCCGGTTCGCCGATGAGCTCGCCGATTTTATCCTCTTTGAGGATCAGGAGTATTCCAAATACACGAACTACGTCCAAAGCTCCCGGGAGATGCTCACCAAGGTCCGGGATACCGAGGGTTCTATCGGAGTTCTGCCGGTGGAAGATGCCGGGCAATTAGATTTAGGCCGCGTCAATGTGGTGGGCTTAAGGCGCATGGGCGTAGCGGTCCATCCCTCGGTGGTGGAGATCGTCGACAACCGGAAGATGCAGGGCCTGACGGAAGCCCATTTTAAGGGGATCTTTCGAGGAGAAATCGAAAACTGGAAAGACGTCGGAGGAATCGACCTTCCGATCAAACCCATAATACTTCCCCAGGACGGGGGTATCTTCGAGAAGGTGACCGACCTCCACTTCGATAACGAGTACACCCCCCCTGAATCGGTTATTGAGGCGGACTCGACGGACGATTTCTTCCGGAAGATCTCGTCCGTCGAGGGAGCCGTCGGTATCGTATTCTACAAGGAAGCGTTGGAGCGGGAATCGATCATCCTTCCGGTGGAACGGCGGGAACGGGGCTTAAACCTTACCTTGAGTTTCCTCCTCTCTCCCCCTTCCCGGGCGGGCAGGTGGGGAGGAATATCCTACATCATCATCAACACCCTTCTGTTGATCTTTTTGACATTGCTCTTTTCGACCCCCATCGGAATCGCCGCGGCGGTCTATCTGATCGAGTACGCTAAACAGGGAAGACTCGTTAATATTTTGAGAATGGGCTCCGAGACCCTGGCGGGAGTCCCCTCCATCGTCTTCGGACTCTTCGGTCTCATATTCTTTGTGCGGATATTGGGCCTCGGAATCGGCTTCATCTCTGCGACCCTGACGGTCACCCTGATGATCCTTCCGACTATTGTCAGGACCGCCGAGGAGGCCCTCAAGTCCGTCCCCATGTCGTATCGGGAGGGAAGCCTGGCTTTGGGAGCGACAAAGTTCCAGACCATCTGGAAAGTTGTCATCCCCGCGGCGAGTCCGGGTATTCTTACCGGAGTTATTCTCGCGGTCGGCCGGGTTGTCGGAGAGACCGCGGTCCTCCTGTATACCCTAGGTTCGAGTTATTCGCTGGTTTCGAGTCTCACTTCCTCGGCCCGGGTGCTCTCGCTGCATCTCTATCTGATCTTTTCAGAAGCAATTTCCTTCGAGCGGGCCTTCGCGACCGCCGCGGTCCTGGTCTTTATCATTTTAATCGTCAACTTCGCCGCCACCCGCCTCATCGGCAGGATGAACCGCATGGCGGGGACCAAATAGGAGAATGTGATGGAAGAAGATACCATCAAAATAAAGGTTAATAATCTAGATCTTTTTTACGGGAATTTTCAAGCTCTCAAGGATGTGGATCTGCACGTAGTCAAGAACAAGGTGACCGCCCTTATCGGACCGTCAGGATGCGGGAAATCTACCTTTATCAGGACCTTGAACCGGATGAACGATCTTATAGACGGGGTCACTATCACGGGCACCGTTACATACGACGAGGGTGACGTGTACAAGGAATGGGACGTCATCGAGCTCAGGAAAAAGATAGGGATGGTCTTTCAGAAACCGAATCCCTTCCCAATGTCGGTCTACGATAACGTCGCCTACGGGCCTAGGACCCACGGGATCAAGAACCGGTCCCAGCTCGACGAGATCGTCGAACGGAGCCTCCGCTCGGCCGTTCTGTGGGACGAGATCAAGGACCGGCTCCACAATCCGGCGTTAGGCATTTCAGGAGGACAACAGCAGAGATTGTGCATTGCCCGGGTCTTAGCCGTCGAGCCCGACGTGGTACTCATGGACGAACCCACATCCGCTCTCGATCCCATTTCCACCTCGAGGATCGAAGACTTGATCGACGAGCTCAAAGAGAAATACACTATCGTCATTGTGACCCACAATATGCAGCAGGCGGGGCGTATTTCGGACAGCACCGCATTTTTCTACGAAGGAATCATAATTGAGAGCGGGCCTACTGAACAGATTTTCTTCAATCCCGGGGAAAAACGGACTGAAGAATATATCTCCGGTAGATTCGGTTAAAAGGAGCATTACATGCCGATGAGAACACATTTCAACGAGGCCCTCGACGAGCTCAACAGAGACGTAGTCAAGATGAGCATCATAGTCGAAGAAGCTGTCGACCGGGCGCTTACCTGTTTCAAGACGCGGAACACCGAAATGGCTCGGGAAATCATCTCCGACGACGACAAGATCAACACCATGCAGCTCGAGGTCGAGGACCGGTGCACGGTGCTTATCGCCACCGAGCAGCCCGTTGCCTCCGATTTGAGGAGTATTATCACCGTCATCAAGCTCACCTCGAACCTCGAGCGGATCGGTGACCACGCGGTCCATCTCGCTCAGACGACGATCCGGCAGGCAAAGTACAAGTACATCGAGAAAGTGGTGGGACTCATCCCCCGGATGGGGCAGATCGGGCTTAGTATGATCCGGGACGCCGTCGACGCCTTCGTCACCCACAATCCCGACAAGGCCCGGGAGACGGCCGAGCGGGACCGGAAGATAGACGATCTCCACATGGAGCTCTTCCAGGCACTGATCACTCACATGCAGGAAAATCCGGAATCCATTCCCCAGGGGGCGGATTTCCTGTTCATAAACCGGTTCATGGAGCGTCTCGGCGATCATGTAACCAATATGTGCGAATGGATTATCTTCTCCAACACCGGCAATCACGTGGATTTGAATAGATAGTTATGGCACACGAAAAGATTCTCATCGTGGAAGATGAGCAGGACATCGTCGAACTGATCCTCTACAACCTCGAGAGCGAGGGGTATGTCTGTTCTTTCTGCACTTCCGGCGAGGAGGCCCTTCCCAGGGCCAAGGGGTTCAAGCCGGATCTTATCATTCTCGACCTGATGCTTCCGGGCATCGACGGCCTCGAGGTATGCAAGCTCTTGAAGCAAGACGACGATACGAAGAAACTCCCCATCATTATGGTGACCGCTAAGTCCGAGGATTCGGACGTGGTGACGGGACTGGAGATCGGTGCCGACGATTATGTAACCAAGCCCTTCAGTCCTAAAATCCTCATCGCGCGGATACGCACGGTTCTGCGGCGAAATCAGAACAAGGAATCAAAGGCGACCCAGAATCTCATGGTGAACGATATATTTATCGATATCGCCCGGCACCAGGTCATCTGTTCGGGTGAGCCGGTCAGCCTCTCGGCAACCGAATTTTCCATCCTCGTTTTTTTGGCTCAGAACCCGGGCTGGGTGTTTACCCGAAACCAGATAATCGGCGCGGTAAAAGGCGAGGATTATCCCGTCACCGAACGCTCCGTGGACGTCCAGATCTTAGGCCTTCGCAAGAAGCTTGGAGATCAGGGACACCTTATACAAACCGTCCGGGGGGTGGGCTATAAACTACAGGCGGAATAGATGAAACGGAAGAGTCTGGTTTTCCACTCCTTTATTCTCTTGACGGCTGTTCTCATCGCCCTTATCGTCTTCACCGGATACGGAATGCGGACAGTCCGCCTGGGAATGTACCGGCAGACCCGTGAGACCCTCGAGGAAGCGCTCCAGCTTGCGATCAACCTCATGCCCGAGGACCTCTTCCGGTATCCGGATCGGGCAGATCGAGCGGCCAAGTCGGTTGTACGGGACTCGAACATCCGCCTTACCTTGATACTTCCCGACGGTACGGTCATAGCAGATTCCGACCGACCCCCGGAGCTGATGGATTATCACGGGGACCGGCCGGAGATCGCCGAGGCTCTCACCGGTGAGATCGGCTCGGCGCTCCGGCACAGCCCTTCGATCGGTAGAGATTTCCTCTACATCGCCTATCCATTCTACCGTGGAGAAGAGCTCGACGGCGTATTCAGGGCGGCCCTCCCGGTCACGATTATTCGATCGACGGTAAAAAGACTGCTCATTCATTTTATCGTAACCTCGGCGATAATCTTTTTGATAATCTTCTTCTTCGGCCTCGCCTCTCTCAAGCGCCTCAGGGATTCCACCAGGGCCATTAACCAAGCGGTGGAGCACTTTGCGGAAGGGAAACTCGATTATACCCTCCGAATCGACCGTCCCGCGGAGATGCGCCCGTTGGCTGCCACCTTCAACGCGATGTCGAAGAAACTCGACGAGAGAATCCAAACCATTCTCAGGCAGCGAAATGAGCTCGAGACGGTTCTGTCCGCCATGGTGGAATCGGTGGTCGTCCTCGACTCTCATCTGATCATTCGAAAGATAAATCAGGCGGGCCTCAACCTGGCGAACCGCCCGATCGAGGAGGTCCAGGACAGGAGTCTCATAGAGGTCTTCCGCAATACCGAGCTCTACGAGTTCGCTACCCGGGTACTCGTCCTGGAGAGTCCCCAGGAGACCTCTTTTTCGATCTATTCTCCCCCTTCCTCGGAGATTTACTCGGACGATCCCTTCGCTGAAAAAGGCAAAAAGAGATACCTGCAGGTCCACGGCAGTTCCATCATCCTCGACCGTACACAGGAGAAAGGGATCCTTCTCGTCCTGAACGATATTACCAAGCTCAAACACTTAGAAAAAATGCGGAAGGACTTCGTCGCTAACGTCTCCCACGAGCTCAAGACCCCGATAACCTCGATCAAGGGATTCGTGGAGACCCTTGCCGCCGGCGCAGTCCGGGACCCGGAGAAATCCGCTCGCTTTCTGTCTATAATCGATAATCAATCCACCCGGCTCAACTCGATCATCGACGATCTCTTGAGTCTCTCCCGGCTCGAGCAGTCGGAAGGGGCCGAGCTCGAGCTGAAACCCTATTCCTTGAAGAGTATTATCCATCGTTCGGTTCAATTATGCGGAAACCGTGCCGAAGAAAAAGGAATCGCCATCGACGCGGACGACCTCGAAGACGTACAAGCGAAGGTGAATCCCCAGCTCATCGAGCAGGCGGTGATCAACCTCATCGACAACGCGGTCAAGTACAGCGAACGGGACTCCCGTGTCGCGGTCCGATTGCACGAAGCGGATGACGGCGTTAAGATCATCGTCGAGGACAACGGATGCGGAATCCCCGATACAAGCCTCGACCGCGTCTTCGAGCGGTTCTACCGGGTGGACAAAGCCCGCAGCAGGGATTTAGGGGGAACCGGCTTAGGCCTCGCCATAGTCAAGCACATTGCCCTAGCCCACGACGGCGAAGCCGTAGTGGAGAGCGAATACGGCACGGGGAGCACCTTTACTATCATGCTGCCCAAAATTTAACAGATTTTTAATCTGCTGCTAACCTTATCCTCATAAATTTATTCTATTATTTACAGTTTTTCTCTTTTCTAGGAATATACCTCCTGAGCAGCTTTTCAGGAGGACTTCATGGTTTTTCGGATTCTACACATCTTAGGCAGCCTCGGATTATTCCTCTTCGGCATGAAGCTCATGAGCGACGGCATTCAGCGCACCGCCGGAGAACGCCTCCAGAAAATTCTTAATTTCATGACCGGAAACAGGTTCAGCTCCGTACTCACCGGATTCAGCATAACCACCCTGATCCAGTCCTCCTCGGCCACAACGGTCATGGTGGTAAGCTTCGTCAACGCCGGACTCCTTACTTTGGTCCAAGCTGCGGGCGTCATCATGGGCGCGAATATCGGTACGACCGTAACCGGCTGGCTGGTCGCGATTCTCGGTTTCAAAGTGAACATCCTCTCGGTAGCGATGCTTGCCGTCGCCGCGGGTATCCCCTTCCTCTTCTTCAAACGATTCGCCAGGAAATCCTGGGCGGAGATGCTCATCGGTTTCGGAATTCTCTTTATCGGCCTCTCCCTCTTAAAGGATTCGGTTCCCGATATCCGTGAAAATCCCGAGGTCTTAAGATTCCTGGCGCAGTATACCGATCAGGGCTTTCGAAGTTTTCTGCTGTTCACCCTCGTGGGGACCCTCCTGACCGTCATCGTCCAGTCGTCGAGCGCGGCTATGGCGATAACCCTCGCCATGGCGTACGCCGGATGGATCGATTTTTCCACCGCGGCGGCCGTCGTATTGGGAGAGAACATCGGAACGACCATTACGGCATTCCTCGCATCTTTGAGCGCGAACACGAATGCCAGACGGGCGGCCCGTATCCACACCGTATTCAACATACTCGGTGTCATCTGGATGGCCTTCCTCTTTTCTCCCTTTTTACGGCTCGTGGATATGGTTGTCCCGGGACCCGCGAATACTGCATCGGGCCTTCCCTCTCACCTCGCTATGTTCCACACCCTTTTCAACATCTCGAATACCCTTCTTTTTCCCTATATCTCGGGAGGCATTCAGAGAACACCGGAGCTCAACGTTGTCGAAG
>CAZXMO010000003.1:19972-94895 GCA_964641125.1 uncultured Spirochaetales bacterium
TTTCCCTATATCTCGGGAGGCATTCAGAGAACACCGGAGCTCAACGTTGTCGAAGCAAAAAAGGAAATCGAAAATATGGCCGGCATCGTGGAGGATATGTTCCAAATCTTCGTCCAAGTCTTTCAATCCCCCGATAAGAAGATGAAAAACGAGGTCGAGCGCGTCAAGACGATGGAAGATTACACCGACGACATGCAGGAGGAAATTTCCCAATATCTTGTTCAGTGCTCCGGAGAACAGGTAAACGAGATAACTCTCGGCAACATCAACGCGATGATGAGGATCGTCAGCGAGCTCGAGTCGATCGGGGACAGCTGCTACAACCTCATCCTGCTCTCTCAACGTAGGTACGACAAGAAGATCAAGTTCGATAAAGACGCAATCTCCGAGATAAAGCCCTATACCGTTCTAGTCGAGCAATTCCTCCGGTACAACCGGGAACGGTTCAACAGACATCTCTCGTCGAGCGAATACAAGAAGGCGCTTGAATTGGAAAAGGCCATCGACGATTGCCGGGACACCTACAAGAAAGCGAGCCGTAAGAGACTCAAGGGCGGATCATCCGTAAAATCCGAGCTTCTGTACCTCGACTTCCTCAAGCACCTTGAACACATAGGCGATCATTCCTTAAACATTTCCCAAGCCTTGAGGCAGATACGCTGATCGATCTACTCCGTCAGACTTGACGACCTCGAACAAAAAGCTGTAGATTCTAGACGTGTCGTGGGGTGGTTTCCCTCAAGGAAGCCTGAGATTACACCCGTTGAACCTGATCTGGGTAATACCAGCGCAGGGAGCGAGACACTCCTGCCACCGCACGCACCTATATTTTTCTCAAAGGAGCGTATCTATGTTTACAAAACGATTTATTCCGCAGTTATTCCTTATAGCGTTAATTGTGGCGGCGGCAACACCCCTCTTTGCCGGGGGCGAGCGGGAACAGGCGGCCGACGAGTTAGTCATCTACGCCTACGATTCCTTCGTCTCCGAATGGGGACCGGGACCGGTGGTCGTTCCCATCTTCGAGGAACAGACGGGAATAGATGTAACCCTTATCTCAGCGGGGGACGCCGGGCAGGTCTTGAGCAGGGCGATCCTCGAAATGGGCGATCCTCAGGCCGATATTATCTTAGGGATAGACAACAACCTCTTAGCACGTGCCCTCGATGCCGAGATATTGAGCACCTATAAGCCCGAGGGAATCGATAAAGTACCCGATGAGTTTGTCTTTGATCCCGAGTATCACGTCATCCCTTACGACTACGGATACTTTTCCATAGTTTATGATTCCAAAGTCCTAACTGATCCCCCGAGCAGTCTTGAAGACCTTACCGAGCCCCGCTTCGCCGACTCCCTGATTCTCATGGATCCCCGGACATCCAGCCCGGGCCTCGGATTTCTTCTCTGGACGATCGAAGTCTACGGCGAGGATTTCCCCCGGTATTGGAGGCGCCTCACCGATAATATCCTGACAATCACCGAAGGGTGGGATTCCGGATACGGGCTGTTCACATCCGGGGAAGCCCCGATGGTCTTGAGTTATTCGACCAGTCCCGCCTATCACCTCGAATACGAGGACACTCGGCGGTACCGTGCCATACCCTTCGACGAGGGAAATTACCTGCAGATCGAGGGGATCGGTATCCTCGAAGGAGCCCCCAACAGAGAAGCGGCGGAAAAATTTTTGGATTTCGTCTTGACCGACGATTTTCAGAGCGTCATCCCCATCACCAACTGGATGTTCCCCGTGGTGCCGGAAACCGAGCTCCCCGACGGCTTTGAAATCGCGGTGGTGCCCGAAAAATCGCTTATCCTCGACTACGCCGAGATCCAGGCCAACTATGATCGATGGATCGACATGTGGCTCGAAGCGGTCGTCGAATAAGATGTACGACGGTTCGATCGACTTGAATAGAAATGATCGGTCAATCTAAGCGGGGATTAGTAATCCCCCCCCTCGTTTTTGTCTTCCTCTTTCTGGTGATCCCCCTAAGCACTATACTCGTCCAGGGGCTGACCACCGAGGGAGGGGCCTTCACGATGAAACATCTGCGGGGGATTGTAACCTCACCCTACTATTCACGGATTATAGGCTTTACTCTCCTTCAGGCGGCTTTGAGCACCCTCTTCGCCGTGGCCCTCGGAATTCCGGGTGCCTATTTCTTGTCCCACATCGCCTTTCCCGGCAAGCGGTTTTTGAAGGCCCTGGCAACGGTTCCCTTTGTCCTTCCCCCTATTCTTGTGGTTCTCGGCTTTATCCTGGTATTCGGGAACAACGGGTTTATCAACCGGGCGCTGATGGGTGTAACCGGCGCGGAAACACCGCCTCTCAAGATACTCTACTCTCTGAAAGCAATCATTCTCGCTCACGGTTTCTATAACTTTCCCATCGCCATGAGGGTCATCGGCGGGGTTTGGGAACGGAGGTCCCTTAAATCGATCGAGGCGGCCCGCACCCTCGGAGCGGGGAGGTTCGCGGTATTTCGGACCATCACGCTGCCGCAAATTCTTCCCGGAGTGCTCGCGTCGTCGCTTCTCATTTTTCTCTTCTGTTATTTGAGCTTCGCGGTCATCCTCGTATTGGGAGGAGGACCCGCGTACACTACCGTGGAGGTCGAGATATACAGACTTGCCAAGTTCTCACTCGATTTCAGAACAGCCGGCGCCCTGGCTATCATCCAGTCTTTGATCGCGGGCACGGTTCTCGCGGTCTATACACGTTTTCAGAAAAGGGAATCCCCCGGGGAACTCCAACAGGAGCTTCCCCTGATGCGCAGGTTCAAGACCCTTCCCCTCGTCTCCCGGTGGGGACTTTCGTTCTACGGCATCGTCGTTACGGTGGTTATTCTCCTCCCCCTCTTCGCGGTCGTGGTCAGATCTTTCTTCACCCGCGCCTCCTGGACCGGCGAGGCCGAGTTAACTCTCAAATGGTATCGGACCCTATTCGCGGCACCCTCACCTTCGGTATCCATGGCCGCGAACACCGGACGTGCTCTGGGGAATACGCTGATCCTCGGACTTGTATGCGCCTTCTTTTCGGTCCTGTCCGGGACGGTTGCCGCCTACGCGGTACGAACAAGCCGATTCAAAGGAATCAGCACTATTTTCTTTATGCTTCCCATGGGAATATCCACGGTGATGCTCGGATTCGGATATCTACGGATTGCCCATTTCTTGGACGGCGGATTCGTACCGTGGCTCTTTATCGTGGCCGCCCATACCGTTATAGCCTATCCCTTCGTGTACAGGACCGTCCAGTCGATCCTGAGCAGGATGAGCGCCTCCTTGTCGGACGCGGCCCGGACTCTCGGGGCAAGCCGGTTTCAGGCATTCCGCACCGTCGATCTTCCCCTTATGAAGAACGGCCTCGTGGCGGGAGGGGCCTTCGCTTTCGCCCTGTCGGCGGGAGAGATGAACGCGACTATTATGATCGCCCCCGAGGGATTCGTGACCGCCCCCCTGGCCGTCTACCGGCTGATAGGATCGTACAACTTTTTCGGGGCCTGTGCATTGGGAAGCTTTCTAGTCCTTATGTGTCTCGGTGCCTTCTATCTCATCGACAGATTAAGCGGATTCGAGGTGTAAAATGGCATTATTGGCTGCGGTACGTGTGCGTTTTCCCGATTTTCTCCTAGATATCGAGTTTTCCGCCCCCGAGGGGAGCTTCGTAAGTCTCTTAGGGCCGAGCGGATGCGGAAAGACAACCGCCTTGAGAGCCCTCGCCGGCCTCCAGATTGCGGAAAGGCTCCGCCTCAGTATCGGCGGCGAGGACTTCGCCGCCCTGCCCCCGCAGAGGCGGGAAATCGGGTTCGTCTTTCAGGATTACGCCCTGTTTCCCCATCTGACGGTTCACGACAACGTCGCCTACGGGCCGAGGATGCGAAAATGGGACAGCGGTGCGGTCGAACGGGCGGTCGAAGAAAAGCTCGAGCTCGTCGATCTTACCGGATACGGTCCCCGGCGAATCGGCGAGCTTTCCGGAGGCGAACGGCAGCGGGTCGCCGTGGCACGGGCCCTGGCTCCGGATCCGAAGCTCCTCTTCCTCGACGAGCCTTTGAGCGCCCTGGACAGGCAGCTCAGACAGCGGTTGCGCAGGGATCTCAAACGGATCCAGCACGAGCTCGGCATTACTACCCTCTATGTCACCCATGATCAGGAGGAGGCTTTGAGCCTCTCGGACATTCTCGTCATCCTGCGCGACGGCGCCGCGGTGGAGAAAGGACCTCCCGATGAGCTCTACCGCAATCCCGAGACCCTCTTTACGGCGGGGTTCTTAGGGGCCGCCAATCTCCTGACTCCGGAAAGCGGAGACGGAACCGCGTACCGGCGGGCGGCCGAGATAATCGATTCCCGGGTCGAGGCATCGGATAGCGGCGTCCCCATCTTCTTCCGCCCCGAGGACGCCCGCATTGAAGACGTTGAGGACTCCGGAGCTCTCACCCTCGAAGGAACGGTGCGTGTTACGGAGTACCTAGGAGACAGCTCGTACATAGAGGCGGACTGTGAATCCGCGGGGCGAATAACGGTAAAGACTCTAGGATTTTTTTCCGTCTCCGAGAAAAGCCCCATCCGATTGTCGGTTCCCGCCTCCAGCCTCAAGCCGCTGCGCGGGTAATTTAGGAAAGAAAGACCCGAAGCAGTAGCTGGAGCCCCCCGATAAAGGCCCCCAGAATTGCCCCGAAGATATTGATCCAGGCCAGGTGTTTTTCGATTATGATGAGGAGGATCCGTTCTACCTCCTCGATGTTCAAGTCGTTGATCCTGTCCATCACCAATTTTCGGATATTTAATGTCTCGAGGACCGGCTCCAAACGGAAGAGTATCTGTCCCTGAACAATCCTCGCCCCGGTTTCGGTCAGCTCTTCGAGGCGGTTATCGTCGAGGGGAAAGAAATCCGAGATCCGGAGGTCCCGGTTGGTATACAGAAAATCCGCCGCCGCCCGGACCGAGGCGGGGCCGTAATCGAAATCGAGGGGGGCCTCGTCGATGAAGCGCCTTAGCGCTTCCACAGCCTCGGGAGAAACGGGCCGGTCGAGGAAAGCGTCGATCCCCCGGGAAGCCACGGAGACTAAACGATTCCGCATTTCCTCCTCGGCAAAGCTCTCCCCGAGGGCACGGAAGAGATCGTCGATGATTTCGGGCATCCGCTGTTTTAGGGTTACCGAATATTTCCCCACATTTATCAAGAATTTCTGCAGCACCGTAAATCTGTGGAGAACCTGATCGACGAACCCCCGCGCCCTTTCTACCAACATATCCTTGATCCGCGGGTCCTCGAGGACCTGCATAAGGGATTCGGTAAGCTGTTCATACGCCCCGGGGGCAAGAGTCGAGGCTATTCCCGATACGTCGAAGGGAACGAGATCCCGTACCGGGATTTCCCTCGTACTGGAAAAGCGGAGGAATTGAAACGCCAGATCGACTCCCCCCTCGGCGAAGCTCGTCCTCAATCCCTTCGGCATTCCCACCGCGTGGCGTTTGAAGCGGTTAATCCCCCCTAAGAGAGTCCCGAGTTTCCAGTCCATCATTCTCCGGAGGGAATCTCCTATCTTCGAACGAAGCTCCGCCGAGAAATGGGGGGCGCTCAAGAAGTCGTGGAGGAGTTCCTTCGACATGAGCTCCGAATTGACCATTACCGCGATATTTTCGGCAAGCTCAAAACGGTAGCGGGGAATAATACCCGGGGTAAAGGGAATTCGTATTCCTAGAAACCTCTTCTCGGCAAAGGGCCGGAAGAGCATTCGGATGGCAATGGCATTGGTAAGATATCCGATACCTGCGCCGAGGACCGGAGGAAGGATCCACTGCAAAATGCTCATCTCATCTCCCGGGAAACCGCTTCCGCCTTCTCCTTTGTCGAAAAAATCTCTAAATACGCGCCGAAAACCCAGCCGGTGAGTCCCGCGAATTTAACCTGATACCAGTAGTCGAGCTCCCCTTCCACCTGCTCGTCCTTGCCGGTTTTAGTAAGGATTTCGACGACACTCCCGCTCCACAAGGTTGTAACGGCCTGAGCCTCGGTACTCGGGCTTTCCCGTAGGCGCAGATGGGTGGAGGTCACCACGCCCCAGTTGCTTTGAATACTCAATACCGAGGTCGGGGGCAGCTCGATCTCCCGGGCGCTCTCCTCCGGAGAGCATCCGGGCATGAGGCTAAACATGATCAATAATGTAATAATATATCCGAATTTCCGCATCCGACCTTGAATTTCCTCCCGAAGTGTGTACATCTTGTATAGAGATGAACGGTAAAGGTATAGCATTTTTCGTACTTTTTGTCATAGCCGGGTCCTCCCTCCCGGCTGAGGATTTCCGCTTCCACCACCACTTGAGCGGAGGATTTAACACCGTACTGACCCGGACGGACCCGTTTCCGACGAAGCTCCAAACCCAAGAGGAAATAGCATATGGACTGCTGTTTCAGTTGTTTCCCTTCTTCGGCATCGGAATAGAGACGGGTCTCGATTTCGTCCAGCCATCCTCCCTCTCCGGGGGATTCCAGTACCGGGGCTACACCGCCTACTTTCTGGGACTGAGCCTCGGAGGCAGGTATATCTTTCCGAACGAGGGAAAGGAACACACCTTTTCACTAGGCGCATCGGTCGCCGGAAAGGGAAATTACGCCTGGTACGACGGCATAGACCGGGCCTTCTTCTTTTTCTCGGTCGTTCCCGAGCCGTTTTTCGAATTTCTTCCCCGGCGTGACCACCTGTGGCACCTGAGAATAGGGCTGCCGGTGGCGGTCAACTTCCGCAGAGACATCGCCCTCTCCGTGGCACCGGGCATCAGGATAAGCATCTATCACCGGCCGGTCTACCACATCCGGCGCGCCGTCGAGAGATCCCGGGGAGGTTCATGATGAAACACCCTGCTTTCAGACCCGTCGTGCTCGTTCTCTTCACTTTTGCGGCCCTTGGAGTCCTCTTAGGCTGCAAACTCGGCCCCGGAGATATTCCCGGCGGGGTGGCGGTTATCTACGGCGTGGCTGATTACGCGGATACGGATATAAACGATCTCACTTATACCGACGACGACGGAAGTGCAATGCGGGACCTCTTCATAGCCAAGTACGGCGTGTCGAATGTCCTCTTCAAGGAATCCGCCGGCGCCACTTTGACTCAGCTCGAGTCCGATCTCCAGACCGCGGCGGGAATGATCGGACCCAACGACAACTTCGTCTTCTACTTCTCCGGTCACGGAGGTCAAGCCGATTCACTCCCCACAAGCCGGGAGGGAACCGGGAGCGACTCCCTCAACGAGTTGATCTTCTTTCACGATGCCGCCTTCGATACGAACACGAATACCTGGACGGCGGGGGCCTTGACCGAAGATGAGCTCTTGACGCTTTTGCAACCGATCCCGACCTCCCGGAAGTTCGTCATCATCGATGCGTGTAACTCCGGGGGTTTCGTAGGATCTTCAGCGGATGTCGATTTGACCTCCCAGGACTACGACTCCTACGGCGTCACCGACGGCCTCGCTCAGACTATAAACCTCTACATCCGCTACCCCGGTATCGAACCATCCGATCTCCCCTACAATGAGGCAATCGTCCTCTCCGCAGCGGGAGAACGGGAGTTCAGTTACGAATCCGGCTCCATCGAGCACGGGGTCTTTACCTACTTCTTTCTCGAAACCCCATCCCGGGGCGATTTGAACGGGGACGGGGCGGTGACCATCGACGAAGCCTTTCGGTACACCTCCGACCGGATCGATGAACAGTGGAATATGTATCTCCCCTCGGATCAATTCCACCCCCATGTAAGCGGGGGGCCCATAAACTACGTGCTCTTCTCCGCGAACTAAAGCTCGAAATATCTTTCCGGGCCTTTGAAAAAAGAAACAAAAAGGCTACACTAGGTGCATGAGCGACTTCGAGGAATTTTTCGACGACGACGAAGATGAGGACACCTTTGGAGACGAAGACAGCTTTGAAGACGAATACGAGGACGACTTCGACCGGTTCGAGAGCCTCGAGGCTTATCAGGAACACGAGTTCGAAGAGGATGAAGTCCACGGGGGCGGCTTCGACCCCAACGATTGGAGCGACAATTACGACGATATGGAAGCCGACGAGTGGCAGGAGCAGTACGGAATAACCGAGGACTACGAGGAAGAAGAAGATAACGAGTATATAGGAGACGAGGAGCTCGAATATTTCGAGGAGGACTACTTCGAGGAGTTATGAGTCTTCCCCTTTCCGGTACCGCTTGATTTTTTTTGCCCTCCGCACTAAGGTGGGAGCCGCGGAAATCTCAAAACATTACAAAAAGGACACGTACAGTGAGCAAGGAATACACCGATGAACTCCTCCTCGACTTCGGACCGGAGGGACGGGACCTGATCCCCGTGGTTACCCAGGACTCGACCACCAAAGAGGTTCTCATCCTCGCCTTCGCCAACCGGGAAGCCTTCGAGGAGACTATGAGGAGCGGATACGCCACCTACTGGAGCCGGAGCAGACAGGAACTCTGGAAGAAGGGTATGACCTCCGGAGACATGCTGAAGCTCGACGACATACTCATCAACTGTGAACAGAACTCTCTCGTCTACCTGGTAACGCCCCAGGGTAAGGGGGCCTGTCACGCCAAACGGGAAGACGGACGTCCCCACACCTCGTGTTACTACCGGCGGATTACCCCGGATCGGAAGCTCGAGTTCATCGAGGAGTAATACATGCAAAACAATACGCCTACACCGAATGCCCGCCTCGTTATCGGTATGCCCGCGGGATCTCTGGCCAATCCCCAACGGGGAGGAAACCTTATCCGAGTTCTCGAAGAAGCGGGATTCAAGACTTCAGGGTACGAATCCGGGGGGCCCACCGCCTTCCCCGGTATGGGCTTCCTCTACGGATGGGACGGACGTCCCCAGGAGTTCGGCTCCCAGCTCGGCATAGATGAGCTGGATGTCGCTATCGCGGGCGACGACTGGATTCATGAGCGGACTCTCGAGCTCGACATCGAGTATGGGGTAAAGAGCGATCTGAGGAAGGTTTTGAGCTTACGAAGGGGCGGCGTCCGGATCGTCGGCATCGTCGATCCCGCCGCACATTCGGACCTCACCGGGGGCCCCGACGGCTGGCGGAAGGTCTTCTCCGAGCTTGCCGAGGGCTCACGGGATATCATAACGGTTGTTTCGGAGATGCCCTACTTGGCCCTGGACTGGGTCCGCCGCAGAATGGACGAGATCGGGTCCTCCGGCCGCTTTCCCGATTATTCGGTCCAGAAGTACAAGACTCCGCCCAAGATCGAGCGGGGTATCGTTATCTACGAAACCTGGGGAAAGACCGAGGCGAAGGTCAAAAACGGCGGCGCTGATATAGGAATCGAGATAACTCAATCGGGAAGCTCGATCCGCAGCTACGGGCTCACCATCATCGACACCCTCATGGAGTCGGAAACCGGTATCTGGATACATCCTCGCATCAAGTCGGATGCGGACAAGCACACCCTCCTTCAGATGCTTCTCATAAACCTCTACGGGACCATCAACGCCGAGAATAAGGTGCTGGTTGTGTTCAACGTCCCCAACGACAGGATCGGGAAGGTTGAGGACTACCTCAGACAGAACAATCTCTTCGGCGATGAGCCTACGGTCAACAGGGGTGAATCCTTTACCGAATATTCCATTCAACTCGACGTCACCGACCGGGAAAATCCTATAGCCCGGGTCCGCTACAGCCTGGCACGGCTGGGGGCTAAGAACATCGATACCATTCCCCTGACATCGTCGATACCGAGCATCGACTGCATCGAGCTGTAACTGACTATTCGGTCTTCTCGACCCGGGAAGCTACGAGAATTTCCTTGAACCCTTCGATAGGGACGGGGCGGCTGAAGTGAAATCCCTGATACCACAGCTCGGAAAGGGTCTTTAAATAGAAAAACTGCTCCGAGTTCTCTATCCCCTCGGCTATAATCCCGAGGTTGAGGCCGTTGGCCATGGCAACGATTGAATTAACGATGGAGGTATCGTCACGCCTAAGGGGTACGCCGGATATAAAGATCCGGTCGATTTTGATACTGTCAACGGGCAGGGATTTCAGATACTGCAGACTGGAATAACCCGTGCCGAAATCGTCGATGGAGAAGACGACCCCGAGGTCTCTCAAGAATTGGATCTTTTCGGTGACCGCCTCGGCATCCTCTAAAAAGAGGCTCTCGGTTATCTCGATGTGCAGGAGGCGCGGCGGGAGTCCCGTCTTGTCGAGGATACGCTTCACGTCTTTATGGATGTTCTTTTCCCGGAATTGCTTGACCGAGAAGTTTACCGATACAAAGGCCCCCCCCTGACCGTTGAGCATAGCATTCCATTCCCGTGCGTCCGTGCACGCCTGTTCCAGGATCCACTGTCCCACCTTGTTGATGAGACCCGAGTCTTCTAGGACCGATATGAAGTCGTCGGGACCGATAAAAGTCCCTCCCCCTTTTTTCCACCGAAGCAATGCCTCGGCACCGACAATCCGTTCCGCGTCGTTGTAGATGGGTTGAAAAAACAGAACGAATTCCTTTTTCGAGTAGGCCTTTCTCAACTCGCTGATGAGCTCGACCCGGGCTATGGCCTTTGACTGGATCTCCTGCGAGTAGAACACGTAGGCGTTACGGGTCTTTTTCGCCTCCATAAGGGCGATGTCCGCCCGGCTGGTGATCTGGTTCGCGTCCCTCCCGTCTTTGGGAAAGATAGCGATGCCGATGCTCATACTCACCGAAATTTCCCTCTCTTTGATCCGGATATCCCGGGAGAAACGTTGGAATATCTTCTCCGCCACGAGAGCGGCGTCGGTTTCGATCATGATATTCGAGAGAACGACTATAAACTCATCGCTCCCTATCCGGTAGACATAATCACTGTCCCGAACGCAATGAGGAAGGAGCCGGGCTGTTTCGACCAAGACCTGATCGCCGTAGATATTTCCGAACTGATCGTTTATCTCCTGGAAGAAATCGAGATCGACGTAGAGAATGGCCCGCATAACTTCCTTTTCCCGCCTGGCTTGCTTCAGGAGCTTTTCGAAGTTCTCCATGTAGGCCTTGCGGTTGAGAAGCCCGGTCAAGGGGTCGACATAGGCGGATTGAGCGAGCTGCTTATTCGCCTCGGAGAGCTCGGCGGTACGGTTTGCCACCCGATCCTCCAGCCTCGTGGCGAGACGCTCGATCTCCTCCCGTTCGAGCTTTAAAAGGGAATTCAAGTAGAAGTTCTTACGCTTCGAGTATTCGCTGTAGTATCCCGCGAACATACCCAGCACGTCCGCGGTCAAGAGCATAAAGAGGTTGTTGATGAAAACAACTTCAGATATGTCAAAAAACAGCGAGTTGAAAGCGGCGTAGAGAATTATAAGGAGGGTCCCGGAGACAGTCGCCCAGATGAATCTGAGCCCGATGAAAGTGTAGGAAAAGAAAAAAATGAGTGCGAATCCCACGTAGTAGAGCTCGTGCGTTATAACCCCAGCGACGATGAAAATTCCGAAAAGCCCCCCTCCGGCGATGAAGACGAGGGCGGTAAGAATCTGCTGATAGAATCGATAGAACAGGCGGGTATAAGTTAGCCCGAAGGTAAACGCTATGGCCGGAAGCACCGCACCGAACCGGATAATCCACACCGGGACGTGCGATCCGGGAAGAAGCAAGTAGTCGAGGATACCGAAGAATCCGTAGAAAAAGAAGGCAAGGAGTAGTGCGCTGCGGGACTGAGGTAATGTAGCCGATTTATGGGATTCCTGGAAATCCTTTTCGATCTTTCCGGGAAAGGCGAGGGTAAATCGATGGACCGGAATGTCCATCTTTTGAAAAAAAATGCTTGTTCTGGGTTTCATCTCTCTCATATAATTAAACCGTGAGTCACACCTGATATAAGTTTAACCCACCTAAAGACAATAATCAAGGTATTTTATATAATACATATTTTAAAGATTTTTTGTAGGTACTTAACATTTATTTTCCCTCGGGATAGAGTACCCGCATGGCTGAAATCTACGTTACGGGACACAAAAACCCCGATATGGACTCCACGTGTTCCTCCTTCTGTTACACTCACCTGAAAAATATTCTCGACTCCGGGAACACCTATACCGCCGTCCGGTGCGGCAACCTCAATAAGCAGACGAAATCGGTTTTCAAGAGGCTCGACCTCGAACCGCCCGAGCTCAAGAAAGACGTCTATCCCCGGGTGATCGATGTAGCATGGCGAAACCTCCTCCGTTTAGATATCGAGTCCCCGGTCCTCGCGGCGGTCCGGGGCATAGATGAGCGGAACTTGAGCGTAATACCGGTCTTTTCTGGAGAAGACTTCAGGGGGATCGTAAGCGTCCACGAGATAACGCGGTTCTTCATTCAGGAAAATACCGGGATCAGGCCCGTTCATAACTTTTTGATCGATAACTTCGGCGAGGTCCTTCCTGGCTACTTTCTCAAGAAGGGCGACCACCGCGAGTTCGAGGCTCCCATCATGACCGGTGCAATGCCTTACACGGTTTCCATCGAAAGGCTCAGCCGGCTGAGTCCTCTCAAACCGGTTTTGATCGTGGGATTGAGAAAAGATATCGTGATGCACGCCGTCGAACGCCGGCTCCCCGCTTTGATCCTGACCGGGGTCGAGAACGGCGATATGGAAGGAATCGATTTTTCCGATTATCCGGGCCACGTCTTTATTTCCGAGATCGATACCGCGGAAACAATTCGTCTGCTTCGGTTGAGCATTCCGGTCAAGCATATCATGGAAATCCGTCCGAAACGGGTCGAGAGCTCGGATCATTTCGACGAGGCGAAGGCGGTTCTTCTCGACTCGATGGTGAGAGGTCTCCCCGTCTTCGACGGCGACCGCTTCGAAGGGGTTGTTACCCGGCGGTGCTTCATCGAAAAGCCTAAGCGGAAAATCATACTCATGGACCACAACGAGCTCGAGCAAAGCATCCCCGGATCAGAGCAGGCCGAAATCGTTGAGATAATCGACCATCACAGACTGTCCGCTGAAAAGACCTTCGAGCCCATCTACTTTTACTCCAAGCCGGTGGGAAGTACGTGTACTATCGTCTTTCAGCATTTCGTTCATAACGGCGTAAAGATCGGTCCGCGGCACGCCACCCTTCTCTTAGCCGGTATCCTTTCCGATACGGTCATGCTCAAATCCCCCACGACTACCGGCGAGGATCGATCTGCTCTCGGGAAACTCGAAGAAATCGCGGGAATCGACGCCATGAAGTTCGGTGAAGAGATGTTCTCTCAGACCGTCATCCTGCGAACGGCCCAGCCCAAAAAGCTCATTACCGCCGACTTCAAGTCTTACTCCGAATACGGATACGATGTCGGTATCGGTCAGGTTGAGGTAGTAACCCTCGAAGACGTGGACGAGATCAAGACGAAATATAGGAAGGCCCTCGAAGGGGTCAGGAAGGAAATGGGGCTCGATTGGGTCATGCTGCTGATCACTAATGTTCTCAAAGAAAACAGCATGCTTTTGTCCACCGACTTTCCCGGGGCAGAAAACTCACTCGTCTACAAGAAACACTCTCCCCACTTCTACCGGCTTCCCGGGGTCCTCTCTCGGAAGAAACAGCTCCTTCCTGAAATCTTACGTGTTCTCGAAGAGCTCTCCTAGATGATAGGATCTACAGGATTCCCGGTACCACCGCCTTCCTGTCCCCGGGGTAATCTTCAAAGGTTTCCCTGTACCATTTATGATGGGATACAGCCCGGGGGAGGAGGTTGAAGATAGTCCACAGAGCGAAGACCAGGCCGGGCAGGGACCAGGTGAGAACGGCCCAGCCGATCCATTCGACCATCTCTCCAAAGTAGTTCGGCGCGGATATCCAACGGAAGAACCACCCTCTCGGGACCTTATATTCCATCTCCCCCGGATTTCTGAGGTTCCGGAGGATGTAATCACTCCGAACGTGTATTACGAATCCCGTAAAAAATAGGGCGCATCCGATTATAAACTGGGGTGTGGTCAGCCATGAAAGGGAGTATTTTTCAGCCCCTGGAGAGAAGATGTAGAGGTATCCCCCCTGAAGATATGAGTTGAATCCGTTGAAAAGAACGGCAAAGAGCACCACCGACAGCGGCATATTGTTCCGGCTCGGCATAAGGCTCGAGAAGATGAAGCTCCGATAGATGTAGTGGAAGAGCCACAAACCCAGAAAGACATAGGGCGGCGCTCCCGATTTCCAGCTTCCTAAGACAAAGAGGAGCACGAATCCGATGGGGGAAACCGCCTCCATGACCGTCCATCCAACCCGGTTGTTTATCTCCGGGCCCCATCCTCCCCGGGAATACCGTCCATACGGAGCGGTGATGAAAAAGAGGGCGACAAAGATTACGGCCCCGATAAAAAGGAAGCCGAACTGGATAATTGAATAGAAAGTCCTAGGGTTCATGTATCTTGTATACGGAAAAAGTGGGGGTTTGTACAGACAGTACAGACAGTACAGACGGTGCAGACGGGAATCGTTGACACGCCTCCTACTCCAATCTAAACTTGCACCGGAATGAAGACACTCTACAGCCTCATATTCGTTCCGAGCATCTCACACGCCCTCGCCTGCGAGAAAATTCTCGAGCGAACGGGCGTATCCCAAAAGCTTATTCCCGTACCGAGGCGGTACAGCTCCGACTGCGGGGTGTGTATACGGATCTCCGCCGCGGACCGCGCACGCACCGAAGCGGTCCTGTCGGAAACCGGTACGGTATATGACCGAATCATTGAGGATGCTTAAGGAGATTTTATGTCGGGAAAAACCATCGATGCGAGGGGGCAAGCCTGTCCTCAACCCGTTATTTTGACGAAAAAAGCATTGAAAGAACCGGACTTCGATGTGATTACCGTCATCGTGGATAACGATACCGCTTTGAAAAACGTGACCCTCCTCGCGGCGAAGCGGGGCGCAATGTATACCTCGGAATCCCGGGAAGACGGTCATTACATAACCCTCTCCCGTACTCCCTCGCCCGGTGCCACCGGAGGACCGGAGCCCGCGGGGGAACACTTTCCGGGACACGATCGGATAGAAAGCCCCTCGTCGGTCCTTGTCGTGAACTCGGCCGTTATGGGCCGGGGCGACGACGAGCTCGGAGGGCTCCTCCTCCGCGGATTTTTTCACGCCCTCGGCGAAGCGGATACCAAGCCGGGTACGATTATCTTCTACAACTCCGGGGTCCGGCTCACTGCCGAAGGCTCCCCGGTACTCGACGACCTCGCCGAGCTCGAGAAGTACGGCGTAACTCTCCTCGCCTGCGGAACCTGCCTCGAGTACTTCGGGCTCAAAGACAACCGCACCGTCGGGAGTGTTACCAACATGTATACTATTACCGAAACGCTTCTCGAAGCGGAAAGGGTAATTAATCTTTAGGATTTCTTCCGGTATGATAGAACGCGAGTTAAAAAGCCGAAAGGCCCACAGATGAAAAAAAGGAGGTACCCGTGGCGTGTGACGAATTCCGTCTGACCGCACTTACCGGTTCGGCCGGATGAGCGGCTAAGAGGGCCCCAGGGGCCCTGTCGCAGGTACTGCGGCACATAGACGGACTCTTTCCAACAGACAAGTTCCCCGATCTCCTAGTCGGCCTCGAGGTAAGCGACGACGCCGCGGTGTATCGAATAGATGCCGATAAGGCGGTAATTCTTACGGTGGATTTCATTACTCCCGTGGTGGACGATCCGTATGAGTACGGCGCCGTGGCCGCGGCGAACTCACTGAGCGATGTCTATGCCATGGGGGGCGATCCGGCGGTCGCCCTCAATGTATGCTGTTTTCCTCCCTCTCTCCCGGCGGAGATCCCGGCGGAAATCCTTCGCGGCGGGGCGGAGACCGTTCTCTCCGCCGGTGCGGTTATCGCGGGGGGCCACACCGTCGACGACGACGAGCCGAAGTACGGGCTGTGCGTCATGGGTTTAGTCCATCCCGAATCTATTATGACAAAGGCCGCCTTTCGACCCGGAGACATCCTTGTCCTGACAAAACCGTTAGGTACGGGGATGATTACCACCGCCGCGAAGGGGGATGCGGCCGATCCCGAGCACATAGCTTCGGCCCTCGAGACAATGAAACGGCTCAATGGAGACGCATCGAAAATATTCGGCGAGATCGGTATCCGGGGATGCACCGACGTAACCGGTTTCGGTCTCCTCGGACACGCCGTCGAGGCGGCCGAGAAGAGCGGAGTGACCCTCGAAATCGACATGAACAGGCTCGACTTTCTTCCCGGAGCACTCGATTATGCCGAAGAGTGCCTGTTTCCGGGGGGATCGCAAAACAATCTGGACTGTTATACACGGGCGGTCCGATTCGACGAAAGTCTCGACGAGACCTCACAACTGCTCTTAGCGACCCCGGAGACCTCCGGGGGGCTTCTCGCCGCGGTGTCCCCGGGGGCGCTCGCATCATGCCTCGAAAGGCTCGGTGCATCGGGAATACCCTTTTCGACGATCGGCCGGGTAATCGAAAAACAGTCCGAATCGGTTGCCGTCAAGGCGTGATGACGTTCGCGGTTTGACAATGACGCCCGGATACGGCACTATATTCGAGGAAGCAGATGGGGTCTGGTGGCCCCCGCGGTCTTCAAAACCGTCGGCTGCATGACGCAGCGGGAGGTTCGATTCCTCCCTCTTCCGATATATGCACGACAACCCCCTTGCCTCGCTGCCGCAGATCGAAACTCTTCTCTCCCTATCCGAAATAGCCGGTTTCGAGGAACGGATCGGAAGGCCCCTCGTCAAGCAGGCCGCCCGAACGGCGGTAGACCGGTTCCGTGCGAAACTCCGCGGTGGAAAGGTCGACGGTGCGGCAGTACCCGCCCTCGACGAGGTTGCGGAGACGGTGGCGGAGGAATGCCGCAGAATAGAGCGGAAAAAGATCCGCCGGGTCATAAACGGCACCGGAGTCGTCCTCCATACCAATCTCGGCAGGTCTCCCCTGTCCCGCGATGTGTGGAAGGCCGCCGAAGCGGTCAACTGCGGCTACTCGAGCCTGGAGCTCGATATGACGTCGGGAAAACGGGGCGGCCGCACCGGTCTTATCCCGGAGCTCCTTGCCTCCTACCTCGGCTGCGAGAACGCCCTGGTGGTCAATAACAATGCAGCCGCGGTCTATCTGATCCTGTCGGAGTACGGACGGGGCAGAGACGTTTTGGTGAGCCGGGGTGAGCAGATCCAGATCGGGGGCGGCTTTCGGATCCCGGAAATTCTCGAGCAGACCGGATCGAGACTCGTAGAGGTGGGGACAACGAATATAACCGGCATCGAGGATTTTCTCACCGCGGTAACTCCGGATACGGGATTGTGTCTGAGGGTCCACACCTCCAATTACGCCGTCCGCGGATTCACCCGCACCCCGGGAATACGGGAGCTCAAGTCCGCTCTCCCCGCCCATGTCCCTCTTATCATGGACCAAGGCTCGGGAGCGATGAAAGAAAACATCCCGGGAGAGACCGGAGTCGGGGAATACCTGAAGATGGGGGCCGATCTGGTCTGCTTTTCCGCGGATAAGCTCTTCGGAGGGGTCCAGGCGGGGTTCATCGTGGGTAAAGACGATATGATACGAAGGCTCTCCTCCCATCCGCTGATGAGGGTCTTCCGGCCGGGAAAGACCATATACTCCCTCCTCGAAGAGCATCTGATCCGCGCCATCAACGGAGAACAATCCCTCCCCGCCGATTCGATTCGAGAAGATAACGACCGCGCCAAGAGAACCGCGCGTAAAGTTCTCAAGGATATACCCTCCTCGCGCGCGCGAATAATGTCCGCCGATTTTTCCTTGGGCGGGGGGAGCTCTCCGGACGAGTATTTTCCTACCGCGGCAATCGAAATAATCTCCGACGATCCGCCTGAGTCGATACTCAAAAAGATGCGCGCCTGGAATCCCCCCATCATAGGTGTTATCCAGGACAACAGGGTCCGTATATTCCCGGTAACCCTCTTCCCAGAGGACATCCCGCCGGTACGGGGTTTCCTCGAGCATCTGACGGGAGATGAATCCTGATGTTCGTTATCGGGACCGCCGGTCATGTCGACCACGGGAAGACCGCCCTTATCGAGGCCCTTACCGGAATCAACGCGGACCGTCTGCCGGAGGAAAAGAAGCGGGGAATGACCATCGACCTCGGATTCGCCCACTTCTTAGGATCGGAAGGCGAGGAAATCGGAGTTATCGACGTTCCGGGGCACGAGCGGTTTATCCGGAATATGGTCGCCGGGGCCTGGAGTCTCGATCTCGGTCTCCTGGTTATCGCGGTCGACGACGGATGGATGGATCAAACCGAGGACCACGCGCGGGTCCTCTACGGTATGGGGGTCCGCCGGGTTGTGTTGGTCCTCACGAAATGCGACCTCGCCGACCGAGACCAGATCGACCTCGTCCGGGAAGATACGGAAGAAAATTTCTTCCGTATCTTCGAAACCCTCCCCGAAACGGTCGAAACCAGCGCCCTATCCGGAACCGGAATCGACGAGCTCAAAACGACGGTCGTCCGGCTTCTCGCGGAGCCGAAAAAACGGAGCTTCCTCCCCTTCGCCACCCTCTACGTCGACCGTGTTTTTTCCCTTCAGGGAACGGGAACGGTGGTGACGGGAAGTCTCACAACGGGGAAAATTACCTCAGGCGGGGAGGTTACTCTTCTGCCTAGGGGCGCTCGAGCCCGGGTACGTTCGATCCAGTCGTACTACCGGGACACCGATACGGCCCGTCCGGTTTCCCGGGTCGCCGTCAATCTCCAGGGAATCAAGAAGGAAGAAGTATCCCGGGGCATGTGTCTGACCGATGATCGAGACCGCTTCTGGACCTCGAAAGAGCTTCTTGTACGTATCCGGGAGTATCCCTCCCGGGAGACTCTTTCCGCAGCAAGCGCTCTGCGCGGGCAGAAGGAGGTCGAGGTCGCCCTCGGGACCTTTAACTCCCCCGCCCGGATCTACCGTTTGAACGACGCCTGCGTACGTTTCGTCCTCCGCGAGCCGGCATCCTTTCGCTGGAATCAGCCCCTTATAGTCACCGGACACGGGGGAAGCACCCCCCGCGCTTGGGGGCGTGTTCTGTGGGGAGAAAGAGTTTCGAGCGGCCTCAGATCACGTATCGCCGATTTTGCGGCCGCATGCGATACTTTGGAGCTCCCCGGCTACACCGTTTTTCATCTCGAAGTCTTCGGGTATGCCCGGGATACTGCAGGCGATTATCCTGAAGCACGAAGAATCGGGGAATGGATCCTTCAGGATTCTCTCGTCGAAAAGATCGAGACGGCCGTCCGACGTTCTTCCGAAAAGCCGGGGGGAACGACCCTTCCCGAATTATCAGGAGGTATTCCCGAGCTCGGTGAGCTCGAAACTTCGCTCCTAGAGTCGATCGTCGGCGAGATGAAGGCAAAGGGAACACTTGTCGAGCGCACAGGGGTCCTCTTTCAGCCGGGGAGAGAACGGAGCGAAGTGAGTAAAACGGGGAAGAAAATACTCGAGGCGGCTGCCGATAAAGAGCCGGAGGCGTTCGAGCCGAAGGACCTTTCTGTGCCCGGATGTCAACAGGAGATCCGCGCTCTAGTTCGGGAAGGGCTCCTCGTCCAGCTCGAGGGAGGGCTCTACTATAGGCCCGAGGCCTACGATTCTCTGCGGGACAAAATATTGGACGGGCTCGGTTCCGGGGCTTCCTTTACTATACCCGAGGCTAAGGACCGGTCCGGGCTCACCCGTAAATATATCATCCCCCTTCTCAACCGGATGGAGACGGACAAGCTGGTCCGGAGAGTTGATAATCAGCGTATCGTGCTCTGATCGGCGGGAATGTTTCTTCTCCGTATCCACACGAAAAGACCCGCCGCCACCGCCGCAATCACGAAGAGATTGAATACATAGGACCGCTCGATTCCGAAAGATGAAGCGAGCACCCCGAGAAGAAGCGGAAAGAGCATTCCTCCCAGCGAAAGGCAGGCGAAGAGAATCCCGGTTACCGCACCCGGCTGTTTCGGGTATTCCTCCGCCCCCTTGGCCATCACCAGCGGGAACACCGGAGCAATGCCGAGACCGTAGATGAGGCAGAAGATAACCTTGACCGGTATGCTCGGAACAACGATAAAGATGATCAGACTGATGAACCCGGTCAAGAGCCCGATAAAGAGAAGGTTCTTGCTCTTGATCCTCCGTATTATCCAGCTCGACGAAAGCCTTCCCGTCAAGACCCCGGCGAGGTAGATCCCAACAATGGCGCTGGAGAGCCTCATGCTGACCTCGAGCTCGGTTTTGAAATACTCCGCAAGCCAGTAGGAGAATCCCAAGTCCAAGGAGACCGAGAGAAATATCAGCACCGCCGCGAGGATGATATTCGGATTTTTTAGTATTTCTTTTATCGGCCGATGCCCCGACCGCTCCGTAGAGGCATCGGGAATCCGGGAAAAGACTATAGCCGGGATCAGGAGGAAGGCGATACCCGCCGTCTGAACGAAGGGCCATCTCCAGGAAAGTCCGACGGTAAAGTTGAGGGCCACCAGGAGAGGCGCGGTGAAACTGCCCAAAGCGGCGAAGAAGGTCTGAATGGAGAGATACCTCGCCCGGTTATGGGGAAACATGTCGAGCATTATGCTCTGCCCCACCGCTCCGATGGGGCTTCCGAAGAGGCTGAAAGCGAAAACGATAATGCAGATAACGATGTATGTCGGCGCGAAACCCATCGTAATGAGCCCGAGCCCGAGTAATCCTGAAAATCCGGCGTAGAGAAGTTTTCGGTTCGCGTAATCGGTAGCGATCCCTCCGACGGTCGTGCCGAACAGTGATCCCAGGGACAGGAGGGTAAAGAAGAGCCCCGCCTGAGGATAGGTGATTCCCAGATCGTCCACGATACCGGGAACGGACGGCCCGAGAAGGCCTATCACCATGACCCATAAAAAATTGGACGCGAAAGATATGTACGGCACCCGAATTCTACTTCCCTATATGGCTCATGGCCTGCTTTACGGACCACCCCTCATGGACGAGTCCGCACATGGCTTCCACTACCGCCTGTGTATTCCCGTGCTGCCAGATGTTCCTTCCGATGGCGATTCCCTTCGCCCCCGCCTGCATCGAATAATAGACATCGGTGAAGACGTCCTCGATGCTGTCGGTCTTCTCGCCGCCGAGGATCACGATGGGTATCGGACACCCCTCCACCACTTCCCGGAAGCTCTCGGGACTTCCCGTATAGTAGGTCTTCACCAGATCGGCGCCGATCTCCATCGCCGCCCGGGCGGCAATCTTGACTCCCTTGACATCGGTGGAGGATAAATCCTTTCCCTTGGCCATCGCCTCGATCATAAGGGGAATACCCCACCGAGAACAGGCGTCGGCGACGAGACTGCCGTTTCGAATAAACTCACCTTCCCTGGGATGACCGAACTTGACCGTTACCGCGGCTCCGGCGGCGCCGTATTCGAGAGCTTTTTCCGGCGAGGTTATGAGCTCTTCTTCGAACATGCCGCCTAAGACGGTAAATCCGCCGGTCAACCGGAGGACCAATGATGTGCTCCTGTCCCACGCTCCTTCCGCCGCCGATGCGAATCCCCGGGTGGTTAGAATGCAGTCCGCGCCTCCGGTTACGCAGTCCCGCACCAACCCCGCGGGGTCGTTTATCCCTTCCATGGGCCCTGCGATACCGCCGTGATCTATTGCCACACACACGCAGTTGCCGGTGTCCTTCCTGAAGAGGGAGTTGTACCGTATTTCTTTTCCTAGGTTCATCGTTTCTCCTTATTCCTTGACTTTTTTTATCCGTGAGAGCTTTTCGAAAATGTTCTTGAGCCCGCCGTAGGCTTCACGGTAGAGCTCGAAATACTCGCTGTATAGGGAATAGGCTGCAGGATCCGGTTCGAGGGTTTCCCGGAAGCGCACCGTTTCCTCCGCCGCTTCCGCTAACGACGAGAATCTGCCGAGGCCCGCTAAGGCGAAGCAGAGGTCTCCGATTAACTCCGAATCGGAGGTTTCCGGGACCAATATCCTCTTTCCCGTGATGTCCGCTTTTATCTGGTTCCACACACGGCTCTTCGCCTGACTCCCGGTGATCCTCAGCTCCTCAGCTTCGAGCCCGTTCTCCTCCATTGCTTCGAGAACGTGCCGTATGGCATATCCCACCGATTCGACTACCGCCCGGGTCATCTCTCTCCTGCCGTGCTGCAGCGAAAGCCCGATAAAACACCCCCGGGCCGCCGGATCCCAGAGGGGGGCACGTTCTCCGGCGAGATACGGGAGGAATATCAAGCCGGCCCCGGCAGGAGCCGTATCGGCCACTTCGATGAATATATCCTCGTAGCTTATATTTTTGCGTCCTGTTATCTCCTTGAACCACTGGAGCGCCTTTCCGGAGGTGGCCACCGGTCCCGAAATATTGTACAGCCCCTCCACGACGTGGCTCATACACAGGAGCCGGTCGTCACGGATGAGGGTCTCGGTACACAGGTTTATCCCCTCGGAGGTGCCCGCGCGGTCGCATGCCCTCCCGGGGACGGTTGTCGCGGTCCCTATCAACGAGGCGGCGAAATCGGGTCCGCAGGCGAATACCGGAACATCCGCGGGCAGTCCGAAGAGCTCCCCCGCCGTGCGGGTGGTCTTTCCCGCTTGAGTACCCGGTTTTATAAAGCCGGGAAACTTGTCCGGGTCCATTCCCAGACCTAAGGTCTGCTCCTCGGTCCAGATATAGGGTCTATACTCCGGTACCGGGAGGACCACCGATCGGTTCCCGGTCAAGAGATAGGTTATATACTCGGGACAGGAAGAAAAGAATACGGTCTTACCGTAGATACCGGGACGATTACGGAAGATCCAATATGCCTTAGGAAGATAAAACATGGGATCGATATAGATTCCGGCCCGTTCGGAGATCTCCTTCGATTCATCGACCCCCCTCCTGTCGAGCCAGGTCATGGCGTTATCCAGGGGCATATCATCGGGTCCGACCGGTACGAGGGTCGGCCCGTTTCCGCTGACGGCGACCGCCTCGAGTTCTCGGGTATTCAACTCCGCGGCACAACGGCTCAATGCCGTTATCCATTGCCGGCCGTCCACCTCGTGATACGATGAATTATCGGAGACGGCGAGGGAAATTTCCACGCTCGCCGTGGAGAGGCAATTTCCTCCAAGGTCGTACAGGGAAGTCTTTAATACCGTCGTTCCGATATCGATTACGAGAATCATAGCTCATGCTCGAGGAGTACCCGGTAGGTATCCGTGCTCATGGCATCGGTTATACCCTTTTCGATTTCCGAAAAAGCCACCGTCTCGGAGATCAGGGGCTCCACATCAATCTTCCCGAAACCGATCAGCCGGACGGCCTGAAGAAAATCGTGTTCGGTCCTCCCCTCGCTCCCGGTCACTAAGACCTCGTTCCGGTGAAGGGTATTCGCGTCGATGGGAAAGGGAAGCTTTTCGTTGTAGGAGGTGTAGATGTTGAGCCTCCCGACCTTTCCGACGGCGTCGAAACCGTTCTCGAGGGCCGCCGGTGCCGGTGAGGTGATGATACAGACGTCGGCGCCTCTTCCGTCGGTCTCCTCTTTGAGCACCGCCGCCGGGTCTTCCCGGGTCGGATCGATTGCTCGGTAGGCCCCGAGCTTTTCGGCCAATGCAAGCCTGTCGGTATCGGGATCGGAAACAAACACCCTCGCCCCCATGCATAGGGCCGTCAGCTGATGCATGATCCCCATCGGTCCCGCACCCACTATCAAAACATCCTCGGCCAAAGCCAGATCCACCTTCTTGAGACTCCTGATGCAGCATGCCACCGGTTCCGAAAAGGCGGCCGCCCGGAAGCTCATCGAATCGGGGATGGGATAGATCTGTGACCCCCTGACCGTGATGTATTCGCCGAAACCTCCCAAGACCTTCTGCCCCTTCTTGAAGCGGTTCGCGCACATGTTCGACTGCCCGGTCCGGCAGTAGTAGCACTCACCGCACCGGGTCACCAGATCGACGGCGACCCGGGTACCCGGCGCATACTGCCCGATGACCGCCGACCCGGTCTCTACGACCTCTCCCGAAGCCTCATGACCCGGGATAATCGGGTAGTAGATCTTCATGTCTCCCCTATAGAGACGCTGCTCCAGGGTGCAGATGCCGCAATTCTTGAGCTTTACCAATACCTCGTTATCGGTGACCGCGGGGGTGTCCACCTCCCGCACCTCGATTTTTTTGACCTCCGTAAGGACTGCCGCTTTCATGATCTCTGCTCCTTCTTGTAGTATTTCCAAATGCTGAACCCGATCATCGCAATAACCGTAATTATATAGGGGAAAGCGAGGATAAAATCAGCGGGGATATTGATCGCCCCCTGAGCGAAGTTGGATATGCTTTCGGCGAAACCGAACACCAGAGAGGCGATGAGGATGCCGTAGGGGTTCTTGTTCCCCAGGTAGATTGCCACGAGGGCTATCCAGCCCCTTCCCGCGGTGATCTCCGGCACGAAGGCGCCCATGTTGAGGGTAAGCAGCGCTCCGGCCAATCCGCAGGTAAACCCGGATATCAGTATGCCGTAGAGCTGGTAACGCCGGGGCTTGAGTCCGAGGGATGTAATCGTCTCCGGGCTCAAGCCCGTCCCCCGGATCCTCAACCCGAAAGGAGTCCTGTATATGACGACCGCGGCGAGGACCACCACGAGCCAGCTCAAGTACACGAAGACGTTGTGGCCGAAGAAGATATCGCCGAGTACCGGTATCTTCTGGATCGCGGGAACCGTCAGCTCAGGGAGCCGGGGGAGATTCTCGAAACGTACGACTCCCTTGTTTCCGAAGATCTGAAAAGCAAGGACCACCGTAATGCCTGCGGCGAAGAGATTGGTGGCGAGCCCGGTAATAAATATATTCGCCTTCAAGTAGAGGCTCACTGCCCCGAAGATATAGGCCATGATGAGGGCGGCGAGGATTCCTAAGAGTATTCCCAACAGAAGGCTTCCCGTAGCGGCAACAAAGACGACGCTGAAGAATGCCCCGATGAGCATGAGCCCCTCTAAGGCTATGTTGAGCATCCCGGCGAGCTCGGTAAAGAGCCCGCCTATAGCCGCAAGAAGGAAGGGGGTCATGATCCCGATAGTGTTATGGAGTAAGGGTATTGCGAAGGATGAATTGTTCATACGACCGCTTTCCTCCTCGATTGAAACAGGGTGTAGAGGGCCTGGGCGGTGACTAAGTAGAATATAATCGATTGAGCCACCGCGGCTATTTCGAAGGTCACATCGGAATGGAGCATAGCCGCCTTCGCTCCGGCGTCGAGATAGGCGAAGAACAGCGCCGCGGGGATTACAGCCACGGGATTGTTCTTAGCGATCAGGGCCACGGCGATTCCGTTCCAGCCCATGCCGCCGGTCATCCCCTTAAGAGCACGGTAATGGGTTCCGAGCACCGTCACCCCTCCCGCGACCCCGTGAAGACCCCCGCTTATCACCATGGGGAGCACGAGATACTTAGAGACGCTTATTCCTCCGTACCGGGCGAAGTTACGGTTGATGCCGCACATCCTCATCTCGTACCCCCAATGGGACTTATTCATGAAAAAGTAGACAGCTCCCGCGGTGAGGACAGCGAAGACGATGCTTATATCGAGCTTCGAAGGCTTGAAAATCTGGAGGAGTCTGTACTGTTCACCTATCGCCCTGGTCGCGAGAAGGTTGTTCTCCGGATCGTCGAGGGGCCCGGTAATAAAATAGTTGACGATCAGGATCACCGCGGAAGAGATCAGGAATGACGATATGAGCTCGTCGGTCCCCCACTTCATCCTGAAGAAACCCGACAATCCGGCGAGGAGCGCTCCCGCCGCGCACGCCGTAATAATCGCTAGGATTCCGCCGGCATATCCGTTCGCCCCGGGCAGGTACAGACAGATTACCGTGGTAATCAGCGCCCCCGTATATGCCTGTCCCTCTCCTCCGAGATTGAAGACCGCCGACTTGAAGGCCACGGCTATACCGAGTCCCGTAAAGATGAGAGGTGTGGCGACATTGAGCATATTTCCGAAATAGTAGGGATTAGTGAAGGGGCCGACGAAAAAGTAGTAAATCGTTCTTCCCGGAGACTTGCTCAAAAAGAAGATAAGGAGGATGACGAAGACGAAAGAGATTATGAGAGTCAGCGTCAGCCCGAGAGTGTTGCTAAAGATGTCGGTGAGTTTTCGTTTTCTCATGTTTCCCCGTCCTCATATTCGGTTTCGCCGTAGTCGTCACGGATGCCGAGCATGTATTCTCCTATGAGCTCCTTGGACATATCGGAATCATTGGCCCGCCTGCATACCACCCGTCCCCGATACATGACGACGATGGTGTCCGCAATGCCGAGGATCTCATCGAGATTCGAAGATATCATAAGGACCCCGCACCCCCGTTCTCTCAGCTCGAGAATCTTTTCGTACACGAACTGACTGCTCGCAACGTCCAGTCCCCAGGTCGGTTCCGAAAAAACGATGAAATCGGTCCGTGTTGCCAGCTCCCGGGCGAGGATTACCTTCTGAATATTTCCTCCCGATAAGGTCCCGATGGGAGCCGAAGAGGTCCCGTCGATGGAGAACTGCTCGATGAGGGAATCGGTGAAATCCTGAACGTCCTTACCCCGGATAATTCCTCCCCGAATAAAATCGTGATGCCGGGAGATCATGATGTTCTCCCTGACCGAGGCGACGGAGCTCGAACCCCTCTGCAGCCGGTCGGCGGGGACATAGGCAAGCCCCCGTTCTCTGAGATCGAGGGTGGGCAATCCCGTTACGTCTTCTCCTCCGAATATGTACCGGCCGGAGTCGGCCCTTCTCAGTCCCGTGACGACGTCTTCGAGCTCACCTAAGCCGTTACCGCCCACTCCCGCGACCCCTAGGACCTCACAAGAACGTACGGTGAGGTTGACTCCGTCGAGCAAGGGTCTGCCATGACCGAATTGACGGAGGGTGATATCCTCAAGCTCGACGACGGGGGTGCCGCAGGCCTTCTTCTCTTTCCTGATCTGAAACAGGACCTCCCGGCCGACCATAAGCTTGGAGAGCTCCTTTTCCGAGACCTCCGAGGTTTTTTTGAGGGCGACTACCCTTCCCTTCCGCATGACGGTGACTCTGTCGGAGATACGTTTTACCTCGCCGAGCTTGTGGGTGATGATAATTATAGTCTTTCCCTGGGACCGCAGTCGCCGGAGAGTATCGAACAACGCCTCTATTTCCTGCTCTGTGAGGACCGAGGTCGGTTCGTCAAGGATGAGGAGATCCACCTTCCTGTAGAGCATCTTGACGATCTCCACCTGCTGCATCTGCCCGACCGTCAGGCTTTCAACCCGTTTTCGGGCATCGATGCTGAAACCGTGGTTCTCGATCACCTCCCCGACCCGCTTCCGGGACTCCTGTCTGTTGATAAAAAGCCCCCGTTTGACCGGCTCGATACCGAGGACGACATTCTCCGCGACGCTAAACTCCGGTACCAGCTTGAAATGCTGATGGACCATTCCTATACCGAGATTATTCGCATCCAAGGGGGTGCGAATTTCCCGTTCCTCACCGTCGAGGAAAATTTTTCCCCCGTCAGGATGCTCGAGTCCGTAGAGAACCTTCATGAGGGTTGATTTTCCCGCTCCGTTCTCTCCGACTATGGCATGAATCTCCTGAGGGTTAACCTCCAGAGTAACCGAATCGTTCGCCTTGAGCTCTTTCTGCCGGTAAATTTTCGTTATGTCTTCCATCCGCAGATACGGTCTCATAGGTTTCTCCAAATACCTTCGGGGGACGAGCCCCCGAAGGTTTGTAAAGGGTTTCTTTAGAACTCAGGGACCGGAAAACTCAGTTCTCCGTTTCGCATCTTCTTTACGACCACCGACATCTCTTCCCGAACCGACTCGGGAACGGTTTCCCTATAGATAGCGCTGTCGTCGGCAAAGTCGACGTATCCCCCCTCGGTGTCCAGCACATCGGCACTCCCCCATGAGACGTCTCCTTCGATCGCCCTCTTGACGGTCTCGTAGGTCGCCCTGTCCTGATAGAGGACGCCGCAGCCGACGATAGTCCCCGGGGCGATGTCGTATTCCTCGGCATCGAAGTACAGGACATACTTGTTCCGTTCCTGCGCCGCCTTGATGGTACCCTGATTTGCTCCCCCGGCAATGGTCAATATTATGTCCACTCCCGCGTCGAACATGCTGTTCGCCAGGTCGGAGGCCTTGTTCGCGTCGTACCAGTTACCGATGACCCGGTAGTCTACGGTAATTCCCGGGTCGACCGCTTCGAAGCCCATCTTGTATCCGGGGCGCATCATCTTAAGCAGTGCGGGATACTCCTGGGCTACGATCATTCCGACCTTGAGGTCCCCGTTGGCTCCCTCCATGTCGCTTGTGGTAACCAGTCCGCCCATGTACCCCATGAAGTAGGCCTGTTCCACCTGGTTGTACATGACCGTGTACATTTGAGGATTTCCCTCCATGTAGGCGTCCATGATGATGAACTTTTGGTCGGTGAAGGCTTCCATGACCTCCATGGCGACGAAGGGCATCGCGGGATTCGATGAAAGGATAAACTCGTACTCTCCGGTCGCGGCTAGGGACGTGAGTTTTTCGCCCCATTCGGCCTGGTTGAATCCCCCTTCCACGACCTTGACCGTTACATGGTCGTATTCAGAAGCGGCCCTTTCGGCTCCCGATACCAGCTCCTCGTACAAGGGGCTTCCCGCGACGACCCCGGGGACGAAGATGCCTATGTCTACCGGTTCCATCTTTTCGGCGGTCTCCGCCTTTTCCTCGGTCTTCATGCTCTGCTCGGGTTCTTCCTGGCCCCCACCGGCAAAGGCAAGGGGAGTAAGGAAGCACAGGACCACGAGAACCGTAATCACAATACGCACACTCTTTTTCATGATACACTCCTTTGAAAATATTCCGGCGGTTTCAACGAAACCGCGTTATCGGTAATAATTCTGTTCTATCGCATCGCTCGGACACACGCTGACGCAGAGTCCGCACCCGATGCATCGTTCAGCCCTTACACGGGCCTTCTCTTCCATGATTATCGCCTCGTACGCGCAGGCCCGGACGCACCGTCCGCAGGCGATGCACGCCTCGGGGGCTATCACCGCGGGCACCGGTTCGGTTACCGCCTGCATCCCCCGTTGTTTTCTCCGTTTTATCCTGCGGATAGTGAGGCCCCGGATCTCATCGAGACTCCCGTACCCGTACTTTTCGAGGATTGCCGGGATTTTTTCGATTATCCGGCTGTAGGCGTCCTCTCCCGCGATATGGCCCGCCGTGCACACTCCGACTAGGGTCGCCCCGGCCATGACGTAACGAATTACGTCCTCCGCGGAAGAGGCGCCTCCGATTCCGATGACCGGCAGGTCCACGGTCATAGCCGCCTCGAGGACCATCCTCAAGGTTATGGGCATAATGGCCGCTCCGGTCAGGCCTCCAACGCCCCGGGGCCCCCCTAACGCCGGCTCACCGGTCCGTATGTCTATGGATAGAGCGGGGCCCAATGCATCCGAGCATGCTATCCCGTCGGCCCCCGCCTCGCTGACTCCTTCCGCCCATTGCCTGACGATGTTGAAAAAGGTCCCCGAAAGCTTGACGACTATGGGGATATCCACCGCCCGCTTCATGAGACGGACCGATTCCTTCATAGGGGTGAGGTCGGTCAGCTTCGGCTCGGGAAACGGCATGTCAGGATACATGGCGCACAGGATTTCACCCATGTGAGGGCAATGGGTGGGGAGCATGATCATCTCGGCTCCGGCCGATTCCGCCTTTGCCGCGAGATCCGCCGCCTCTTCGGGAGTAAAACCCGCGAGGTTCGCGATGACCCGGGACCTCCCCTCCCGGGCCCGGGAGATCCCCTCGGAAAACCAATATTCCGCAGTCTTGTCGCTTCCGAACACCGAGTTGACCATTCCGGAAGGAACGGCTGAAAAACAGGGAAGCACGTCGGTTGCCGGTTGGGATACAATGGTCTTGGTACAGATCCCCGCGACTCCCGATTCTCCCGTCGCCCGCATGACGTCCCCGTCCCGGCCGTGTACCCCCGCGGGTACGATGACCGGGTTTTTAAACTCGATTCCGCAGAAATTCGTCTTCAGATCACTACCCATTCGTCACCTCGATTCCGTTTCGACCCCACAGTTTTCGTGCCTCTTCGCTACAGCACAATCTCATCTCTTCCTCGTCCACCCGGACGGCCCGGCCTCCCTCGACGAGCTTTTCTCCCGCGACGAAGACGGTGTCCACGTTCCGGCCCTGAAAGGTCATTGTGAGGTATGATATAACCGAAACCGGCGTCACCGGAACGGGTGAATCCGGCTTGATGATGATCAGATCGGCCTGTTTTCCCGCCGCCAGGCTTCCTACCGCATTTTCCATCCCCAGTGCCCTCGCCCCATGAGAGAGGGCCAGATCGACCGCCTGAAAGGGGGGAAGAACCGCCGGGTCCGCCCGATGCGCCTTGTGGAGGAGATAGGCGTACCGAATGTATTCGGCTGTGTCTAACGTAAAGAAGCAGTCGTGTCCCAACGAGACGTTTATGTTCCGTTCCATCATTTCCGGAACCCTCGCCACCCCGTTTCCGCCCAAGGAATTGGTCATCGGGGTGTGGGCGACGTTGACTTCGTTCCGGGCCAAGATATCCAGGTCCTCATCGGACAGATCGATGCAGTGGGCCGCCACCACATCCGGTCCTAATAGCCCGCATTCTTCGAGGAGGGCGGGGGCCGATTTTCCATATTTCTCCACCAGGAAGGTTCGGGGAATTTCCGCGATGTGAATCTGCATTCCCAAGGAAAATCGGTCGGCCAATTCCCGGGCGCGCCGCAGGGTTTCGGGGGAATTCGTATACGCGGTATGGACTCCCATTCTCACCGTGACCCGTTCCCCCCCCGGGAAGCTCCCCTCCTTTGCAAGCCGGCTGGAGATGAGATCCGCCGCTTTCAAGTTTTCTTCGAAACCCTTCTCCGCCATACCGGGGTCGAGCTTTTCGTTGATCGAAATACCGGGGATACGTTCGGTCACCTCATATCCTATTTGGGCCCGCAGACCGATCTCCCGAACCGCGGTAAGGGAAGCCTGGAGGGGGCTCTCGAACCGCCCGTCGCCGTTCAAACCGTTCGGCGCCTCCACGAGCTCGCAGACGGTGGTGGTCCCGTGTTTGAGCATCTTCATTCCGGCGTAGCGGGTTGCGGCGTAAATGCCCTCGCAGGTGGTTATATCCTCGAGCCATTCCCACCCCATCTTCTGGAGCATGTCCCAAAAGCTCTTAAGCCGGGTCACGTCCACCGGCTGATTGTGTCCAAGAACGTAGGGCATGTGGGTGTGGGTAATGATGAAACCCGGCATAATTATACCCCCCGCGGCATCCACCGTCTCTGACGCTTCGGGGTGCGCGGAAAGAACATCCCTTTCCGGTCCCACCGCGACGATTCTGCCGTCTTCCACCGCCACCGCACCTGGAGAAAATATTTCTCCACGAAGCAGATCGGGCTCGCAGGTCAGAACCAGTCCGTTCTTCAGTATCGTATCAGCCATCGGTACCTCCTTGACGGTCCTTCTCCTCTAAAGCTCGGAGTATATCCTGCCTGGTAATCGGCAGCTTCGTAAAGCGTATCCCCGTTGCTGCGGCCACCGCATTGGCGAAGGCCGCAACGGTCCCCGCCACCGGGGGTTCGCCGATTCCCTTCGCGCCGAAGGGACCGCTCGGGTTGGCCTCCTCCACGGCGATCGGCTCGGTGTCGATTCGGTCGAGCATAGTGGGCACGGCGTAATCCGCGAAATTACTATTCAACACCGTTCCGGCGGAATATTCGATCTTTTCCATATGGGCGAGGCCGAAGCCGATGAGGGAGGCCCCCTGCACCTGCCCCTCGAAACCGAGGGGGTTTATGACCTTTCCCACATCGTGACACGCGGCGTGTCTCAGCACCTTGACCTTACCGGTATACCTGTCGATCCGGACGTCCATACGGTGGGTCCCGAAGTTATAGGCGATATAGATATTCCCCTGATGAGTTTCGTGATCGTAATCCGCTGCGGGAGCCTGAGAAAACTCGAGATGCATGAGGGGAAATCCTGTCCAGTATGCGGCGGTCGCCGCCTCAGACAGGGGGATTACGGTATTTTTATCCCCTTCGATGCGTACGGTATTTTCCCCTATCCTTATCGATTCCTGATCGGCGCCGGTCATGAGGGAGACCATTTTTTCGAGACTCTCCCTGACCGCCCTAGCCGCCTTTTCCACGGCCTTTCCCCCGACGGTGGTGCTCCGGGATGCCACGGTGGGGCCCGAATCGTGGACTCCGTCGGTATCGACGAGCTTGACGGTTACCCTGTCCACGGTCACCCCCAGGATTTCCGCGGCAACTTGCGCATATACGGTCTTAGCACCCTGTCCGAGCTCGGTAAGACCTACTCCGACTAAGACGCTTCCGTCCTGACTCATCTGGACCGAAGCCCCCACAACATCGACCCCCTCGGCGCCGTTGGATATCCCCTGGAGAAGACACGAGTAGCCGGTCCCCCGGAGATACCGCCCGCCGGATCCGGCGGTCTCGGTCTCTTCATTTATAGGAGGGAGTTCGATTTCGGCAATTCGATCGATTGTCTGGATGAGCCCCACAGATTCGTCGAAGACTTGACTGGTCGCGGTGGCGTCGCCGGGTTTGAGTCCGTTTTTTCTTCTGAACTTTAGCTTGTCCATACCGATCTTTTCCGCCGCCTCGTCCATCTGTGATTCCGAGGCGAATGTAACCTGGGGGACCCCGAACCCCCTGAAGGCGCCGCAGTAGGTCTTATTGGTATACACTGTAGTCGCCTCGACGAAGACATTGTCGATAGTGTAAGGACCGGCGGCATGGATGAGTCCCTTCATGGTGACGAAGGGACTCTCCGAGGCGTAGGCTCCTCCGTCGAGGAGGACGTATATCTTCCGGGCTGTGACCGTTCCGTCCTTCTTCACACCGGTGGCAATCCTGATTCGCGACGCGTGCCTGAAGTTCGAGCCTATCACCGACTCCTCCCGGGTATGCTCGATCATTACCGGCCGTCCCGTTATCACGGCGGCGGTCGCCGCGAGGGAGCCGATTTCCGTTGCCACGTCGTCCTTTCCGCCGAAAGACCCGCCGGTAAAGGCCTGGACCACCTTGACCCGGGAAGCCGGATATCCGATATTCGCCGCGACATGTCCCCTGATGTGGAAGGGGGATTGGCAGGAGGCGTATACGGTAATACGCCCGTCGCTCTCGGGGACCGCGCACACCGCCTCCGGCTCCATGTAGGCGTGCTCCTGGAAGGATGTCTCATACTCTCCCTCCACTACGAAGTCGGCCTCACCCAATCCCTTTTCCGCGTCCCCCTTGGTCAACCGGCGGGAAAAGGTGACGTTACCGTTTTCGTGGATCTTCCGAGCGTCTTCCGCGAGGGCCTCGTCCACCGTCAGAATCGGTTCGTAGGGCTCGATGACCGATTCGATCAGCTCCGCCGCCTCCCGGGCACCCCTCCTCGAGTCGGCGACCACCAGGGCCACCGATTCGCCGGCGTAACGTATCTCCCCCTCGGCGAGAATGGGCTGATCGAAGGGGGGGAGAATTCCTATCAGATTGGGTCCGAGGAGGTCCTTCGCGGTAATTATTTCCACGACTCCTTCCGCCCGGGAGGCGGCCCCGGTTTTAACCTCCCGGAGGTGTCCCGCGGGAACACCCGCCCGCGCCGCGGCCCCGTGGAGCATACCCGGAAAGCGCATGTCCCCGGTGAACCGTGCCGCTCCGGTAACGAGCTCGATTCCGTCTACCTTTCTAACCGGTTTTCCGACTGTGCTGTAATTCGACTTATTCATTCCCGTTTCGCTCTATCAGCTCCGCCGCGTGCTCGACGGCTTCGACTATCTTCGTATACCCGGTGCATCGGCAGAAGTTTCCGCTCAAAGCTTCGGCTATCCTCGTCCGGTCAGGTTTCGGTTCCTCGTCTAAGAGTGCCTTGGTGCTCAGCACCATCCCCGGCGTGCAGAAGCCGCATTGGACGGCCCCCTTCTCGAGGTAGGCGTCCTGTATGGGATGCAGGCCGCCGTCGTGCCCGTGAATCCCCTCAATAGTAGTCACCCGGGTGCCGTGGAGCTTGGCCGCGGTCAGGAGACAGCTGTTCACGGTACGTCCGTCGACAATTACCGTGCAGGCGCCGCACTCTCCCTTCCCGCATCCCTCTTTCGTGCCGGTAAGTCCGAGCCGGTCTCTGAGGATGTCCAGAGCGCGCTCGTCTCCGTTCACCTCGAGGGTTATCTCTTTTCCGTTGCAGATAAAATCAAGCTTCATCGTTGCCCCCTCCCCGCGTGAAGATTTCCGACACCGCATCCGCTACCAGCTGCCCGGTTACCGATGCCCGGTAATCTCCGGTGGCCCTCACATCGTTTATCGGACGGATGTCCTTTCGCACCGTTTCCGATAGAGTCTCCCGTTCGATTTCCTCGCGCCCTCGGCCGGTCATGTACTCTTCCGCCGAATAAAGCCTGACCGGTACCGGCGCCACGCTTCCCGCGGCAGCCCGGACCCGTGTTATCCTCAAGTCTCCGTCGAGTACACTCCACACCGCCGTGTTCACCTGGGATATCGCCTGTCCCTCCCGCTTTCCGATCATCCGGAACGCTGAAATCCCTTCGAGGGATTTCTGAGGCAGTACGACCGCGGCGAGGAGCTCCCCAGGCTTGCGTACGGTCATCTTCGGACCGGTGAAGAATTCCTCGGCCTTTATCCTCCGTTCTCCGTCTAGGGATCGGAGAACGAGCTCCGCTTCGAGACAGACAAGTGGAGCCAAGGTGTCTCCGCAGGGAGACCCGTTGCAGATGTTCCCCCCGAGGGTCGCGAGATTTCGGATCTGCGGGCTCCCTATAGCCTGAGCCCCCTGCCTGAGGCACGCGGGTATCATCGTTCCGTCCGACTGTGCAATTTCGGCAATGGTGACGCAGGCGCCGATAACGCAGTCCCCGTCAGTGTATCGGATGTCTCTCAGCTCCTCTAATCCGGTGATATCGAGGAGTCCCGCGGGATCTTTGATCCTGTCCGCCCTCTGGACCATCAGATCGGTACCGCCCGCGATTATCTCGACACCCTTACCCGCCGCGAGCTCGAGGGCCTCCGCGATGTTGTGTGCTCTATAGTATACCGGTTGCTTCATAGTTGTCTCAGCCGCCTTCCATTCCGGTTGCGATTACATATTCCTCTTCGAACCTGCCTCGCCCCACCGCGGGCGCCTCGAGATGATCGATCCTCTCCAAACCTCCCGCCTCGTTCCGCCGGAAAACGAGCACTCCGTCGTAGAGATCCCCCTTTTCGAAGAGCCTCAAGCTCCTATACGCCTTCTCCACCTCCCGCAGGGTCGAGGCTAAGGACATATTTTCCTCCGGGAGCTCTATCACGGTATTCCGTTCTCCCGCGCATGTCCTGATATGACCTACGAACTCGATCCTCACCCGGCTCATCTCCCTGAAATCTCCAGCTCTCTCAGTTTTTCCCCTCCCGGTACGCCGTCCCGGTCCCATCCGCGGAGACTGTAGTACTCCTCGAGCATTTCCGTAAATCGCCCCTTGTCCATAACCGCGGCTTCCGAAACCTCTCCAACGATGGGCTCGAAACACCTCTCGGGAAGCATGTCGTCCTGCTTGGTCAACCCCGCCCGGACATTGAACAGCCGCTCCAGATTCCATGTGCGCTCTCCGATTCGGACGAACTCCTCCCAGGACATATCCCGTCCCACCGCCGCCTTCAGATATCTAGGATAGTAGTCGTGATCGGTGACGAATTCGTGGAACCGGCAGCTTATGAGGGTAAAGATAGCATTGACGGTGTTCTGGATTCCGATGACCATCTCGGCCTTTCCCTCGTAGCTGTCCATATCGACAGCCCCGATAATCTCGGCACCGATGGGGGCCCTCTTGTGGCAGGCCCCGCGGTTCGATGTGGCAAAGGCGAGTCCGGTTCCCTTCATCCGCCGGGGCATCCAGGCGGCGAATCCTGAGTTCTTGACCTGCATGGCGAACTCCTTTCCCGCGCCTATTTTTTCCGCGGCTTTAGCGGGCCCGAGGGCCAGAGTGTCGCCGATACCCTCCCTCTTTCCTATCTTGTGCAAGAGGGCGAGCACGGTCTCCGGTTTTCCGAACTCGAGATCGATACCCGGTTCGCCGATGAGTCCCCGCTCTCCCATCTCCAGGGCCCAGGCGATGGTTACTCCGACGGTGAGGCTGTCCATACCGTATTCCTCGGTCAGTCTGTTCGCCTCGGCGAGAACGTCGGGGTCCCGGTTTTCCAGGTTGGACCCCAGGGAGTACATGGTCTCGTACTCGGGCCCCCGGGCCCAGGCGTCTTTTCCGCCGTGATCCTTGTACCTATGGACCCGCCCGCAGTGAACGGGACAGCTGAAGCAGGAAACCCACTTGGTAGAGAAGTCCTTCTCGTACCGCTGCCCGTCGATGAGATCGGCCCCCTCGAAAGCCCCTTTTTGATGATTCCGCGTCGGAAGACCGCCCCGGCTCTGGACGAGAGACATCCCCGCTCCGGTCCCGAAACGCGAGAAGAGTCCCACGAGATTGTACTCCTCATCGCAGGCGGACATGATGACCGTCATGTTGTCGGCGACGCACCGTGAAAATTCCTTTCGGTCGTAGACGTCGACGGGTACCGAGCCCCTGATACCGACCCCCTTGATCCTTTTCGATCCGAGGACGGCTCCGGCTCCCCCACGGCCGAAGGTGCGGGTTTCGGAGAATATCGAACCCATGGCCACACCCTTTTCTCCGGCCGGGCCGATGGAGAGGGTTCTGTACCCGCTCCCGTAGGTATTTTTTATGTACGTTTCGGTCTCTTCGGTGGAAGTCCCTAAAACCGGTGACGCGTCGACGAACCGGACTTCGTCGTTATCGATCAGGATCAGGCTCCACTCGTCGCACCGTCCTTCGAAGATGATTCCGTCGATTCCCGCGAACTTGATTTCCGCTCCGAGGAAACCCCCGGCGTAGCAGTTGAGGATGGTCCCCGACAGGGGCGATTTGGTGACGATACACGCCTGAGGGTGCATGGGAGCCGCGGTCCCGGTAAGAGGACCGACGGTGAGGACGATCTTGTTCGCGGGATCGAGGGGATCGATCCGGGGATCTACTTCGTCGAAGAGGATTTTCGTACCGTACCCGATACCGCCGATGTATTCCCGCACTTCCCCGGGCACTTCCCAGGGTGACGCCTTTTTCTCGCCGCACTCGATTCTCAAGATCCGGTCTCTCATACTGCCCGGCATATCATTCCCCCTTCTTCCGTATCGCCTGAGTCGCGCACTCCGGAACGCACGCCGGCTCTCCGCCGCAGAAATCGCACTTCCACGCCTTTTTGCCGACAAAGGTTATTGCATCGTAAGGACAGGCGTCCATGCAGGCCCTGCATCCGATACACTCCTCTTCATCGATGACGACGGTCCCCCCGTTTTCCCGGATCGCGTCGACGGGACACGATTCTATGCAGGGATGACCTTCGCAGTCGTCGAATCGGCACACCCTGAACACAGGATCCCCCGGCCACGCCCGGTCGACGAAGATTCGGGACTCTTTCATATCCACCCTTTCCGTCTGAACGATGGAACAGGCAATCATGCATCGCCTGCATTCGGTACAGCGCTTCAGATCTATTTCAAAACCCGTTAGCATAATTCTCTTCTCCGATTACAGATATCCGCCGTCTTCGAGGACTCGAAGCGCGGATTCGGCGTCCTCCCCGGCAACCATTACCACGGGACCGGTACATCCCATCCCGGCTTCGGCATATATTCCCCGTTTCGACAGGAGTGCCGCCGCACTATCGATTTCGAGGACGTCGATCCCTTCTATTTCCTTCCCCACCGGTTTTTTAGGCGGTCCGGAGGCCGCTGATTCGGGGACCCGCGGTTCCCGAACCTTGCCGATCACGCTTCCCGCGGCAAGAAACCTTCCATAGGTTTCGGCGACCACCCCGGGCAAGTTTCCCCGGACCATCCGCGCAAGATAAAGGAGGGCCGCGCCGGTTACCTCCGGGGAGGTCGCCCTGGAGATGATCCCCACCAAGGATTCCATGCACACCCCGATACCCGGACCGTATCCGGAACCCTTCGTCTCGATAGTTCCGTCGGTCTCCGAAGCCGCGAGGAGCTTCATGATAAGGTTCCCCGTCAGGCTGTCGCACACCGCGACGTCCACGGTCCCCGCGAGGACATCATTTCCTCTGAGGAGCTCATCGCCGCGGGCGGAACCCGTGAGGTTGAGGTCGAAACCGTTCGCCGTTGTTTCTTTGAGCCGTCTTAAAGCCGTCTGGGCTCCTTCCAGATTGATAAGCCCTACCTTCGGCCGAACGATTCCGTACGTCCTCGCGACACTGACGCCCAAGACGGTGTTCAGGACCAGTGCCTCCACCCGGCTCGTAGAAACCGTTCCGGTTGTCGTGGCGATGAACAGCGGTTTTCCCTCCGTCTTCGTGTTCACCATCCCCACCGTGGCCACTCCTACGGGAAAAGGATAATGAAAGGTCAGTGCTCCGTCGATCTTCTTTTCCGCGAGGGCTCCGGACATTTCCCGGTGGGCTTCTTCCGGGGTCCCCTCCTCGGAACCGAAGAAGACTATCTCGAGGTTCGGATCGTCCTCGGCGGCCGATTCTGCCCCCCGTATCAGCTCGTCCGTTCCGGCTTCGCTCCCCGGGAGGGTCAGTCCCAGGGCAACCGGGCCGTCCCCGGTATACCCGGAAAAATCGAGGGGTATGCGGAAACTTTCCGCCGTCGGCGCCGCGGAGATTGCCGAAGGTCCGGCATCGGAGGATTCGAAGAGTATCGATACCCCGTCGAAGAGATTGGTCATCCTCCCTAAGAAGAGACTCCCCTTGCCTATGACCATCGCCCGGGTAACAGTCCCCATCTCGGCGTACCGGAGGAGCCAGCCTAAGGCGGGGACCCCCGACGGAATATGCCCCTGCGTCGGGGCCCATCCCGAGACCCCGTGTTCATTGATAAAATCGGGTATAGAACTCCGCTCTATTTCTTTCTTCATCACCGCCATGGCGGCTATCATCTTGAGGTTTGCCTCGGTTACGTTTCCCGCGCCGGCGTTCTCGGTGATCTCCGGGTTCTGGAGCTCCGGAGCGTAGAGGTCCACATCGGAAAGACCGAATCCGCCGGAGGCAAGGGGGTCCGTCACGAGGTCCTGTATGACCGCCTGAGGGGAAGCGCCCGACCCTATCCTGTGCCTTCCCACCACGTCGGTACGGATGACCAATCCCCGCCCCTCACGTCTCACGAGGACCGCGAAGCCTGCCATGCAGTCCTCGAGGACCGGGAGTCCCTTCTCGATGTGTTTTTTGGAATTCATCCCCAGCTTAGCGGTGGTCCCCCCGGCGGTGACGACGACCGATTCGAAGATCCCCGACCGTACCAAACCCGCCGCCTGGAGAATACCGTGGACCGGTCCCGCGCAGAAGGACCTGGTGTCGCTGCCGGTGGCCCGAGAGAGGCCCGAGAGCTCTCCTACGGCCTTCGCGAAGTTGCCTCCTCCCCGCTGGTTGATGTCTCCGCAGGCCTCCTCGGAGGTCTCGATGATATAGTCGATACTTTCCGGATCCACCGAGTTTCGGTTCAGCAGATCTCTGACCGTGTAGACCGCGGTCGCCTTGGCGGCTAAGTTTTCGAGAATCGTGTGGGCATGGAGATTGACGTCGTCGGGATGGGCCGACCGGACGCATCCGACCACCTCACCTTTTGATTCTAGCGGCAGCGCCCCCTCGGCTATCTCCTTCTCGAGGGAACTCTTCTCGATCCCCTTCCTGTGTTTCGGTGTGATAAGCCCGGATAAGACCGGATCTTTCTCGAGGATCGAGAAAATCAGCTCCGAGAAATCCTGTTCTAAGGCCACGAGATCGAAGACGTCGGCAACCTTCACGAGACTGTAGAGAAGCTCTTCCGACAGGATCGATCCGAACCGACCCCGGCATGCACGGCCCTCCATTTCGAATTCGCCGCCGGGTCCCGCCTTTTCGTACCAGGGGCGCGGAGGAAGCTCTCTCGGGTCGATGTTCCCGATGTAAGCCTGATTCGGAAGATATCCCGCAACGTCTTCGAAGCTTCTCAGCCGGCCGGCGAAGAGCTGTGCGAACTCGGCACCTCCCTCGGTCCGCTTCGTTTCGGCGTGAGGGGCGCTCCCGTAGGCAGCCGTGAAAAAGGGCGCGTGAAAGAGGCTGTAGGCGGCCGCGGTCAGGACGGGGAAACTATCAGGCACCTAAAATCTCCTCGAGCTTGGATTCCACCTCGTCGATTTCGAATTCCTTGGAGAACGAGGCTTCCTTTGTCCCGTCCCGGTAGATAAGGATAGACGGAAGACCCATCACCTTTTCCCGGATGGCGAGCCTCCGGTTCCCCTGAATGTTGACCTTAGCGAACTCCGCCTTGTCCTCGTATTTTGCGGCGAGGTTCTCGAAATCCGGCATCATCTCCACGCATTCCTCGCACCCGTCGCTCCAAAAATCGACCACCACGACTCCGTCCGACTCGAGGACCGCCTCGTCGAAGGTGTCTTTATGTAGTTCTTTCATACCGTTTCCGTCCTTTGAATCGGGCGGCCCCCGGCGGGACCGCCGTATAATCCACTAGAGAAATTGACCTCGGATGGTCGAAACTTCCCGGACGATCTCGTCCACATCCAGGACCATCTCCATCATTCCGATGTTGTCCCCATAGACCGATTCGTCCAAATCGTTTTTAATCTCCGGTTCGAGCACGTGATATGCGGGGAGTCCCAACTGGACTCCCGTCAATGGACCGGCATAGGCGGGATCGCCGTTTATAACCGTTTCGGCGATGAGGCCGCTTGCCTCAGGGTCGGCTCCGCCCAAGAGCACCAGGATATTCTCCTTTCCGTGCTCCTCGGCGAGCGCCTTTACCCGCTTCTGGTTCTCCAGGTCCATTGCTCCGGCCGAAGTTCAAACAAAGCACTCGGTTGCGGAAAAAATGATCTCGACATTCTTTCCCTCGAGACAGGCTTCGATTGCCCCGCCGGGGATTCCGTCTCGATCTCCTAAGATAATTATCTTCTTACCGTCGAGCATGAGTGCATCACCTCCTTTTTATGTAATGTCTATAGTCTCCGAACGTTTTCCATCGGTCACCCGAATAAGCTCAGGCACACTGTCCACTCCGAAATCCGCGGCAATATTCCTGTAGCGGGATCTATCGAGCTTGACGAGGTTCTTCCCGTCTTCAGCGGCTTTCCGCTCGACAACAGGAAAGAGCTCGAGGGATTCGGCTATAGGCGGAAAGTAGAAATAGAGATAGAAATCGTTTCCCGCCTCCGAGGCCAGCCGTTCATATCCTTCTATTTCGCTCAAACCCCTGTCGGCGAAGAACGCCGCCGTCGCCCCGTCGGACGCCGCGGTGACGACCTGCCTCAAGTGTTTTTTTCGCGCGTCTCCCGCGGCGAAGACCAAGGAACGGCCGGTCCGCATTGCGTCGTCGGTTACGATGTATCCTCCGTCGAGCCCGATGAACCCCTCGGCGAAACCGGTTAGAGGAACGGTCCCCACGAACATGAACACACCATCACAGTCCAGCTCCGCGGTGGTCCCGTTCTTCAAATTCTTGAGCCTGACCCGTTCGACGATCTCGTCGCCCTCGATCGCTTCCAGGGCATGGTTCCACATCCACGTGAGTTTCGGGTTTTCCATCGCATCGCAGGCCATATAGGAGTTACAGTCCAGGGTCCCCTCGTCGTGGACGACGACCATTACCACCTCCCTCGCGAAGCGGCTGATGTAGACCGCTTCTTCGACCGCGGTGTCGCCGCTCCCGACGACGACCACCTTGGCGTCCTCGTAGAGCTCGGCGTCGCAGGTCGCGCAGTAGGAAACCCCCGAGCCGGTGAGCTCCTCTTCACCGGGAATGCCTAAACGTCTCGGTTCGCACCCCGGAGCAAGAATCAAAGCTCTTCCCTCGAAAAGGGCCCCGGATTTGCACTCCGCCCGGTAGATTCCGTCTGCTTGTCTTACGGTAAGGACCGTATCCTTGACGATCGCGCACCCCATTTCGAGGGCTTGATCGCGGAAGAGGTTGGTCAGCTCCCTGCCTCCGACTCCGCCGGGAAAACCGGGATAGTTCTCCATCCTCTCGGTGGTCGCCGCCTGCCCCCCCGGACGCTTCCGGTCGACGATACAGGTACTCCGTTTCGCCCTGGCTGCGTAAATCCCCGCGGTGAGTCCCGCGGTCCCCGCGCCTATGATGAGGATATCGTAGAGCATCAGTACGGCACCCCCGCGAGCTTTCCGATTCCGCTCTGATTCGCCCCGCAGTAAAAGGCGGTGGTAACATCGAGGGTCCTCTCGATATCGGCGGGCTCTGGCTCGCCTCCGGTCTCTTTTCTCAATCTCAGGCAGTCTCCGCCGGCGACCCGGTTTACCTTGGGTATGGTAGTCGGCTTCTCGATCGATCCGGTGGAGACGACATACCTCGCCTCGGGGACATCGTCGACTAGGAGGATTCCCTCGGTCCCGTCGGGGCCTCCGAATTCGAAGGTGAAGGGGACCGCCTTGATTCCCCAGCTCTCACAGGTCTCGAGGGTGAGCATCGCGTCGGTCGCCGCGTTGCCCCCCCCTTCCCAGGAAATGACCACTCCGTCGGCCCCGGTCCTGCGTACAAGGTTTGCCGCAATGTTCGCCACCCGCTGCTTTTCGAAGTGGCTGTTGTTGTGTCCCCGGTCGAAGACGACCCCGGTAAAGTTACAGCTCTTCCCGTGGGCCCGAGCGAGCTGCATCACCACGGGGAGGTTCGCCTGGATGTAGGACGGTATCTTGAAACAGGGCCACACGTAGTTGCCGCTGACGATACACCCGTCCATCACTTCGGTGGGCCCCAGCAAGGTGGGGACGATGTTGCTTACCTCCCGACCGTAGAGGAAGGTGTTCGAATAGGTCCCCTGATTCTGGCACTGGGTTACGTAGGCGATTTTCGGGAGAGCGGGATCCACCTCGGTGTCGAAATCGAAGAGCTCCGTATGTTCCGGCTCGCGGTCTTTGATAAGCCCTGCTAAATAACGTGTACACCTGATACCCGCGGCCCTGACCGATCCGTCGTACTCCACATCGCTGGACCCTTCGACCATCTCCATCTTCAGGATCAGGTTGTAGGTCCCGGAGAAAGGCGAGTACCCCGCCGCGGGGCCGGCCATGTCCACGATGGCGTCCCGGGGATACAGGAGCGCCGATTTTCCCGCCCAGGGGAGTTCGGCGCACTCCATGACCGCAAGGTTTGTAATGAGGTGGGTCTTTCCCTCCCCCACGATGGTGGGTGGAGAGAGCTGCCCCGGCATAAAATCCCCGGGGCCCTCTACCTTAACCCCGACCTGGAGGGTATCGAGGATATGGACGATCCGCGTCGACTCCCCGGGCTTCACGATTTCCAGTTCCAGGCCGGCGATGTTCCCGTTCTCGTCCGAGTCGAGGAGATATTTTTCGAGCTCTTCCTTATCGACTGTAAGCACCCCGTTCTCGATGGCCGTCTCCGTCCCGAACTCGAGGTCTTTAATGGTAAAATATCCGCGTTCAAGTTTCATAGATCCTCCGGTATCAGGGGTTTCAGGCTAACGCCACATCGAATTCGGTCGGCTCCGAGACCTCGGTGGCGATCGCCTCGAGGGCGGTTTCCACAAGGCGCTTTCGAAACTCGATTTCCCGGTCCTTCGGCAGATTCGGATCCCCCGCGGGATACGGAATTCCGCCGCCGGTTATAATCCTGCTTACCCCTACCGACTTAGCGACCGAGGGAATCGCGGTAATAAGGGCCGAAGGGATCCCTATCCGCTCGGCTTCTTTCTGCATCGTTGACACGCAACGGGTACAGGTTCCTCATGTGGAGGTGAATATCGCGGCGGATACGCTCTTCCGTTTGAGCTCCTCCGCGATACTCGCTCCGAGTTTCTTGCTCATGGCGACGTTAGTGCCGATTCCGCACAGGGCGAAGTATTCGGCGTGGAGTTTCTTGAATTTCCCCTTCTTTTCCAGGTCCCGGAGGGCGTCCAGCGGGACCACCCGGTCCGGGTCCTCGTCCACCCAGGAGCTGTCGTAGCCCCCGTGAATCCCCTTGAAATCCACCGCCGGAAGCTCGTCCATCCCCTCGATCGAATAGACCCCGTAGCTGTCGGAGAAAGCCTGCTTGAGCTTGTCCGGGTTTCCCTTAGGGACCATTCCGCCGCCGGTTACTACCGCAATCGTAGCCGAAGCGAGGTCGGTCAGAGGCGGCGCGGGGGGCACCTTCTCGAAGGATCTTAAAGGGACCTCGGTCGGCGGGCTCCCGCCGGAGAGCCTCTTCATCAGCATCTCGACGGCCCGCTCGGCCGCGTTCTTTTCGACCATCTCGTTGTACCGGTATCCCCGGGGGATATAACCGTCGACCAGGGCGTTATCGAGCTTGCCGTTCCGGCCGCACTTGAGGGTGAGGGCCGCGATCTTGGGCAGGTCCTTCCTCATTCCCGCGGCCGTTTCGGCGCAGGGGACGATATATCCATGCTTTTTGTAGATTTCCACCGCGGGATTTTCCGGATAGAGCCCGGTGATACAGGGAACGCCTAACTTTTCGCCGCAGAGCTTCATCACCATTCCGCAGGCCAAACCGTATCTGCCTGCATTGAAAGCGGGCCCCGCGACGACCACGTCGGGTTTCGCCGAACGGATAAGCTCCTCTATCTCGCTCAAGGTCTTTTCCTGCTCCTGATTAATCCGGTTGTCGCCGCACCAGATGGTCCTGACGATTACCGCCGAGTCACCGAGGGCCCCTTCTATTCCGATGCCCGGTCCCTTCGGCCCGTCGACGAACTCCAGGGGGGCGTCCCCCTTCTCTTCGCCGCCTATTCCAGCGAAGAACTGATTGATGTAGTGAACTATTCGTATTTTTTCTCGTATTTTTTCCGCCACGGTCCCCTCCCCAGGTCCCTTACCTATACCCGCCCATGGTCAAGGCGAGAATTGCCTTCTCAGTATGCAGCCTGTTTTCCGCCTCGTCGAATATGATCGATTTGTCCGAATTGAGGACCTCGTCGGTCACCTCGGTATTACGGCTTATAGGCATGCAGTGCATGACCCGGGCGTCCTTCTTGGCCATATCCATGACCTTCTTGTCAACGATCCAATCCTTTTTAAGCTCGGCTTTCTTCTCCTGGAACTCGGGGTCCCCCTGGAAATGGGTCTCGAGACCCTTGGCGAAGACCTCGGGAGAAACCCAGGAATATACGTTGATAAAATCGGCGTCCTTCACCGCCTCGTCGTAACTGCGGACTATCTCCACTTTGCCTCCGGACAACTCGGCGGCATCGTCGGCGAGCTTCTTGACATTCATATCCGGATCGAACCCTTCCGGACAGGCTATGGAGAGATTGAATCCGAGTTTTCCCGCCATGAGCATTGTCGAGTTGGTGAGTCCCGCGGGGGGATTCGCCGTACGGTATCCCCAGCAGAGCGCTACTTTGAGATCCCGGACCTGTCCCTTCTTTTCCTGCATGGTCAACACATCGGCAAAGGCCTGACAAGGATGCTCCACCGGACAGGATGCGTTGATAACCGGAATTCCCGAATACTCCACCGCCGAGTCGAGGCGGTCCCTTCGGACCGACCGGTACGCGATGCCGTCCAGGTACCTTTCGAGGGTTTTTATGGTGTCCCGCCAGTCCTCCTCCGCGGCTTCTCCCACCCAGAGCCTGTTCTGGTCGAGCCACAGCATGTGGCCCCCTAACTGCATCATCGCGGTCTCGAAGCTCACGCTCGTTCTCGTGGAAGGAGTCTCGAAGATACCTCCGAGGCTCTTACCCTCGAGGAGCCGATGCGCTCTTCCCGTCTTGAGCTCCCTTTTGAGCATGCTCGACACCTCGAGGATAAACTCGATCTGTTCCTTGTCTACGTCGGTAATTCCGGCTATCGATCTTCCCTTCAAATTATCCATCTATTCCTCCTTCCATCAAATACTGCTTGACCTGGTCCACCGACCAGGAGGGATCCATCCCCATCTCCTCTATCGTCCTCCCGATCGAACGGAAGTCCTTGTCCAGAAGCCCCTCGGCGATGGTTATCACCGCGTCGGTGTACGGGGTGGGAACATCTAAGAGCCTCCCTAAGGACGAAAAGGTCACCAGCCCGTAGGGAACGTCCTCGGTCAGGTGGCGGGCTTCTAAGCTGTACGGCCCCTCGCAGACCTCGAGGAAGGGAGTATGGATGGCGTCGTAGAGGGGGAGCACGTAATCCTCCCCTCTAGGGTTCCACTTGACCATCATGATCTCCTCTTCCAAGGGATACTGCTTGAGTCCCAGCTTTTCGCCGATGGCCATCCGTTCCCGGTCGAGCTTCTCGATTAAGTTGACGATCCCCGGGGTGTTCTCCTTTTTTCCGAAGAGGAAAAAATCCTTCTCCCCCGATTCGATCCGTCCGGCGTTGCAAATCATCGGCGGGGTATGGGTTATGGCGTTGTAGTCTACCAAGATACTGTCGATGGCGTTCTGTCCGGCCCTCAGGGTATATCCGTGCTCTTCGGGATACAGCTTCAGGGCCGCCTCCATCACCCGGTCGATGTCCTTTCCGGGAAAACAGGCGATAATCAGGTTCTGCGTCCGGTTCTCGAGACGTACCTGATACCCCCCTTTCTTGGAAGCCCCGTAGGGAAGGGTATTGCAGTCGGCGAGATAGACCCGTGCTGAAACACCTTCCTCATTAAGGACCCGCGCCCAGGTCAGGGAAGCTCCCCCCTTTCCCAAATAGAGAACGATCTGCCCTTCTTCGAGGTGCGGCGCCGTCATCCTCGCGTACTCCTCACAGACAAAATAGGGGATGGGATTGACGATGACGTCGGCGCCCCGGACCGCCTCCGCGATATCGGAGGTAACGAGGGCGACCTTCCCGAACTTGCCGGTAGGCTTGCTGTCGATGTCGAGGATCTCGATCCCTCCCTTCTCCGCGACCCCCTCCAACTTCTCCGGGTTCCGGGAGAATAAAGCGACTTCATATCCCATGCCGGCAAAATCCGCCGCCGACATGAAACCTCCGCTCCCCGCCCCGAGGACGGCTATCTTTCGTATCTCTCTCATGATGTATCCTTCCTTTAGGACCTTTCGGACCTGAGTCCTGCTGTTTTTTCCTCGTCGATCTCGAACCGTTCGGTGTCCTCGAAGACCACCCCGTAGAGCGATTCGGCCCTCTCGACGGTGATTATTCCGTTTCTGACGTCCCTTCGTACCAATTCCGGGTCCCGGTCGAAGGGGTTCCCCCACCCGCCTCCGCCCGAGGGGTAGCTCGTATAGGTGTCCCCCTTCCCGAGGCGCACCGTTTCCTTCGCGGCGAGCTCCCGCTCCCTATCGGTGCCTTCATTGATGTAGGCGAGATTGCACGATCCGGGAAGCCCTCCGAAGAGGCCGTAGGGGGGATGGATTTTTCCGTCCCCGAACATGACGAGGGTCGGCTCTTCGTCGTATACCCTGATCCGGTATTTGGCCCCGCACCCGCCGCGATACTCTCCCGCCCCGCAGGAATCGGGGGTAAACTCGTTGAACAGTGTCAGGTGGGGATAGTCCATCTCGTTGGTCTCGATATTCGGAGCGATAAGCCCTCCCAGATCGATGCCGTCGCCTATGTAATGACGGCCGTCCATCCCCTTCATCCCCCCGGCACCGCCGAAGCCGTTGAATCCGAACATGACGTAGAACCCCTTACTCCGCGGATCGATACCGGTAATAGTCGGTCCGTTCCACCTGTTCCATCCCGCCGGTACCCGGTCGGGAAGGACCAGGGATAGGGCCTGCCAGCAGGCCTCCAATATGGCACAGGCGGTGTCCAGGGTGCACGAGGCGACCGGCGCCGGAAACCGGGGATTCACCACAGACCCCTCCGGCGCGGTTATACGGATGGGTCTGTAGGCCCCTTCGTTGTGAGGGATATCCGGAGTGGTGACGGTGGTCAGAAAAGATACGTAAACGCAGGTGGCGGTATTGGCCATCGGCGAGTTGACGAATCCCGTTACCTGGGGATCGGAGCCTTCGAAATCGACGGAGGCCTCGTCCCCCTTCACCGTAATGCTCACCCGTATCCGGATGGGATCGTCGGAAAATCCGTCCGAATCGAGAAAACTCTCGCCGATGTAGGTCCCGTCGGCAAGCTTCTCGATCTCCCCCCGCATCCGGCGTTCAGCGTACTGGTGTATCTCTTCGATGGTATCTCGGGTCTTTCGAACCCCATACTTGCCGATCAGATCGATGATCCGACGCTCCGCCACCCTGCAGGATGCGACCATGGCCTTCAGGTCGACCCATAGGTCGTCGGGCATCCGGGTGTTCAGGCGGATCATGTTGATCACGTCCATGATAGGCTCTTCCTTCGCGTAGATCCGGACCGGGGGAATCCGTATTCCCTCGTGGAAGAGCTCAGTCGCCTGAGGGCAGTAGGACCCCGGCTCCATCCCTCCGACGTCGCCGTGATGGGCACGATTGATGGCGATAAATTGGAGCTCGCCGTCGTAGAAAACCGGCTTCATCACCGTCACGTCCTGGAGGTGGGTACCCCCGAGGTAGGGATCGTTCAGGACAAAGACATCTCCCGGGTTGATATCGCCGCCGAAATGGCGGCTCACCGCCTTGACCGCCTCCATGGCCGACGCGGTGTGGCTGGGGACCCCGTCGATCTGAGCGACGATACGGTTGTCCCAGTCGCACAGGGCGCAGGAGAAATCGTGGACCTCGGCGAAGATCGGAGAGATAGAGGTATTCACCATGGTAATCCCCATCTCCTGATTTATGGTCAAGAGGCGGTTGTAGATAACCGAAAGGGTTATCGGATCGTGGGCGCCTTCGAACTCTTTCTTTCTCATTTCGCGGCCTCCATGATGATATTGCCGTACCCGTCGATCCAGGCCTCCCAGCCGGGATGAACGATCACCGTGGTGATCCTCTCTTCGATGACAGCGGGTCCCGAAATCCGGTTCCCCGCCTGGAGCTTCGTCCTGTCGAAAACCGGGGTGGCTACGAAATCGCTCTTTCCCGCGAAGTAGACATCGCGGCGCCCCTTCTCCGCCGCCGAAGCATCTTCGCTCCCCTTCTCCTCCTCGGTTATTACCGCCTTGTCCACGGCCCCCACCGCTGTGATGCGGAGGTTTATGATCTCCAGAGGAGTTTCGGGAGTGGAGTAGGTATAGAGCTTTTCGTGAGCATCATGAAAGGTCCCGGCGATCTCCTCGAGGTGGCGGTCGGCGAGTTCGGTTCCGGAGGGGATTTCCACGGTCACCTCGTGGTGCTGTCCGGCATACCTGATGTCGGCGAACCGGAGGAGACGTGCCCGTCTCTTTTCGACCCCTTCTTGAAGGAGCTCTTCGAGGGCCTGTGACTCCGTTGTCCGTATCACTTCGTTCAGATCGCCCAGATCGAGCCCGGGAATAGTCCCGAAATACGATTTGACGCTGTCCAAACGTATGTCCGATTCGAGCATCCCCAAGGCGCAGAATACCGACGCCGCCTTCGGAACCAGCACCCGGGTAGAGCCCACTTCTTCGGCAATTCTGCAGCTGTGAATCGAGCAGGCCCCGCCGGCACTGACAAGGGTATATTCCCTCGGATCGTGCCCCCGCTGAACGCTCACGACCTTGGCGGCGTCGGCCATGTTCTGATTGATGATCTCGAAGATACCCGCCGCGGCCTCGGTTGACGACATTCCCAAGGGTTCGGCGATCTTTTCCCGCACCGATGCCTCCGCCTTCTCCGCGTTCACCTTCATCTCTCCGCCTAAGAAAAAGTCCTTGTTCAGGTACCCCAAAAGGAGATTGGCGTCGGTCACCGTGGGCTCGGTGCCCCCCGAATCATAGCAGACGGGCCCGGGATCGGAGCCCGCCGAGGCGGGACCTACCCGGAGCATTCCCCCCTTGTCGATCCAGGCAACCGAACCGCCGCCGGCGCCGACGGTATTGATATCGATCATGGGCTTAGCCACACGATAGCCCGCGATCTCCCCCTCGGTGCTCAAGGTTACCCGGCCGTTGTTGATAAGGGTCACATCGAAAGAGGTCCCCCCCATGTCCATGAGAATCAAATTCCCGCGGTCCAAGAGCTCGGCGAAGTATACCGCCCCCACGGCGCCTGCGGCGGGACCCGAGAGGAGGGTCGCCGAGGCGTGCCGCACGGCGGTTTCCGCGGTCATGACTCCGCCGTTAGACGCGGTCACGTAGAAGGCCCTTTGCAGTCCGTCCGATTTGAGGTTCTTTTCCAAATTGGAAAGATACACCGTCAGCCGCGGACCCACGTAGGCATTCGCCGCTGTCGTGGAGCTCCGCTCGTACTCCCGTATCTGCGGAAGGACCTCCGAGGAAATCGAAACGAAGGCGTCGGGCATCTCTTCGAGGAGGATCTCACGGATCCGCAGTTCGTGTTCGGGGTTGAGGAATGAGAACAGGGTAACCACGGCAACGGCCCCTACCCCTTCCGCTTTGAACTTTCCGCAGGCCCTGCGGACCGATTCTTCGTCGAGGGGAGTCACCGCGGTTCCCGTGGAATCTATCCGCTCCGTCACTCCGAGGCGTAGATACCGGGGGACCAGCGGATCGGGGGCCTTCAGAAAGAGGTCCCAGATATTTTCCTTGTGAGCCCGGCGCATTTCGAGGGAATCCCTGAAGCCTTCTGTACAGACAAGACCGGTCACCGCGCCGGTGCCGGTCAGGAGCGTGTTCGTCGCCACCGTGGTGCCGTGGGCGAAGAAATCGAGCTTAGCGAGGAAGGCCGACAAATCGTCGCCGAAGGAGGCGGCGGCCTTCGCAATCACGTTGTATACGCCTACGGCCGGGTTCTCCGGCGTCGATAACTCCTTGAAGGTATGGACCTTCCCCGTTTCATCTATGACGACGCAGTCGGTGAAGGTCCCGCCGGTGTCGACACCCATACGCAGCTTCATGTACCCCTCCGTTGCTCTATCCTTCGCATAAATACGCTCAAAAAAGGTCTTCCTGCAGGACCCTGATGTGCTCCTGCATCTCCTTCCGGGCAAGGTCTCCGTTTCCTTCCCAGATAGCCCTAAATATACATGTGTGTTCTTTATGATAATTCTCGAGGTTTCCCTCTTTGAGGATGCTCTTCATCTTCATACCCTTCCAGTGGGTTTCCTTCATCATGAAATTGACCCCGGAGAAGACCATATACAGGACGTTATTGTGGGCGAACCGGCCGATGTCGAGATGAAACAGCCGGTCCTCCTCCATATACCCTTCGATTATGTCCTGTAAGGTGGCGGTGCCGTTCAGGACCTGAAAGCTCAAGCTGTTCAGAGCCTCGAGCCTTACCCGCAAAGCCTCTTTCTCCTCGGCGGTGGCCCGTTCCGCGGCAAGGGCGGCCATGTTCGGCTCGATCTCCAGCCGCGCCTCGAATATCTCGTAGGGATCGTGGTCCCGTAAAAGAGAGCTCAAGAGCTCGCCGTCGATCGATCCGCTCGAGCCGTCGGCACGGATAAAGTTGCCCTGCCCGCTCCGGCATTCGATAATGCCGAGAATCTCCAACGCGCTCAAGGCCTCCCGGATACTCGCCCGGGAAGTCCCGAACTGCACCGCTAAAGCCCTTTCCGCGGGCAGCTTGTCTCCGATCTTGAGTTTCCCGGCGATAATTTGATCGCGGATCTGCTTCGCGATCTGCATATAGTACTTTTGAGGCTGTACGTGCTTGAACATTCCCTCTTCCATCAGTGGTATAGCGGCCTGACCGCGACGATTTATGGTAAGGGCATCATGTAAATATGTCAACATATTTCTTCAAAATTAGCCAATATTAGATATATTAGAGTTAATAATAGAGAGATTCTTATTGACAGCTCGCAAAAAGGCCCGTATCCTAAAAGCCGTGGTCAGGCCAGCTGACCCAGTACTTAACCTTCTGGAGGTTTGCATGGGTTATACAGGCCCCAAAATCGTCGTCCCGCCGCCCGGCCCGAAAGCCCGGGATATTATCGAAAGAGATGAGAAACTCCTCTCCCCTTCTCTTTCCCGGAGCGCTCCTCTCGTGGGCGAAAGGGCGGAAGGGGTTTTCGTCGAAGATCCCGACGGAAATGTCTATCTCGATTTCGGCTCGGGAATCGCCGTCACCGGTCTCGGACACCGGCACCCGAGAGTCATCGAAGCGGTCAAGAGGCAGCTCGATAAGCTCGTCTTCGTCAACAGCCTCGATTACTACACCGCATCACAGGTCGAATACGCGGAAATGCTCCTCCCCCGAACCCCCGGGGATTTCGCGAAACGTATCTTTCTCTGTAACAGCGGGAGCGAGACCATCGATACCGCTATCAAAATGGCCAAGTGGCACACCCGACGAGGCTACGGAATTGGATTCATAAACGGCTTTCACGGAAGGACCATGGGAGCGGTAAGCTTCACCACCACGGGTCTCACCGCCCGGAGGGGTTTCTTTCCCCTCTATCCGATAGGACATTTCACCCCCTACCCCAATTGCTATAGGTGCCTCTTCAACCGGGAGTATCCCTCCTGTGATGTCGCCTGCCTCGATTATCTGACCGATGTTATCTTCAAGAAGATCGTCCCCCCCGACGAGACCGCTTTCATCCTCTTCGAACCGGTTCAGGGGGCCGGGGGCTATATCGTTCCGCCGAGGGAGTTCTTCACCCGGCTCACCGAAATTGCCCGGGAGCACGGAATACTTTTGATCGCGGACGAGGTGCAGACCGGTTTCGGCAGAACAGGCAAGATGTTCGCCTGCGAGCACTTTGGGATGGTCCCCGACATCATTACTATGTCAAAGACCTTTGCCAACGGTTTCCCCGCCGGTGCCGCGGTAGCCAGGGCGGAAGTCATGGACTGGGTGGACAATGCCCATGAAGGGACCTTGAACGGGGGCCCGGTGATCATGGAAGCGGCAAAAGCGGTATTGCACGTAATCGATGAAGAACAGCTCCTCAAACGCTCGGCGGAGCTCGGATCCTACATGCGGGAACAGCTCCTCTCCATGCGGGAAAGACATCCCCTGATAGGAGATGTCCGCGGCTTAGGGATCATGCTCGGTATCGAGCTCGTCCGGGACGCGAAGAAAACCCCCGCCAAAGAGGAACGGGACCGGCTTCTCTCGTCCGCCTTTACCAAGGGGCTCCTTCTCCTCGGAGCCGGTAAGTCCTCGATCCGGCTGGCGCCGCCTATGGTAATTACCCGAGAGCAGATAGATACGGGGCTCACCATTCTCGAGGATTGTCTTGAGGAGATCGAAAAACAATGAAGCAAAACGAGCTCTTTGTCGTAGCCCTCGGAGGAAACGCCATCAAACAGGCACACCAAAGGGGAACCACCGAAGAGCAGTTTCAGAACATAGACGCCGCAGCGCGGCAGCTGACCCGGCTGGTCCGGCTCGGATACGGATTGGCAGTAACCCACGGAAACGGCCCTCAGGCTGGCGCCCTTCTGATCCAGCAGGAGGAAAGCGAGGCACTCGTCCCGGCCCAGAGCTTAGCGGCATGCGGTGCTATGACCCAGGGGCAAATCGGCTGGATGCTCCAGAACCGTATCCGATTCCATCTCGCCTCGGCGGGAATCGAGCGTCCCTGCGCGAGCTTAGTTACACAGGTGGTAGTCGACGAGAACGACCCCGATTTCGAAAACCCCTCCAAACCGGTGGGGCCCTTCTACACCCGAGAGGAGGCCGCCGGTCTGGCCGAGTCCAAGGGATACACGGTACGGGAAGTCAAGCCGGGAGATGAAAAGGGTTGGCGGCGGGTGGTCCCCTCACCCTTGCCTGAGGAGATAGTCGAAGCGGATCTCATCCGGTCCCTGGTGTCCTCCGGGGTCATCGTCATCGCCTCCGGCGGAGGCGGCGTCCCGGTACGGCGGAGTGGGAACGGCGATCTCTTCGGTATAGATGCCGTTATCGACAAGGACCGGGCGGGATTCCTCCTTGCCCGAACGATCGACGCCGACCGGTTCATCATCCTTACCGATGTGGAGACGGTCTATCTCAACATAGACACCCCTGAACGAACCCCCCTGCGCTCCCTGACGGTTGATCAGGCCGCCGGTTATATGACCGAGGGTCACTTCCTCGAGGGGTCCATGGGACCGAAAGTCGAATCCTGCCTTGACTTTACCCGCGCCTGCGGGAGAGAATCGATCATCACCTCCCTCCACACTCTGGAGGAGGCGCTTGAGGGAAGGACAGGTACCCGTTTTCTTCCCTGATCTCAATACAATCGGAAGGGGTTATGGACAGTACTATTCGGATTCTCGAGCTCTCAATCGCGGAACAGAAAAGGGGCGGGAGCTGCGTTGTCGTCACCGTCGTCGAGACCGGCGGAGACTCGCCTGCAAAATCCGGATTCAAGCTTCTCGTGACATCGGGAGGGGAGCTTCACGGTACCGTGGGGGGCGGCGCTCTGGAGCACGCTGCAGTCGAGCATGCGAAGGAGCTCTTGAGCACAGCAAAAAGCGAGGTCGTCGATTACGACCTGGCATCACTGAGAATGAAATGCGGCGGACGGGTTACCCTCTTCTACGAATACCTGTCTGCGGCGAAGCTGATCGTTCTGTTCGGCGGCGGTCATGTCGCCGAATCCCTGGCGCCGATTCTCGAAACATCCGGCTTCAGCGCGGTCGTCTACGACCCCAGGGAAGAGATCGTAAAGAAACATCACACGAGAAACCGTACGGCTTTCCTCGGCGAATACGCCGATATCTCCGGCGTCTTTGAATATCTCGGTTCGGGATATTGCTTTATCGCGACCCACGGGCACGTCCATGACACCGACGTTCTGAGGCAGGTCCTCCTGTCGGACAAACCGATGAGCTACATCGGAATGATCGGATCGAAGAACAAGATACGGACCGCCTTGAAAACTCTCGCCGACGAGGATATCATCATCCCCCCGTGTTTATACGCCCCCGTCGGGCTGAATATCGGGGGGGACACCGCCGGGGAGATAGCCGTTTCCATCGCCTCGGAAATTCTCGCGGTGGCCTACGGAAAAGAGGCTCCCCATATGAGGGATACGCTGTAGTCAGCTCTTCCGTTCGGGATGCGCAGCGAACGTATCATCACCGTATCCCTTCGAGCGTGCCGCGAGGTAGATCTGCTCACCCTGCGCGAGGACGGTAAACAGCACCGCTTCGATAAAAGTCTTCAGGCCCTTGAACGGTGTTCCCCTGAAGCCTCCGCGCATGCGGACCGTATACCATACGACCCGAACCTTTTCTCCTACCGAGGCGAGAGAATTGAGGGCCACCGTAAAGGCGAATCCCAGGCCTCCCAGTCCCGCCCTCCGGAAGAGCAATTCGATCTTTCTCGCTGAGATCCGGCGTCTCAAGAATTCGATAAGGAGGAGAAAGACGAAAGCTTTCCCGGCAAAAACAAAACCGTCCGTAAGGGGTACTGCGGGTACCGCGAAACCGATAACGACCGGAGCGGCCACCACCAGCCAAAACCTCAAGGCGGTTATGCACCGGGGGAAGGTCGGTACGCTCGCAAAAAGAATGAGAACACCCCCTAAGGAAATGAGCGAGCCGATCCCGGTGAAAACCGCATTACTTACAAAGAGAAGGATCCACACTCCGGTACGGAATCTATCACCCGTTTTCATTTTGATTAAACCGCTCCTTGAGAGTTATCCCGATACCCCTCCCGGCGAGCCCCGCGGCCAAGCCCACCGCCGCCCGTATCAGAAAGAACAGACCGAGGATGATCAGGATTCTCTCCTCTCCGATACCGAAAAATTCCGACCCGGACCGGGCGGTAGCCGCCGCCACCTGAAGGACTCGCCTCCCATAGAGAAGGCGGAGCATGATAAACCGATGAAAGAGGTTCCAACTGACCGCCGATAATCCCGCAGCCATGAATTGGACCGGACGCAGGCGGTTCCGGGGCAGAAAACAGAGCTCCATGAGGACCCCCTGGATGAGGATCGCCAGGAAAGGACCAACCTTTACCCCGCCGAAGCTCAGCAGCTTGAGGAGCGCGGCTATGATGCTGATGAATAAAACGGTACCGCGGTTCTCCACGAGGACCTTACCGGCCAGAGCGAGGATAACCCCTATCGCCGAGAGAAGCACACCGGTAAGGAAGGTGTCCGCTAAGGGTGGAAAAATCATGTGGAGGATCGAACCGAGGGTCAGCTCCACGCCCCCCCATACCGCACCGAGAAGCCCGATGGTAATCCAGTTCCTCAAAGTCCAGTCCTTAAGAGTCCGGTTCATCAGTTCTCCCTCTCGGTAAATCGTGTCGAATAATCACCGGCGATGCGTCCCTTCTCCATACGGACTACACGATCGGCGTACCTGCAGACGAGCTTGTCGTCATGGGTAATGACGAGGACCGCCGCATCCTTTTCGACAAGGTCCCCGAGACAGGAAAAGACGGCCTCTATATGCGACCAGTCCGCTCCGAGAGCAGGCTCGTCCAGAATTATCAAGTCCGGTTCGGACGCGAGGAGGGCGGCCAAAATCGTCCTGTGCTGTTCTCCCATGCTGAGGCTTCGCGGAACCCGTGCGGTAAGATCCCTAAGATCGAGCTTGTCGATCAGATCCGTAACATCACCTCTTCCGCCTGTTCCGCCGTAGAAGGCGTTGCGGGTTTCTTCATCGACGCTCCCGCAGATAAGCTGATCCGATACGCACTGAAACATCATGACCCTGCGAAACCCTCGTGCGCAGCGCAGTGAACCCCGGGATTTGCGCTTGGCTCCGGCCAAGACCATGCCGAGGGTACTCTTGCCCGAGCCGTTGTCGCCGACAAGAGCCGTAATTTCACCGGGAAAAAGATCGATATCGATATCCTCGAGAATCCGTTTTCCTCCGTAACCGGCGCGGATTTTACGGGCCCGTACCACCGGTTCCCGTGCATCTCCCCCCCGGGACTGGGTATTACCTGCACCCCTTACGTCCGGCAGGCTAATCCTCACGTCCTCCCATTTCCAAGGATACCGGACCCCGCAGGTTTTGAGCGCATCCGCATACGATCGGACTTCGCCGCCGGAGCAGGAGAGCACCTGTCTTCCGCCGGAGAGCAGAATAAAGCGGTCGCACCGGTCCATAAACGGTTCCGTGCGGTGATCGAAAATGATAACGGTACACTCCTTGTCGAAACACTCGAGAACGCCGCGGAGCCTATCGATCCCCTCCTGGTCCAGATAGCCCGTCGGCTCGTCGAGGATCAAAACTTCCGGCTCTGAAGCAAGAGCCGCCGCCAGACACACCCTCTTCCTTTCTCCCGCTGAAAGTGAGAAGACATCCCTGTCGATGCAGCCGGCGGCCCCGAAGGCTTTTAGTGCTTCCAGAACCTCAGCCCGGCCGGCGGAGGCCGACCGTAGACAGGAGTGCACTTCTTCATAGACGGTGGTATGAAACATCTGCAGGAAGGGGTTCTGGAATACGATACTCGTCGAACCTTCCGGGATCCGGAGCCTTCCCCTGGTCCGGGCCCCCCGTATCTCGCGGGTCAAACCCGCGAGAGAGAGGGCGAGGCTCGACTTTCCGGCTCCCGAGGGACCCGTAATCACATACCGCTTTCCTTCTCCGAATTCGGCGGATATGTCGGACAGCAGGGTTCGGCCTCCCACCTCCAGGGTGAAGCCCGAGAGCTCGGCTACTATCCTTTCGGTTCCGCCCGATAATGTTCTGTTACACAATCCTTGCATGATAATCTTCGTCGGTATCGATGTCGTAGAGGATGTTCACGTCATTCACCGGCACTCCGACCGACGGAAACTTCTCGAGCACTTTATCGAGACTCGATTCAGCAGGCTCGTTGAGAATCGCTTTTCCGACCGTGTCATCGAGGAGTACCGGATGGCCGCTCTTCCCACGGTATTCGGGAAGGATCACCGGCGCCCGCTCCGCTCGAAGAAGCTCTGTATAAGTTTCAGGGGAAATATCGGGCATGTCGCCGGGAAGCACAAAAAAGCGCTTCGAGGTTACCGCCGCCGCGCCGGTGTAAACCGAGGTGAACATGCCCCGCCGGTAGTCGTCGTTCCTGCGGGTGATCACCTCCGGATGTTCGGCGAACAACGTCTCCATTTCATCCGCCCTGAAACCGGTTACCAGGATTACCCTGCGTACTACCGAAAGTGCACGGCTGACAGCTGTTTCGATGACCGTCGAGTTTCCGTAGGGAAGGACCATCTTCCAGCGTCCCATCCGCGAAGAGAGACCCGCCGCGAGGATAACGCAATCGCAGCCGGATCTACCCATTGGTGGTGATACCCCTGCCTCCGTCTACCGGTAAGACCGCCCCCGTTATCCACGAGCTCGCCTCATCGGCCAAGAACAGCGCCGCCTCCGCTATATCGGCGGGTCTGCCGTTCCTTTTCAGGGGATGGAGATTCCTGAAGCGTTCATATGCCTCTTCGGCCTGCTTAGGAGAAAACATCTCTCTGCCGAGCTCGGTATCCTCCACTAAGCCCGGAGCGAGACAGTTGACACGGATGTTGTGCTCCGCGGCCTCTAAGGCCATCACTCCGGAGAGCATCTGCAGCGCCGCCTTGGAGGCGCAGTAGACCGCGCTTCCGGGAAAAGGCCGGTTCCCCGATATAGAGGAGATATTGATAACCGATCCTCCCCCCTTCTTCATGAGATCAAACACATGGGCGAAGAGTCTTAAAGGGCCGTAGGCGTTGACGCCCATGAGCAGATTCCACAGCTCCCTATCCGATTCGGCGATCGATTTGAAGAGCATGACTCCCGCCGCGTTGACGAGTATTTCGAGTCTTCCGAAACGGCCCTCGGCCTCAGCGGCGAGATGCGCGAGATCATCCTCCCGGGTCACATCGCAGGAAACGGCCAGGCAGTCCCCTCCTTGTGACCTGATCTTTCCGGCGACATCTTCCACCATTTCGATCCGCCTGCCGCATACGATGAGGGAGGCGCCGGCCCGGGCGAATCGTTCGGCGATTGCCCGCCCTATTCCCGTTCCGCCGCCGGTAATGATAGCCGTCTTTCCCTCTAAACTCATAAAATCGCCCAATCAGAGAATCGTCGCGATCATGAGGGCCTTTATAGTATGCTTGCGGTTTTCCGCCTCGTCCCATGCCCTTGATTGAGGTCCGTCGATGACATCGGCGGTAACCTCGTTGCCCTTGACCGCGGGAAGACAGTGCATGAAGACGGTCTCCGCCTTTCCGGTCTTCTTCATGAGCCCGCTATTGACTTGATAGGGTCCTAGGATCTTCCGGCGCTCCTCCATCTTGGCCTCTTCCCCCATGGAGGCCCATACGTCGGTGTAGATGACATCCGCACCTTCGACCGCCGTGTCCGGGTCCTCGACAATCTCGACGGCCGCCCCCGATTCGGAGGCGTATCCCCTGCAGCTCTCGACGATGTCCTCACGAGGAGCGAGGTCCTTGGGGCATGCCACTGTAAAATTGACTCCCATCTTGGCACACCCTATCATCAGACTGATTGCGACGTTGTTCCGCCCGTCTCCGACGAAGCAGAGATTGCGCCCCTCGAGTCCGCCGAAGCTCTCTTCCACCGTCATCAGGTCGGCCAAGGCTTGGGTGGGATGAAAATCATCGGTGAGTCCGTTGTAAACCGGGATACCGGAGTGCTCGGCTAAGGTTTCCACCATTTTCTGACTGAATCCCCTGAACTGGACGGCATCGAACATTCTTCCCAAAACTCGTGCGGTATCCTCGATCGATTCCTTGGCCCCGAGCTGGATATCGCCGGTGGACAGGAAGACCGGATGTCCCCCCTCCTCTCCGAAGGCGGTTTCGAAGGCGCAGCGGGTCCGGGTGGACCTTTTCTCGAAGATGAGGGCTAAGGTATAGCCCTGGAATCTCTGATAGCGCTTCTTCTTCAGCCGCTCCTCTTTCACACGAACCGCTATATCCAGGAGCTCCCGAATCTCCGCGGGGCTGTAATCCTTGAGGGTCAGTAACGATCTTCCTTTGAACGAGCTCATGTTCTCTCCTTTCAGGCGGGGTTCATTTGTTTATAGGGGAATGATCGGCATGTGTCAACATTTTGTTTTTATCCATTATTTTTCGCCGGAGGATGAAAAATCTCGAGCGAGATTTATAAGCTCATCGAGAAACTCGTTCCGTTCTTTTCCGGTCGCATCCGGACGGAGAACTCCTAAATCAACCCGTATTACCTCACGGGCCGTATTGAGGCCGGTCCTCTTGCGGATGATCGAGCCGTCGACGAAGAGATCGATGTAGGATTTTCCGCTTTCGGTGATCGTCTCCGCATCGGCTCGAGCGGGAACATCGTCCTCTTCTCCCTCCCGGGCAAAGCGCTGGAACTCTCTCAGGCTCGAATGTTTGACCTTATCGAAAACTTCCTCCCGATGCTCGCCGTGGTTCGCGAGAGCCTTGTCGAGATAGACCAGCTTCTTGAGTCCGTCCTCTTCCCGAAAGGCGATATTTTCCAGATCCTCGGAATGCCGGATAAGCATCCCCCCGATCTTAGCGTATTCCTTAGCCGTCTTGTAGTTGACGGGAAGCCGCTCAAGCTCGAGATACTCGAGGAAGCTCTCCGCCCCGGCCTGGGTGTAGAGCCGCTTACGATCTATGTTAGCCAGCGCCTTGCATAATGCCGCTTTGGAAAGGGTAATACCGTCGAGAGTCTCTCTTATCCCCTTTTCGATTTCGTATAGTTCTTCGGAATCGATATAATCGAGGGAAACCCTTGCCGGATCCTTCCCGGTAAGGGCGGAACGGACCGCCATGAGAGGGGAGTCCTTTCGCTTCAAGTCCGCTATACGACCGTTGAGCTCCTCGAGCCGCCTAACCACCGTGGAGGGGACTTTTCTCTTTTCTTCCCCGGATTCGTCCATGCACCTATTCTAATCGTTTCTAACCAACCGGGGCAAGGTGTGCGGGCGTCTCGAGACCGCGGACTTCTCAAAAAACAAGGATTGCAATTACTAGGAAAACCGGAAGGGTCACCAGGCTCGCCGCGTAGGTATGGAACATACCGTTTCCTATGTGGAGCTCCTGCTCCCGGGTACCGTAGGCCCGGGCTACGATGAGGTTGTTCGTCGCCGGGGGCACCGCGGCTTGGAGTACGAAGACGATCTTTATCCCCGCCGCCATGGCCGGACGAAGACTATCGAGGGGAAGAAAAAGGAGTGCGGTTAAGACTATAGCGGGATAGGCTATCATCTTGACGATTATGAACTTAACGAATTCTCGGGAAAAGAATATGCCCGCCTTCGGAATTGTCGCGAGTATTCCTCCCATCAAAACGAGAATGAGATTGATGGCGATGCCGCCGGTTACCGAAAACCCCTTTCTAACCATAACCGGCACGTAATCGTAGAGTCCGAAGGCGGCAATCAATACTCCCGCGGCAAGCCCGATCAGGGGCATATTGATCCGGAAACGGAAACCCTTCTCCGTGGAGCTCAACAACGACACCGTCACTCCCCAGAATATGATATTGAAGGCGAAGAAGAAAAAGAACAGATACACGATGAGGGCGTCGGGTGCTATGGCCTCGATAATAGGGAGGGGAATGTAGCCGGAGTTCTGGACGGCGAAGAGGATGATCAGATCGTTGGGGCGCTCGCTGGGAATAAGTTTTCGTCTTCCGATCAGAGCCCTGCCCAAGAGGTACTGAAATCCGATCAGCACGAAGCAGGAGACGAAAAAAATCACCATCCAGCTCCATCCCCCGGCGACGGCCTCGTCCCATCCCCGGGAAAAGCTGTCTATAAAGTAGATCGGAAAGAGGATGTTCAAGTTGATCCAAATGAGACGGTCGAGGATCCTCCTTAAGGGACCGATCTGAAAAACGAGGAGACCTAATATAATGAGTCCGAATACCTTCCCTACCGCGGGAAGCGCCTCGACGATTCCTCCCATATATCAGATACGCCGGTCTTTAACTCAAAACCCCGTCCAGGTAGGCCCGGATCGTGTCGAGTCGCTGCCGGACCTCTGAAACTCCGGCGTCGAGGTCCTTTCCCTTCCGTGATCTTGCCGAAGCGTAGAACTTGATCTTCGGCTCGGTTCCCGAAGGGCGCATGGAAATAATCGATTCATCCCGGGTAATGAATTGCAAAACGTTCGACCGGGGCAGATCGATATCCTCTACCCGGCCGTCGGTTTTATATAGAGCCTTTCCTTCCAGATAGTCTTTGACGGTGGTTACCGGATCGTTCCCTATTTTTTCAGGGGTTTCCGCCCGGAAGGAACGCATGATTTCCTTGATCTTTTTGCTCCCCTCTTCCCCTTCGAACTTACGGGAGATAAGGATTTCCTCGAAGTAGCCGTGCCGCTTCCACAGCTCCCGCAGGTGATCCATGACGGTACGCCCCTTCGCTCGGTTGTACAGGGCCATCTCCGCAACCATAGCCGCCGCCCCGACCGCATCCTTGTCCCTGACTTCCGTCCCTACCAGGTAGCCGTAACTCTCCTCTCCGCCGAAGACATAGCTCCTCGGGGTAGTTTCGAACTCACGGATCTTTCCGGCTATGTACTTGAAGCCGGTCAAAACGTCTTCTACCTCGGCGCCGTAGGATTCGGCGATGAGCCTCTGCAGCTCGGTGGTGACGATTGTCTTGACGAGGACCGGATGTTCGGGAAGCTTCCCTTTCTCCTCGAGTTGAGAAAAGATGTAATCACACAGGAGGGCCCCGATCCGGTTACCGCTTAAAAGGGTATACTCACCGCCGTCGGGAACGGCAATACCCAAGCGGTCGCCGTCGGGATCGGTAGCCATAACCAACTCGGCGTTCTTCTTCTTTGCCAATTCGATGGCCATCTCCAAGGCCTCCGGCTCCTCGGGATTGGGAAACTCCACTGTCGGGAACTCGCCGTCAGGTTCCCTCTGCTCGGGCACCGTGGTTACCGAGAGTCCCAGCCTTCCTAAGGCCTGTTCCACCGCTTCGGTCCCGGTCCCGTGAAGGGGTGTATAGACGACGACCGCCTCCGTTCCGTATTGCTCGAGGATTTCCGGATTGAGGGAGTGGCTCTGGATCATCTCGATGTAGGGCTCGTCGATCTCTTCGTCGATAATCTCGAGGAGCCCCTTCTCCTTCGCTTCGCCGGTTTCGAGAAAATCGATCTCGCCGCTGACCTTTCGTACCTCTTCGATTATCCGGGTATCGTGGGGACTTATTATCTGGGCACCGTCGGACCAGTACACCTTGTAGCCGTTGTACTCCGGCGGATTATGGCTCGCGGTTATAACGATCCCCGCGGTTGCGGAGAGCTTCCGAACCGCGAAACTGAGCTCCGGTGTTGGGCGAAGGGACGAAAAGAGATACACCTTGATTCCGGCCGCGTTCAAGACCCCGGCCGCCTCCGACGCGAATACATCGGAATAGCGCCTTGAATCGTAGGCAATGACCGCGGATCCTTCACCGGTCTGAGAACGGATGTATTCGGCCAAGCCCTTCGTCGCCTTCCGGATAATGTAGGTATTCATCCGGTTATATCCGCCTCCGATTTTGCCCCGTATACCTCCGGTCCCGAAGTCGAGCTCGGTATAGAACCGGTCGGAGAGCTCATCCCATGCTTCTTCGTTCAAGAGCTCCCTCACCTCACTCCTGAAAGTCTCGTTTTTCTCGAGTTCGATGTACTCGTGTGCTTTTTTTCGGATCGAATCGTCTTTCATACTTTCCCCTATTTTAGAATCATTCGGACCGGTATTTCCCGAGGTTCTTCGATAATGAGCTCCGCCCCCTCCCGAAGGAGCTCCTCGGGCGGCCGGAATCCCCAGGACACCCCTACGGGAATCATTCCCGCCGCTCGGGCGGTGTGCATGTCTACTGTCGAATCTCCGATGAACAAGACTTTTTTGGGAGGAACTCCCATCGATTCCGCGATCTCCAGGGCCGATCGGGGATCCGGCTTCTTGGGTGCGCCGTCGACGGCCCCCCGGACGACCGCGAACCGTTTTCCAGGAAGAATTCTCTCGACAACCCGGCGTGCCACCGGATCGGCCTTGTTCGAGAGGACCGACATAGGAATCCCTCCTTCCTCGAGCTCGTCGAGCATCGAAAGGATGCCCGGATAGGGCCGCGTCTTGATAACCGGTTCCCGGGTGTATCGGCGAAGGAGCTCGGCGGCAAGGGCGTTCACCGTTTCATCACGGCGGCGGTCCTCGGGAAGGGCCCGCACAATCAGATTCGTCAAACCCCAGCCGACCATATCCCGGTACGCCTCCTCGGCATGCCCGGGAAAGCCGTTGTCCGCAAGAACGGCGTTGGTTACGTCGGTAAGGTCCGCCAAGGTGTCCGCCAGAGTTCCGTCCAGATCGAAGATTATTGCTCGAGGTCCGTTCATTTTTCCCACATTAAAGAAAATAGTTACACACCATGAAAGAGTCAACAGGACAAGCCGAGGTGACGCGGCCGGTAAAAACCGATAGAGTAATCCCTATGAAACTGCGTGTCCTTTTCTTAGAACCCTTCTACGGGGGGTCTCACAGAGCCTTTGCCGACGGACTTGTTTCTTTTTCACGTCACCACATCGATCTGGTGACCCTCCCGGCCCGGTTTTGGAAGTGGCGGATGCGCGGCGCCGCGCTTCATTTCGTCCGCACCGTCCCGGCCCCCGAGCTCTACGACCTGATAATCGTCTCCGATCTCATGTCGCTGTCGGACCTCAAGAGCTTGTGGGGAAGCCGGTGTCCGGCGAGTATCGTTTATTTCCACGAGAGCCAGCTCTCCTATCCCCTGCCCCCGGGAGAGCGGATGGATTACCATTTCGGATTCACCGACATCACTTCCTGCCTGACAGCTGATAAAATCGTATTCAACTCCCGTTTCCACTATTCGCGCTTCTTCGAGGAGCTGCCCAAATTCATCAGGAAGATGCCGGAGTTCAAACCGACGTGGGTACCCGAAGAGATAGAGCCCAAGAGTGTGATTCTCTACCCGGGGTGCGATTTCGGTCTTTCCGGCGGCACCGAGCCTTCAGGCCACACCGGCGGTCCCCTTATCGTATGGAACCACCGGTGGGAGTTCGACAAGAATCCGGGGCTTTTCTTCGATGTTCTCTACCGAGCCGCCGAGGCGGGATTAGACTTCCAATTGGCTCTCCTGGGAGAGAATTTCCAGACGGTGCCGAAGCCTTTTTTAGAGGCGAAGGACCGGCTCGGGGACCGCCTACTTCACTACGGCTATGTGGAAGACCGGAAGGCTTATATGCAAATCCTCGAAGAAGCCGACATCGTTATAAGTACTTCCATCCAGGAGAACTTCGGCTATTCCGTAGTCGAAGCGATACGGGCGGGGTGCTATCCCCTCCTCCCCGAACGGCTCTCCTATCCGGAGATACTACCCGAAGAATATCATGACCGCTGCCTCTATGCCGGCGAAGCGGAACTCCTAGAAAAGCTCTTCGCCCTGCTCGGAGATGAAAAAGTCCCGAACCTCCGGGAGCTCTCGAGCTCTATGGACCGCTTCGATTGGAAGACCATGGCCCCCCTCTACGACGAGCTCTTCGAAGGCACCGCGGCGGAGGGTTCGAATGGGTAAGACCCCCAAGGGAGCCGAGGGATTCGAGCGGTTCTACCGGGAGATGTACGGGGTGCGATGGCCCGCCATGAAAACGGCCCTCCTCGAGGAACCGAAGCGGATCCCCTACTCCGAGGGCCTTCTCAAGCCCTACTTTCTCGATTACGGGTCCTACCTCGCCGCCCGGGCGGTGGAACCGGAACAGGGTGATTCGATTCTCGATATGTGCGCGGCCCCCGGGGGAAAGAGCCTGATCCTCGCCGCGGCACTCGGGGGAAAGGGTAATCTTACCAGCAACGATCGATCGGCGGCCCGGAGAAGGCGGCTCATAAACGTTCTCGACGAGCACCTGCCGGCGGAATCTCGGCGAACGGTGAGAGTAACAGGCCACGACGCGGCGCGGTGGTGTCTCTATGAACAGGATGCCTACGACAAGGTTCTCCTCGACGCTCCCTGCTCTTCGGAACGTCATCTTCTTCATTCTCCCAAGCACCTTGCCGGATGGTCCCCCGCTAGAACCCGACACCTTGCCCAACAGGCCTACGCCTTCCTGGTTTCGGCGCTCAGAACCGCTAAACCCGGCGGTATCCTGGTATACAGCACCTGTACAATATCGGTACGGGAGAACGATGAGGTACTCGCCAAACTTTTTGCAAAATATCCCGATGCGGCGAAAATTGTACCTGTGTCGATCGAGGAGGGAAGCTCGACAGCTTACGGTCGGTTGATTCTTCCCGATGCGGATGGGGGTATGGGACCTATGTATATAGCATGTCTCAGGAAGCGCCCAGCGGGCGGGTCCGACGAACCGGAGAGAGCTGAAAATTGACTCCCGTCTTGACGCTCGTGGCGGTGTTGATCCAGCCGGGGGAGCCGATCAGAAGGTCCTGCTGAAGATAGAAGAACCACGCCATAAAATCGTGGACCCTCAAGCGGAATCCCCCTCTCAAGGAAGGGCCCATGAAGAATCTCAAGCCCGCTTCGTTGTAGAGAGGGTCAGGCTCCGGATTGAGGACAAAAACCGGGTTGATCCCTACCCCCACGAAGAATATCGGGTTGGAGTTGCCGAAGAAAAAATCTATCCCTCCGTAGACGGGCAAGTAGAATCGGGGCCTCTCCACCGGTCCCCGAACCGGCCATAGAGCAAAGTCGAAACCGAAATTCAGTTCCATTCCACGGGCAAGGACAATGTGGAACGCCGCGTGTGTCGCGAGGTAGATTTCGGCGTAATTGAATGTAGAAAAGCCGAGACCTACGGAAATCGAAGAGCCCATTGCCGGAACGGCCGCGACGACGAGGATTATAATGAAAACCCCGAGGACCGCCCGTTTCATATTGCGTTTCTCAAAAAATCCAGATCTATTCCCGGATAGACCGGAAACCGATCGAGAAGTTTCTGGACCCGCCCCCGCGCCGATTCCCGTATTCCCTCGTCGAGGACGTACTTGGACGATTTCTTGCCGTTGCGGGAGAGAGACCGGGTCTTCGTTATCACAGCGGAGAGGACCTCGGCGATCTCGTCCATCTCTTCCAACCCCATGCCGAGGGTGGTCACCGCGGGAGTACCTATTCTCAGCCCGCTGGTGTACCAGGGACCGTTGGGGTCGTAGGGGATGGAGTTTCGATTCAAGGTTATCCCGCACTCCCTCATGGCCGATTCAGCCTGCCGTCCGTTCAACCCGAAGGGGCGTACGTCGATAAGCATCAGGTGATTGTCGGTACCGCCGGTGACGAGCTCGATTCCCCGCTTCATAAGAGAAGCGGCCAACCCCTTCGCGTTCTCGATGATACGCTTCGCGTACTCCCGGTACTCCGGGGTATTGGCCTCGGTCATGGCCACCGCTTTCGCCGCGAGGATGTGGGGAAGCGGTCCGCCGATAACCAAGGGGCATCCCTTATTGACGGCGTCTTTGAACTCTTCGGTACACAGAATCAATCCTCCCCGCGGACCCCGCAGGGTCTTGTGGGTAGTGGCGGTAATCACGTCGGCGTAGGGGACGGGATCGAACACCCCGGTCAGGGCCTTGCCGGCGACCAGACCGCCGAAGTGGGCCATGTCGACCATGAGAACGGCGTTCACGGTATCGGCTATTTCCCGCATCCGTTTAAAATCGATAAGCCGAGGATAAGCGCTGTATCCGGTCAGGAGAATGAGGGGCTCGATCTCTCTCACCTGTTTTTCCAATTCGTCGTAATCGATGAGCCCGGTCTGCCTGCTTACTCCGTACGAGTGGGCGTCGAACATCCGGGCGGATATATTGTGCCGGTATCCGTGGGTCAGGTGTCCCCCGGAATAATAGTCCATGCCCAGGAGACGCTGATTACCGCTCAACTTTCTGAGCTCACTCCAGTCCGCATCCGTGAGTTTCGAGGGGTTCATCTCCCCGACCTTCTCGAAAAAGGGAAGCTCCACCCGAGTATGGAGTATTGCCCAGTAGGCCATAAGGTTGGCATCGGCACCGCTGTGGGGCTGCACATAGGCATGCTCACACCCGAACAGCTTCATCGCCTCGGTGGCGGCATGCTCCTCTACGGCATCTACGTTGTTACATCCGGCATAGAACCGGTGGTGCGGGTACCCCTCGGCGTACTTGTCGGTGAGCAGGTTCGCCATGGCCGCTTGAGAAGCGACACTGGTATAGTTCTCGCTCGCGATGAGCTTGAGATTACTCCGCTGATCGGCCAATTCCTGGATAACGGCCCCTGCGATTTTTGGGGATACCTCCGCTATTTTGGAAATATTCGCGAGATAGACGACAAAGTCGGTATCGACCGATTCCGGCGTTTTCTGCTTGAGATAGCTATCTACAAGGTTAGTCACTTTTTTATCTCCTGAACATTGACTCGTTTGTACTGGCGTTGGATGTCTATAGTATAGGGATTAGAAATCCCTTTCAAGACTTTTTCTTCCTTCTTGGCGGGGCAAACTGCTTCAAACGGGCCTCGATGAGGGCCAGCTCTTCCTCGAGGGGAAAGAGGAAAGAATTACTCAGTCCTCTCAGGTGCGAAGGTTCGAGGATCCTTCGGGTCCTCTCCTCGAACTCTTCGAAAATACGGTGGATCATTTCGATATTACCCGCCAGTTTTTTGAGATGGATTTCCCCCTCCCTCAGATCTGCGCACGGATATGTTCGCTCCTGGAGCTCAGTAAGTGCTTCCCTGGTTTCACGAACCCTTCTCCACGAATCCTCGGTGATACCTTCGATATCCTTCAAGAAAAGATCCACCTCTTTTGAGGCCTTGTATACGGAAAAATCCCGGGCGGTCTCGGCGCCTATAATTCGATGAAGCATCCGCAGCCATGGACGTCGGGGCTCTTCGATAAAAACGATCGAATCATCCCCCGGACGGGCTGTGACCACATCGGTATCAAATCGTTCTTCGATATATCCCGCGATCTCTTCTGTTGTGCCGATGTTTCCCCCGGCTCGGGTTTTCAGAAGCATAAGAGGGCCTCCATCGGTGTAGAGGGAGAAAAGATCCTCGAGTATCTCGTCTAGCAGCTGCCTTCCCCCTATCGCCGCCGGATCGAGCTTCGGGACCATCGAATCGTTCGAACCGATACCCATATACTCGAAACATCCGGATTCTATGACGAGGTCGCTGAGGATCCGGGGATCGACAACCGGCAGAAACGACACCCCTTCGGTCCCGCTTTTCTTAAGGAGACCTTGTACACACTCTTCGGGATACTTGTAGGACGATCCGAATCTGGATCCCAGGGTCCACGGGTAGAATCTGCTCCACTCGATCCCCCAGGCATCCGCCCCGAGGGCTTTGAAAAAGCCGGGGAGCTTGGCAAGAAAATCGGGCTCCCCGGGAAATCGATCCATATACAGGATAAACGTCTTTACTCCCACCCGTATATTCTACATTCTATTGAATCCTTTTCAAAGTCATTGTATAAAAAACCCCAAGGAGGAACCATGAAGGCCGAAGAAACATTGCGAAGTATCGGACTGAAAATACCCGAGATCCACCTGCCCGCGAGCCGGGTCGATCTGAAGAAATGGGCGGTCATAGCCTGCGATCAGTTTACCTCCGAACCCTCCTACTGGCGGGAGGTGGAACGGATCGTTGATGGTGAACCCTCGACATATCACATGATTCTTCCCGAATCCGACCTCGAGTCTCCCGAAAAAGATGCGAAAATCGACAGGATCCGGAAAACCATGGAGTATTACCGCAGTGAGGATATCCTCGTTTCAGCGGGGTCCGGGGGCATGCTGGTAAAGCGCTCGACTCCCTTTTCTCCCGACAGGTGGGGCCTCGTCGCCGCCCTGGACTTGGAGCACTACGATTTTACGCCGGGGTCGGTAAGTCTCATCCGGGCTACCGAAAAAACCATCCTTGAGCGAATTCCTCCCCGCAGAGCGATCCGGGAGGACGCCGTCTTCGAGCTACCCCACATCATGGTACTCATCGACGATCCTGAGCACACCGTAATCCGTCCTCTCGCGGATGCATACGGCGATTTAGAGGAAAAGTATTCTTTTCCCCTCATGCTCGGGGGAGGACACGTATCCGGGTTCTTTCTCCCCCCCGGGAAGGCGTGGGAACAGATCGGCGGAGCCCTCACAGCCCTCGCCGATCCGGCTGATTTCGAGTCTAAATACGGTGCTACCAATCCCCTTCTTTTCGCCATGGGAGACGGCAATCACTCCCTTGCCACCGCTAAGACGGTGTGGGAAGACCTCAAGGAATCCCTACCCGGGGGTGTTTTCGAGGAACATCCGGCTCGTTGGGCCTTGGTGGAAATCGTTAATCTCTACGACCCGGGCCTCGTCTTCCACCCTATTCACCGCATCCTCTCACGTATCCGGACGGAGTCGCTGATGGAGGCTTTCGAATCGGCGGGCTGGAAGATCACCCAACTCTCCTACGGCACCTCCCTTCCCGGACCTGCCGCCGAGGATTCGCATACCGCCGTTGTCCATACCGGAGGAAACCGCTACGGACTCGAACTAGTCGAGCCGCGGCTCGATTTCCCCGTAGAGTCGATCGACGCCGTCTTGAACGCATATATGGAATCCGAACCCGGGTCGCATATCGACTATGTTCATGACGAGGAGACCGTCCGTGAGGCCGGATCAAAGGACGACGGCGCCGGATTCTTTCTGCCCGATTTCCCCAAGGATGAGTTGTTTCCCGCGGTTGTTTCCAAGGGAGCCCTTCCCCGAAAATCCTTTTCCCTGGGACATTCCCGGGAGAAGCGGTACTATCTGGAGGCTCGAAAGATTACTCGGGAATAAAGGTGCTCATCGGCTCCGCGAGTCGACGCCTTTCCGTCTGGAGAGGGTCATTACCAGGAACATTAAGAGCGCCGAGGCGAGGCCGAGGCTTCTGAATAGCTTCTTTCGCGTGTCCTGAGATATTTCCCACCGTATGATTTTTCCTACAGCGTAGTGGTTCTTTCGGTTTTCGTAACCTTCGATGTGGATAATACCCTCATCTGGCTCGAAGTATCCTATTCGTCTGGACTCGAGGCGGATATATTCAGCCTCCGAGCGCAGGAGGTCTATCTCCGTATGAAGACGTCGGTTGGTTTCCTGTATCTCCTCGAGATTCCGTACGAGCTTTTCGCTGTAAGCCCTGAGCTCACCCAATGCCGTGAGTCCCGATTGACCGTAAACCAGCGTAAGAAGGGAATAAACGGCGTAGCCTATGTAGAGCGATATGATGATTCGAGACCCGGTCTTCATACTTGTAATAACGGATAGTTCGATCATAATCTTGAGTTCCGGGGGATCCTGTATATTGTTGCGATTAATGCTAATATTGTATATAGTGAAATTATCTATAAACGCGAATACCGGTTATACCGATAATTGGGGAAGGCAGAGCATTTTTTTCAGGAGTAAGTAATGACCAACGAAATGGATAAGACACTTGGTCACAATCCAGAGCCCGATCCTAATGGTGTAGATTCGAAGTTTGCAGCCATTCCTGAAGACCAGGACCTCGAAAAATATGGAGTGTGGGTAAAATCCGGCCCCGAAGATTATTCCGAGCCCCTCGCATCCGAGGGTGATATAGAACTCCAAGACTTAGAAGATGAGGAAAACGAACGGGTGCACCTTACCGAGGAGGAGGAAACTCTTCTCGGCGACTTGGAGCAGGATTCGGATTTCGAGGAGGAGTTCGAGGTTCCCGAAATGGACATTGATTCGGATCTGGAAGAATTGAACATCGACTCAGTTCCTGAAGAGGACGAATCCGAAGGGCCGGATGTCTTCGAAGAGGATATTTTCGATTTAGGCGATGAGTTCGCAGGAACGGTCGAAGAACCCGGAGAAGAGATCTCGGAGCCTGAAGAAAGTGAGCTTCCCTCTTTCGAAGAGGAAGACCTTATCGAGATTCCCCTCGAGGATAAGCCTGAACTTGAAACCGAACCCTTTGATTTCGAAGAAACCGCGCTTCCCGCCACCGAGGAGGACCTCGAGGACATTGATCTCTCCGATCTCCAAACGAACGAGCCCGGTGAGGAGCTCCCTGAGCTGGAGATCGAAGATACCGAGACTTTCGAGGAGGATGAACTCGTACTCGAATCAACCGAGGCGGAGGAAGCGGAACTCCAAGAGCACACCTCCACAAGCCGGGAAGAGCCCAGCCTCCCGGAGGACTCTTCCCGTATTCTCACTAAGATCGAGGAAGAGCTCCTCTCTATCAAGAACGAGTTATCCTCTCTCAAATCCGAGCTTTCATCCCTTAGAGTAGCCGAAGCTCCTGAAGTCCAGCACAAGCCCTCCCTCGAGTCCGAAGCTGAACCGGGATTCTTCATCGAAGATGAGGATGAAACCATCGCACTGACCGGAGACGAGCTCGATAACATCCTCAATACCGCCGAGATTACCGAAGAAGTAGGTAAAACGACCGCTGCGCCCGATGAGGACGTCACCACCGAAGAGACCCTTACGGGGGACGAGCTCGATAATATTCTGAGTACCGCCGATATCACCGAAGCGGAAGCGGAGGAGTTCGAAGAGCTCGATTTGGAATCGTTTCCGGAGCTCTCTGAGCTCGAAGAGGCCGAGAAAACCGAGGAGGAGGGTTTCGAGCTCGACGAAGAGGATCTTCCCGACCTCTCCGAACCCGAATCGATCACAGAAGGTGAGGATATTATCCCCGAGTTGGGAGATGAAGAGCTGCCCGAAGAAGTCGAAGAGTCACTCGAGAGCCCCGAAACCGAACCGCGGAGAAAGGGTGAAGGGGCCGTTCACGCCATACCTGAAAACGAGCTCATCGACGAAATCGAGGTTTCCATTCCGGAGGAGGACGAGGAACCCAAGGCGGTCGAATCTCCCGAGGAGATAGAACTGACCGAGGATGAGCTCGAGGACATTCAAGTCGAGGATGACGATGATTACGATTTTATCGCCGATCACGAGGAAGCCCTGTCGGAGGAATTCCCCGTAGCAGAAGGCGCTGAAGAAGGGGTCCTCGAAGATCTCGACGAGTTCGACATCGATCTCGAAACCGGAGAACCGGAGCTCGTCATAGAGGAACCGGAGGAAGCTGAACCCGAAGAAGATTTTACCCTTGATATCGAAGAACCGGAGGAAGATGAAGGGGAAATCGAGTTAGATATAGAAGACTTAGAAGAAGAGCCCCTCGAATCCGCCGAGCTGCCTGAAATAGTAACAGAAGAGGACGAGGAAACACCTATCGACCTCGACACCGAAGAGGAGCTCGATCTTTCCGAGGTGGAGATGCCCGAAGTCGAGGAACTCGATATAGAAGAGCTCGGGATCGAGGAACCCGAAGAAGCTGAACCCGAGACGGAGAAACCCGAAATAGAACAACCCGAAGTTACCCTCGAGCCGCCGGAGATCTTGGAGTCGGAACTCGAAGACGAATTCGGCGGTGCGGAAGCGGAGTTCGAAACCGAACAGCTCGAAACCGAGATTCCCGAAGACCTCAAAGCTGAGATCAAATCCGTTTTGAGCTACATGGATCAGCTCCTCGAATCTCTACCCGAAGAGAAAATCCGGGAGTTTGCCGAATCCGAACACTTCGACGTGTACAAGAGACTTTTCGAAGAACTAGGTCTTAAGAGCTGACGATGGGATTACTCGACAAGGCATCCGAGTTTTCAGTCCCAAAGCCTCAGGATCCAAAAACCGGCCGGGAATCATCACGCCCTTCGGGGGGGGCTAAAAAAAAAAGCGATACCTGGCTCGGTCCGACCGATATAGGAATATTCGAAAAGGGTTCCGCTGAAAGCTCCTTCGCGGATTCCGGTGTCGCCTCCGAGATCGGTGAAGGTGAATTGCACATTCCCGACGTCCACGCTCTTCTCTGGAACTCGGAAAGGATCGAAAACGATCTTCAAGCCCCCGCCGAGATCTTCGACCTTCTACTCAGGGAGTTCGAGGCTAAGAAGGCCGCTTTGCTCGTACTCGGTTATGAGGGAAGGCACTTCGTCCCCTACTCCATCAAGGGCTATGATGAAACTACCGAACATCGGCTGCGAATCCCTTATTCCCTTCTCTCGGAATCACCCTCCCTTTCAGGGGGACACTCCCTCGTCAGGGAAGAGGATATGGACACATTCAAGAGGTTTTTTTCCAATCGTGAGTACTCCCTTATTTCCGAGCTCCTCCTCGTACCCTTCCGCCACAGTGACGATGTAGACGCGGTTTTTTTGACCACCGATTGTCCCTTTCTTTCGAGCTCGGCCCTTCAGACCGTTGATTTCGAATCCCTTTCTCGAGATCTCGGCGAAATCATACATCACTCACGAAACACCACATTTCAGAGGCTTACCGGAGCCGAAGTAAGGTCCCGAAGCGAACTCCTTTCCTCGGTTCAAGAGTCTCTAGAACTCGTCACCGGTGATCAAAACAGGCTTACCTTCTTCTTAGTCTCCCTCAAGGGCTTTATTGATCTCCTCCACGGAGAGGCCGAGCTTGTTGAAACTTATCGTCTTCGGGAGGATGCAATCCGAATCGTATCGTCGATGATGCCCGATTCGGTCAACGTCTTTAGTATCGACCGGCACGTTCTCCTCATAATCATGCCCGGGAAGTTCCACGTCAATACCGATCTTCTCGTCCACCAGATAAAGGTAGGTCTTCAGACATTGTTCAAGATTCCTCAGGGCTCTATCGATCTCTCGGAAAAATCGTTTGTCTATCCCGGCGAGGTCACAACCTCCCAAGAGATAATAGAAAGGATTCTTAGTTACTCCGGCGCGGAATGATTACTCTGTTTAAGGCGAAATCGGGAAAAACCTCAGCTCGCACCGAAGATAAGATAATCCACTCAAAATACGATCCCGTTCGAGAAGCCGAGCGCTTCGTCAAGGAACGACTCAATAAGCCTTCCACCTCGGTAATAATACTCGGGGCCGGACTCGGGTATGCCTACGAAGCGGTCAAAAGACGAATCCCCGAAGTGAAGATTATCCCCGTCTCATACTCCAAAGAGCTCTACAATAATTTTTCGAAATCCTGTACGGATTCCTGCATCTATCTCCAAGACCCGTCGTCCTTCTACCGTGCTCTTTTTGATCTTCTCCTACCGTCTGACCTCGACGGACTGTCGGTCCTCGAATGGCCTGTATTAGCCGAGCTGTTTCCCGA